>DATFRN010000025.1:0-2561 GCA_035263165.1 Acidimicrobiales bacterium | reverse complement strand
TGTGACAGACTACGTCGGTGATCCGCACCGGGAGCCCCCGCACCATCGACGTCGCCGAGCGGCGCGCCCGCCTGTCCGCCCGCCACCACCTCGCCCCCGCCCACCACGCCGCCACCGTGGTCGATGTCGCCCGCGACCTGGTCGCGCTGCACGCCACCGACCCCGCCACCGTCCACCTCGCGGCCGCCGCCCGCCTCCAGGCCCCCACCGTGCGGGCGGTCGAGCGGGCCCTCTACGACGACCGCACGCTGGTCCGGCTGCTCGGCATGCGGCGCACCATGTTCGTCGTGCCGGTCGAGCTGGTTCCGATCGTCCACGCCGCCTGCACCCGGGCGATCGCCGCCACCGAGCGGCGCCGGCTGGTCGGCCACATCGAGGAGGGCGGGCTCGTCCCGGCGGGCGAGGGCGGCGCATGGCTCGACCGGGTGGGCGACGCCGCCGTCGCCGCGCTCGAGGCCCGGGGCGAGGCGCTGGCCACCGAGCTGGTGGCCGACGTGCCCGAGCTCGGGTCCGAGATCCATGTGGGCGGCGACAGCAAGTGGGCGCAGACCCAGCGGGTGTCCAACCGGGTGCTGTCGGTGCTGGCGGCCGACGAGCGGATCGTCCGGGGCCGGCCCCGGGGGTCGTGGACGTCGACGCAGTACCGGTGGGCGCCGATGTCCCGGTGGCTGGGGCCCGGGTCCGACGGCGCCGAGCCGGGGGTGGCCGAGGCGCAGGCGGCCCTGGCCCGGCGCTGGCTGGCCCGCTTCGGTCCGGGGACCCTGGCCGACCTGCGGTGGTGGACGGGGTGGACGATCACGGCGACCCGGGCGGCGCTGGCCGCCGTGGGGGCGGTCGAGGTCGACCTGGGCGACGACGGCGGAGGGACGGGGTGGGTGCTGCCCGACGACGTCGACCCCGTGGCCCGGGGCGAGCCGGCGGCCACCCTGCTGCCGGCGCTCGACCCGACGCCGATGGGGTGGAGCGACCGCGACTGGTACCTGGGCGGCCACCGGGCGGCGCTGTTCGACCGGTCGGGGAACGTCGGCCCGACCGTGTGGTGGGACGGCCGGATCGTCGGCGGCTGGGCCCAGCGGCGATCGGGCGAGGTCGTGGTCCGGCTGCTGGAGGATCCGGGGGCCGAGGCGGCGCGCGCGGTCGAGGCGGCTGCCCACCAGCTGACCGGGTGGCTCGGGCCCGCGCGGGTCACGCCGAAGTTCCACACTCCCCTGGAGCGTGAGCTGATGGCCTGAATGCGACATCCTGTACCCGGTGGCCGGGGTGCCTCGGGTGGGGCAGAATCTCGCCGCGCCAGCCACCGCAGAGAGGTCAGATGCCCAGAAGCTTCGACATCGAGGTGACGGACGAGAACGGTGACCTCGTCGCCCACCTGGCCGGCGAGCTCGACCTCTCCGTGCGCGCCGACGTGGTGACGCGCCTGACCGGGGCCGTGGCCGACCACGGGGACCCGCCGGGCCGGCTGGTGATCGACCTGCGGGAGGTCAGCTTCTGCGACTCGAGCGGGCTCGGTGCCCTGCTCGACGTGCGGCGCGCCGCCGGGGACGCCGGGGTCGCCGTGATGCTGCGGTCGGTGCCGCCGGCCGTCGACCGCCTGCTCGAGCTCACGGACGTGGACGGCTGGCTGACGCGCGAGTGACCGGCGGCGCCGACCCGGGCGCCGGTCCCCCGGCGGACCCCACGCGCCCTCCGCCGGCCGATGACACCGACCGGGCTACGGGCGCGCCCCCGCGCGCCGACACCGCCGCCGACCCGGCCGAGACCGAGACCGACGCCGGCGACAGCGACCGGACCGCCGGGCCTGACCAGACCGGGGACATTGCCGACCCGGCCGAGACCGAAACCGGCGACAGCGACCGGACCGCCGGGCCTGACCAGACCGAGGCCGCCACCGGCCCGGTCGATACCGGCGACCCGGTCGCCGGGCCTGACCAGACCGAGGCCGCCGCCGGGCCGGCCGATACTGGCGACCCGGTCGCCGGGCCTGACCAGACTGGGCCCGCCACCGGCGAACCGACCGGCGACAGCGAGCTGGCTGCCGGGCCTGACCAGACCGCGCCCACCACCAGCGACCCGGACGAGACCGGCGACAGCGACCGGGCCGCCCGGCGTGACCAGACCGGGCCCACCACCAGCGACCCGGACGAGACCGGCGACAGCGACCGGGCCGCCCGGCATGACCAGACCGGGCCCACCACCAGCGACCCGGACGAGAGCGAGCGGGCCGCCGGGCCTGACCAGACCGGGCCCACCACCGGCGAGCCGGGCGATGCCGGCGACAGCGACCGGGCTGCCGGGCATGACCAGACCGAGGCCGCCACCCGCCAGGCCGATGCCGGCGACAGCGAGCGGGCCGCCGGGCGTGACCAGACCCGGGCCGCCGCCGGCGACCCGGACGAGAGCGATAGCGGCGGCGCGCGTGACCAGGTCGGCACCGGCGTCGGCGAGCGGGTGGGGACCGACCGCGGTCGCGGCGACCGGCGGGTCGGGGGCGGCGGCGCCGCCGCCCGCCCTGGGCGGCGCGGTCGGGGGCGGCGGCGGAGGGGGCGGGGCGGCGGTCGGGG
>DATFRN010000024.1:0-15110 GCA_035263165.1 Acidimicrobiales bacterium | reverse complement strand
TCGGCCCGCCGCCGGACCTCGGCGACCGGCATGCCGAAGTAGCGGCCGTAGATGAGCAGGTTGTCGAAGACCGTCAGCTCGGTGTCGAGGTTGTCCTCTTGAGGGACGACGCCGAGCCGGGCCCGGATCTCGCCGCCCTGGGTCCGGGGGTCGCGCCCGAGCACGCTGAGCTCGCCGTCGCTGAACGGCGACACGCAGGCGATCATGCGCATGGTGGTGGTCTTGCCCGCGCCGTTGGGCCCGAGGAAGCCGAACACCTCGCCCCGCCGCACCTGGAAGTCGACGCCGTCGACGGCCACGTAGTCGCCGAAGCGCTTGGTCAGCGCCTTGGCGCGCACGAGCACGGGGTCGTCGGGCATCATGCCCGAACGTACCGTCGGGCCGTGACAGCGGCCCCATCGGTTTCGGATGCGGTTTCGGGTGCCAGGCTGGCGGCCATGAGCGGATCCGACGACAGTGACGACCGCGCGTCGTTCGACACGAACAGGGCGTGGTGGGACGAGCGGGCCCCGATCCACGTGGGCAGCGAGTTCTACGGCCTGGAGGAGTTCCTCGCCGACCCGTCCGCCACCCGGCTGCGGGCCTTCGAGCCCGGCGAGCTGGGCGACGTCGCCGGCCGCACTCTCGTCCACCCCCAGTGCCACTTCGGCCTGGACACGCTGTCGTGGGCCCGGCGGGGCGCCCGGGTGACCGGCCTCGACTTCTCGGTCCCGGCCGTCGAGGCGGCCCGGGACGCGGCCACCAGGGCGGGTCTCGACGCCGAGTTCCTGGCCGGCAACGTCTACGACGCGGCCGAGCTGGTCGGCGGCCGCACCTTCGACGTCGTCTACACCGGCCTCGGCGCCCTCAACTGGCTGCCCGACATCCGCCGCTGGGCCGAGGTCATGGCGTCGCTGACCGCCCCGGGCGGCGTGCTCTACCTGGTCGAGTTCCATCCGCTCCACAGCATCCTCGGCGACGAGGACCTCACCGTCACCCACCCCTACTTCCACGCGGGCGCCCAGGTGTTCGACGACGGCGAGGGCACCTACGCCGACCTGGACGCCGCCACCGACGCCAACGTCACCGTCGAGTGGACCCACGGCCTCGGCGAGGTCCTGTCCGCGGTGCTGGCGGCCGGGTACACGATCGAGCTGTTCCACGAGTTCGACCACACGCTGTTCCCCCGCTGGCCGTTCCTCGAGGAGCGGGACGGGATCTACCGCATGCCGGCCGGGATGCCGTCCCTGCCGCTCATGTACTCCCTCCGCGCCCGCCGCTAGCCTCGGACGATGGCACGTCCGACGCGCGGGTTCTTCGGCCGGGGCCGCAGCCCCCGGTCCGAGCGGCTGCCCCCCGGCCAGTACGACGCCGGCGACGACTGGCCCGTCCTCAGCGCCGAGGTCACCCCCCGGCTCGACCTGGCCGAGTGGACCTTCACCGTCGACGGCCTCGTCGAGCGGCCCGTGACGTGGACCTGGGAGGAGATCCACGCCCTGGAGCCGTCCGAGTACCACGGCGACATCCACTGCGTGACCACCTGGTCCAAGCTCGACATGAGCTGGGCCGGGGTCTCGGTCGACACGCTGCTGCACGCGGCGGCGCCCCGGCCGACCGCCCGCTACGTCATGGCCCGGTCGCACACCGGCTACACCACCAACCTGCCGCTGGCCGACGTCACCGGGGGCAAGGCCTGGGTGGCGTGGGAGGTCGGCGGCGAGCCGCTCCACCCCGAGCACGGCGGGCCCGCCCGGCTGCTGGTGCCCCACCTCTACTTCTGGAAGAGCGCCAAGTGGGTGTCGGGCCTCGAGCTGCGGGACAGCGACGCCCCGGGGTTCTGGGAGCAGAACGGCTACCACGACCGGGGCGACCCCTGGCTCGAGCAGCGCTACCAGGGTGACTGACGCCCCGGTCCGGCCCACGGCCTGGCAGGTGGCGACCGTGGTGGCCGTGGCCGACGAGACGTCCCGGGCCCGCAGCTACCGGCTGCGCCTGTCCCGGCCCGTGCCCCACCTGGCCGGCCAGCACTACGTGGTCCGGCTCACCGCGCCCGACGGCTACACGGCGTCCCGGTCGTACTCGGTGGCGTCGGCGCCCGACGGCTCGGGCGAGATCGAGCTGACCGTCGAGCGGCTCGACGACGGCGAGGTGTCGGGCTACCTCCACGACGTGGTCGAGGCGGGCGACGAGCTGGAGGTGCGGGGGCCGATCGGCGGCTGGTTCGTGTGGCGCGGCGACGCGCCCGCCCTGCTGGTGGGCGGCGGTTCCGGCCTGGTGCCGCTGATGGCCATGCTGCGCCTGGCCCGGGCGAGGGGCCGGAGCGACCTCGTGCGCCTGGTCGCCTCCGTCCGCAGCCCGGAGGACCTCTACTACGCCGCCGAGCTGCCCGGCCCCGAGGTCACCGTCGTCTACAGCCGCACGGCTCCGCCGGGCGAGACCCGGCCGCCGGGGCGCCTGGCGGCCGCCGACCTGGGGCCGGGCCCACCGCCGGCCGGCCTCACGGCCTACGTCTGCGGCTCGGCGGGCTTCGTCGAGCACGCCGGACGCCTCCTGGTCGAGGGCGGCCTGCCGGTCGACCGCATCCGGGTGGAGCGCTTCGGTCCGACGGGTTGACAGCCGGGCGTAGGCTTGACCAGCCCCAAAAACCGACAGGAAGCAGAACGGACCATCGCCGTGCCGTACGTCTACGCGTTCGATCATCGTCACCCCAAGCCGCCCATGGAGATGCGGGACCTCCTCGGCGGGAAGGGCGCCAACCTCGCCGAGATGACCTCGGTCCTCGGCCTGCCCGTACCCCCGGGGTTCACGATCACGACCGACGCGTGCCGCGACTACATGCGCTCCGGCTGGCCCAAGGGCCTCTCCGACGAGGTGGCCCGGCACACGGGCCGGCTCGAGAAGGCGATGAAGCGCCGCCTCGGCGACGCCGGCGACCCGCTGCTGGTCAGCGTCCGGTCGGGGGCCAAGTTCTCGATGCCCGGGATGATGGACACCGTCCTCAACCTCGGCCTCAACGACCGCAGCGTGAAGGGCCTGGCCCAGGTCACCTCCGACGAGCGCTTCGCCTACGACTCCTACCGGCGCTTCATCGCCATGTACGCCCGCATCGTGCTCGGCCTCGACGGCGAGCCGTTCGAGAGCGAGCTGGAGCGGGCCAAGCGCAACGCCAAGGTCACCTCCGACGCGGACCTGCCGCCCGAGTCGCTGAAGGACCTGTGCATCCTCTACCGCAAGCTGGTCAAGGAGAAGACCGGTCGGGCGTTCCCGCAGGACCCCCAGCGCCAGCTGCGGGGGGCGATCGAGGCCGTGTTCAGCTCGTGGGACAGCGCCCGGGCCCGGGCGTACCGCGAGCGGGAGAAGATCCCCCACGACCTCGGCACCGCGGTGAACGTGCAGGTCATGGTGTTCGGCAACCGCGACGACGACTCGGGCACCGGCGTCGGCTTCACCCGCAACGCCGCCACCGGCGAGGACCGGCCCTACGGCGACTTCCTGGTCAACGCCCAGGGCGAGGACGTCGTGGCCGGCATCCGCAACACGCTCAACCTCGACGACCTGGGCGAGCACTTCCCCGGGGTCAAGGACGAGCTGCTCGGGATCTTCGCCCGGCTCGAGGCCCACTTCCGGGACATGTGCGACACCGAGTTCACCATCGAGCGGGGCAAGCTCTGGATGCTCCAGACCCGGGTGGGCAAGCGCACCGGCCGGGCCGCCCTGCGCATGGCGGTCGACATGACCAACCAGCGCCGCCGCGGGTGGAAGATCACCCGCCAGGAGGCGCTCCAGCGCATCTCCGAGGACCACGTCGAGCAGGTCCTGCACCCGCAGTTCGCCTCCAAGGACGTGCAGGTCATCGCCACCGGCCTGGCCGCCTCTCCCGGGGCGGCCGTGGGCGCCGCCTACTTCACCGCCGACGACGCCGCCGAGGCCGCCGCGGACGGCACCAAGGTCATCCTCGTCCGCAGCGAGACCTCGCCCGAGGACGTGCACGGCATGCAGGCGTCCGAGGGCATCCTCACCGCCCGGGGCGGCCTGGTCAGCCACGCGGCCGTGGTGGCCCGGGGCTGGGGCATCCCCGCCGTCGTCGGCGCCGAGGCCGTCAAGATCTCGGGCGCATCGTTCACCGCCGGCGGCGTGACGGTGAAGGAGGGCGACGTGATCTCGCTCGACGGCACCACCGGCACCGTGGTGCTCGGCGAGGTCGAGCTGTCGACCACCGAGGCGCCGCCCGAGCTCGACACGCTGCTGGGCTGGGCCGACGCCATCCGGGGCGGGCGCAACCCTCGCCGGGCCCGGCTGGGCGTGCGGGCCAACGCCGACACCGGGGCCGACGCCGCCAAGGCCCGCGAGCTGGGGGCCGAGGGCATCGGCCTGTGCCGCACCGAGCACATGTTCCTCGGCGACGACCGGCTGCCGATCGTCCGGGAGATGATCCTGGCCGACACGCCCGAGGGCGAGGCCGCGGCGCTGGAGAAGCTGCGCTCGGCCCAGCGGGCCGACTTCGTCGAGATCTTCGAGGCCATGGACGGCCTGCCGGTGACCGTGCGGCTGCTCGACCCGCCGCTGCACGAGTTCCTGCCCAGCGTGGAGGAGCTGGCCATCCGGGAGGCGACCGGCGAGCTCACCGGCGAGGAGAGCTCGCTGCTGGCCGCCGCCCGCTCCTGGAGCGAGCAGAACCCCATGCTCGGCACCCGGGGCGTGCGCCTCGGCGTGGTCAAGCCCGGCCTCTACGGCATGCAGGTGCGCGCGGCGGTCGAGGCCGCCCTCGACCGGGCCCGCGACGGCGGCAAGCCGGTGGTCGAGATCATGATCCCGCTCACCATCTCCCGGGAGGAGATGGCCGAGGCCCGGGCCTGGGTCACCGACGCCATCGCCCAGGCGCTCAAGGGGTCGCGGCGCAAGCTGGAGATCACGATCGGCACCATGATCGAGACCCCCCGGGCCGCCCTGGAGGCCGGCGAGATCGCCGAGGTGGCCGACTTCTTCAGCTTCGGCACCAACGACCTCACCCAGATGACCTTCGGGTTCAGCCGCGACGACGTCGAGTCCCGGGTCATGCCCGTCTACCTCGAGCACGGCCTGCTGCGGCGCAACCCGTTCGACACCATCGACACCCGGGGCGTGGGCGCCCTGGTCGAGCTGGCGGCCGAGCGGGGCCGGGCGGCCAACCGCCACATCAAGCTGGGCGTGTGCGGCGAGCACGGCGGCGACCCCGCCTCGATCGCCTTCTTCCAGCGGGTGGGGCTCGACTACGTCTCGTGCTCGCCCTTCCGGATCCCCGTGGCCCGGCTGGCGGCGGCGCAGGCCATCGTGGGGGCCGCGGCCTCGGGCGACACCCGGTGATCGGGTCGGGGGGCCGCCCCCGCTAGAGTGCGGGAGACCCGAAGGGGAGTAGCCCTCAACGTGGGAATCGTCATCACGGCCGAGCGGCGGGCACCACCGCCGCCCAGCCCGGTGACCACGGCCTATTGGGCGGGCGAGACCTTCGGCTGTCGGTCCTTGTGGTTCCCGTACAGCCGGAGGTAGTTGGTTGCTCCCCACGCTCGCAACGGTGACATCGGAGTCGTCGTCCAAGTCGAACTTCGCGAGCTTCCACGTCCCCATCTGGGTCTGGGTCGTGTTCCTCCTCGTCGTGGTGGCGATGCTCGTCTTCGACCTGCTCATCGTCCACCGGCGCCCGCACGCGCCGACGATGAAGGAGGCTGCCATCGAGTCGGCGGTCTGGATCAGCATCGGCGTGGCCTTCACCGCGGTGATCTTCGGCTGGCACGGCGGCCAGGCCGCCACCGAGTACATCTCGGGCTACCTGATCGAGAAGAGCCTCAGCGTCGACAACGTCTTCGTGTGGGCGCTGATCATGAGCTACTTCGCCGTGCCCCGGGAGTACCAGTTCCGGGTGCTGTTCTGGGGCATCTTCGGCGCCCTCGTGCTGCGGTTCGCCTTCATCCTCGTCGGGGTGTCGCTCCTCAACCGGTTCGAGTGGATGCTGTTCGTGTTCGGGGCGTTCCTGCTGATCACGGCGTTCCGGATGCTGCGGCACGGGGACGACGACGAAGTGCACCCCGAGCAGAACCCGGCCCTCAAGGTGGTGCGGCGCGTCATACCGTCGACCACCGAGTACAACGGCCAGCGGCTGTTCGTGCGGGAGAACGCCAAGCTGCTGGCCACCCCGCTGCTGGCGGTCCTGATCGTGATCGAGACCAGCGACGTGGTCTTCGCCGTCGACTCGATCCCGGCCATCCTGGCGGTCAGCCGCGAGCAGTTCATCGTGTTCAGCTCGAACGCCTTCGCCATCCTCGGCCTGCGGGCGCTCTACTTCCTGCTGGCCGACCTCCGGGACAAGTTCAGCCTGCTGCAGGAGGGGCTGGCGGTCATCCTCGCCTTCGTGGGCGTCAAGATGATCGTGTCCGAGTGGTACCACATCCCCACGCCGCTGAGCCTGGGGGTCATCGCCCTGGTGCTGACCGTGGCGATCCTGCTGTCGATCCGCAAGGACCGGCGGGAGGCGGCCCTGGCCGAGACGGTCGACGACCAGGACGAGCTACCGGCGCGGCCGTGAGGCTGCACGACGACCAGATCCCCAGCGACCCGGGCCTGGTGCGCCGGCTGCTGGCGGCCCAGCGGCCCGAGTGGGCGGACCGGCCCGTGCGGAGGGTCGACTCGACAGGGACCGACAACGCCCTGTTCAGGCTGGGCGACGACTTGGTGGCCCGGCTGCCGCTGCGGCCGTCGTCGACCGGGCCCATCGAGCGGGAGCACCGGTGGCTGCCGGTGCTGGCGCCCCGGCTGCCGCTGCCGATCCCGGTGCCGCTGGCACTCGGGGAGCCGAGCGACGAGTTCCCCTTCCCGTGGTCGGTCTACCCGTGGCTGGCCGGCGACGACGCCACGGTCGCCCCGCTCGACCCCGCCCGAGCGGCGCGGGACCTGGGCCGGTTCGTCGCCGCGCTCCACGCCGTCGACGGCCTGGACGCCGGCCCCCGGCCGAGCGCCGCCAACTACGGCCGGGGCGTTCCGCTGGCGGAGCGGGACCGCTCTACCCGGCACTCGACCGCCGAGGCCGCGGCGGCCGGGCTGGCCGACGGGCCGGCGGTGACCGCGGTGTGGGACGAGGCGCTGGCCGCCCCGCCCTGGGACGGCCCACCGGTGTGGCTGCACGGCGACATCGCCGCCGGCAACCTGCTGGTGCGGGACGGGCGCATCGCCGCGGTCATCGACTGGGGGACCATGGGGGTCGGCGACCCGGCCTGCGACCTGATCGTGGCGTGGGAGCTGTTCGCCGGCGCCGACCGCGAGGCGTTCCGGGCCGAGGTGGGGGTGGACGACGCCACCTGGCTGCGGGGCCGGGGCTGGGCCGTCTCGACGGCCATCGGGGCACTGCCGTACTACCAGCACACCAACCCGTTCATGGCCGACCAGGCCCGGCGCAAGATCGCCGCCCTGGTTGGCGCTGCGTCCTAGGCCCGGCGGCGGAGGGCGAGGCCGGCGAGCCGCTCCAGCGCCCCGCGGGCCGGCGGGGTCAGGCCGGCGGCGGCGGCCAGGGCCCGGGCGTGGTGGGCGTCGAGGTCGGCCTCGACCGAGGCCAGCGCGCCGCAGCCGGCGACGATGGCCCGGCAGCGGGCGCCGTCCGCCTCGTCCAGGTCGGGGTCGCCGAGCGCGCCGGCCAGGACGGTCCGGTCGGCCGCGGGGGCCAGCCGCAGCGCCCGCAGGACCAGCAGGGTGCGCTTGCCGGCCCGCAGGTCGTCGAGCCGGCCCTTGCCGGTCTCGGCCGGGTCGCCGACGAGGCCGAGGATGTCGTCGCGCAGCTGGAAGGCGACCCCCACGGCGTCGCCGTAGCGGCGCAGCGTGGCGTCGAGTGCCGCCCGGGCGTCGGGGTCGGGGTCGGGTGGCGCCAGCGCCGCACCCAACTGGAGTGGCCGGGTCACCGTGTAGCGCCCGGACTTCAGCAGCGCTACCCGCTCGGCTGCCGCCTCGCCGGCGTCGGGGTCCTCGGCCAGGCGGAGGTCGAGGTACTGGCCGGCCATGACCTCGACCCGCAGGGTGGTGAACGCCTGGCGGGCCCGGGCGCGGGCGGCGGGCGCCAGCGCGGCCCGGTCGAGCAGGTCGTCGGCCCACACGAAGGCGAGGTCGCCGGCCAGCACCGCGGCGCTGACGCCGAACCGGGTGGCGTCGCCCCGCAGCCCGGCGGCGGCGTGGTGGTCGGCCAGGGTGCGGTAGGCGGTGCGCCGGCCCCGGCGGGTGGGGGAGCGGTCCATCACGTCGTCGTGGAGCAGGGCGAAGGTGTGGAGCAGTTCGACGGCGGCGGCCACGGTCAGGACGGCGTCGTCGTGGTCGGCCCCGGTGGCCCGGTGGCCCCAGTAGACGAAGGCGGGGCGCAGCCGCTTGCCGCCCGCGGCCACCAGGCCCCGGACCTCGCCGGTGACCGGGGCCAGCTCGGGGTCGAGGGCCAGCAGCTCGGCCTCGCCGGCGGCCAGCGCCTCCCGCAGCACCCGCTCGACCGGCGCCCGCACCGGGGTCAGGGGGTCGGCCGGGTCCGGCGGGTCGGGCACGGTGACAGCCACGTCGAGGCCGATGCCGGTCGTGGACGTGGCCCGGCGTGCGTCCGGGTCGGGGGGCGGGACCGCATGGGCGTCGAGCCAGGCCAGCGGGTCGGCCACCACCCGGGCCAGGACGGCGGCCTGGGCGACGGCCCACGGGCTCAGAGGCTGCGCCGACAGGCGTAGCCGGGGCTCCAGCGGCCCGCGGCGAAGCAGCACGAGCGGGAAGCACAGACCACGGCGGCCGGGATGACGTGACCCGTCCGCGCCCGTTCTGAGGCTGTGGGGCCGGCGCCGGGCCCGGGCCAGGAAGGCCGGCCACCGCAGCCGGCGGGTGCCGGCCACCTCGTCGGGGTTGGGCGCCGGCCGGCCGTCGACCTCGGCCACGACGACCGGGCACAGCTCGTGCTCGGCGGTGCCGTCGGCCATCGTGGCCCGGTAGCTGAAGTCGGGCAGGGCCACGCCCATGCGCACCGGGGTCAGGCCCAGCTCGTGGGCCAGCCGGCGGGTCACGGCCTCCCGCAGCGTCTCGCCCGGCGCGGGGTGGCCGCAGCAGGCGTTGGTCCACACGCCGGGCCAGGTGGGCTTGCCCGGCGCCCGCCGGGTCAGCAGCACCCGGCCCCGCCGGTCGACGACATGGGCGGAGAAGGCCAGGTGGTAGGGGGTGGCGGCGTGGTGGACGCCGGCCTTGGGCGCGGTGCCGACGGGCCGCCCGTCCGGGTCGAGCAGGACGACCTCCTCGACCCTGTCCCCGGCGTCGGTGGCGACCTCGGCGTGCACGCCGTCATCATCGCCGGTGCCGGCGGGGCTGCTACAGCCAGGCGGTGCCGGCCCGGGCCCGGGCGATCCACCAGTCCAGCTCGGCCTGGGCGCCGAGGGACTTCTCCCAGCCGAAGATCACCAGCATGCCGAGCAGCGCCAGCCCGAGCTGGCGGTCCCACCAGCCGGCGGCCGTGTCCACGCCGTGGCGGTCGAGCGCGGCGCGGAACCGGGCGATGGCCGCCTCCTTGGGCTCGGGCAGCCGGGCGGCGTTGAGCGCCAGGTACCAGGCCAGCTCGGCGCACGCCTGGCCCTCGCCCGGGTAGGCGCAGTCGAGCAGGATCGTGCGCCCGTCGGGATGGCTGCCGAGGTTGCCCATCTTCCAGTCGCCGTGCACGAACGTCGACGGCGTGGCCGCCAGCGCGTCGGCGACGACCCAGGGTGCGGCCCGCAGGTCGTGGACGGCGGACCGCACGTCGGCCGGGGCCCGCTCGTCGAACGCCTCCCATCCCCGGGCCGCGATGCCGGGCACCGGGTCGGGGAACCCCCGGGCCCGCTCGACCTCGATCATCCCCGGCCCGAAGAACGACCACCGGATCGACGGCGGCACGAGCCCGATCGTGTCGGTCCAGCCCCAGAACGCGGCCGACAGCTCGGCCAGGTGGTCGACGAACGCGGCGTGCTGGGCGGCGGGCACCGCGGTGTCGCCCTCCGGCACCAGCCGGTCGCCCACGTCGGCCATGAGCACCGCCGCCCCGAGCCCCCGGGGGCCGAACCCCCGGGCCGCCCCCACCACCGGGGCGTCGATCGACGGCGGCAGGGCGTCGAGCACCCCGGCGGCGAACACCGTCACCTGCCGGCAGGCCAGGTCGCCGGCCGACCGGGCGATCCAGTCGTCGTCGACGTGCATGACCTTGAGCACGTGGGGCCGCCCGCCGATGCGCAGCCGCTCGAACCCCGAGCCCGACTTGCCGTCGGCGTTGTGGAACGGCCGCCGGTCGGTGGCTCCCGCCACCAGCTCGTCGATCGAGGACGCCACCTCCCGGGGCGTCAGCGCCGGCGTCGTCCGCATGCCCACCTCCGTGCTGGACCCAGGGTAGAGCGCGCACCAGGGACGGTCCCGGCGACCGCCGCGTCAGCCGGGACCGTCCCTAGATCTCGGGCCTAGGCGGCCCGGCGGTAGCGGCGCACGGCCAGGGGGCCGAACACCGCCAGGATCGCGGCCGACCAGGCCAGCGAGGCGAGCACGCCCCACCCGACCGGGTGGCCGAGCACCAGGTCGCGGGCGGCGTTGACCGTGATCGTGACCGGCTGGTGCTCGGCGAACGCCTGGAGCCAGCCGGGCATGAACGACGTGTCCACGAAGGCCGACGAGGCGAAGGTGAGCGGGAACAGCAGCGGGAAGATGGCGGCCTGGGCCGCCTCGCCGTTGGAGGCCGACAGGCCGATGGTGGCCACGACCCACGACAGGGCGAAGGCGAACACCAGGATCAGGGCCAGGGCGCCCAGGTAGGCCGGGACACCCCCGTGGATGCGGAACCCGACGGCCACGCCCACCAGTGTGATGAGCGCCATCACGAACACGTTGCGCACGGCGTCGGCCAGCGTCCGCCCGGCCAGCACCGCCGAGCGGGCCATGGGCAGCGACCGGAACCGCTCGATCAGGCCCTTCTGCAGGTCCTCGGCCAGTCCGATGCCGGTGGCGGCGGCGCCGAACACCGCGGTCTGCACGATGATCCCCGGCATGAGGTAGTCGACGTAGGCGACGTTGGGGTCGGAGAGGTTGATCGAGTTCCCGAACACGTACCGGAACAGCAGCACGAACATGATCGGCTGGATGGTGGAGAACACGGCCAGCTCGGGCAGCCGGACGTAGGCGAGCAGGTTGCGCTTGGCGACGGCCACGGCGTCGCCGGCGGCGTGTCGGCTGCGCAGGGCGAGCGACGGCGCGGCCGGCGGCTCGACCAGGGCCGTGGGGCGGGGGAGGGTGGTGGCGGTCATGCGGCACCTCGGGCCAGGGCGGGTTCGCGGGTGGGATCGGCGGCGTCGTCGTCCCCGTCCCGGTGGCCGGTCAGGGTGAGGAAGACGTCGTCGAGGCTGGGCTCGCGCACGGTGAGCCCGGCGGGGGTGAGGTCGGCGTCGTCGAGCGCCCGCAGCACCCGGGTGAGCGTGCGGGGGCCGTCGTCGACGGTCAGCTGGAGGGTGCTGCCGTCCAGCTCGGGGGAGAGGCCGAGCTGGGACGACAGCACGCCGGCGGCCCGGGCTGAGGCGGCGGGCTCGCCGAAGTCGGCGGCCACGACGGTGCCGCCGAGGCCGGCCTTGAGGGTGGCCGGGGTGCCCTCGGCGATGACCCGGCCCTTGTCGATGACCGCGATGCGGTCGGCCAGGCGGTCCGCC
This sequence comes from Acidimicrobiales bacterium, assembly GCA_035263165.1. Taxonomy (GTDB): domain Bacteria; phylum Actinomycetota; class Acidimicrobiia; order Acidimicrobiales; family VFJN01; genus ZC4RG19. Next base: position 3,441 of record DATFRN010000024.1, on the reverse strand, counting down.
TCCTCCAGGTACTGCGTGGTCAGCAGCACGGACGAGCCGTCGGCCACCAGGTCCTCGATCACCTGCCACAGGTCGCTGCGGCTGGCGGGGTCGAGGCCGGTGGTCGGCTCGTCGAGGAACAGGACGGGGGGCCGGTGCACCAGGGCGGCGGCCAGGTCGAGCCGGCGGCGCATGCCGCCCGAGTAGGTGCGGGCGGGGCGGTCGGCCGCGTCGCTCAGGCCGAATCGGTCGAGCAGCACGTCGGCCCGGGGGGCGATCGTGCGGCGGGGCAGGTGGGCGAGGCGGCCGACCAGGCGCAGGTTCTCCCGGCCGGTGAGGTTCTCGTCGACCGCCGCGTACTGGCCGGCCAGGCCGATGCGCTCGCGCACCGCCTGGGGGTGGCGGGCGACGTCGATGCCGAGCACCTCGGCCCGGCCGCCGTCGGGGCGGAGGATGGTGGTGAGGATGCGCACGGCCGTGGTCTTGCCGGCGCCGTTGGGGCCGAGGAGCCCGAGCACGGTGCCGGTGGGGACCTCGAGGTCGATGCCGTCGAGCGCCGGGAGCGCTCCGAAATGCTTCCGGAGGGAGGCGACCCGGATGGCAGGGTGGACGCGGGAGGGGGGCATGGCGGTGATGCTTGCAGAAGTAGTTGATCTGAGTCAACGATCTTTTCGGATTAATCGTTGATCTGGCACAAACATCTCGTTGCCCGGGTAACATCCGTCACGTGGACCGAGCGAGTGCGGCCAGGAGCATCTCCAAGGCGGTGGCCGAGCTCTTCTTCTCCGCGGAGAACCAGTCCAAGTTCATCGGCACCGCCGACGAGCTGGGCCTCACCCCGCCCATGCTCAAGAGCTTGCTCGAGCTCGAGCCGGGCGAGGCCGTCCCCATGCGCCACCTGGCCGACCGCTGGGGCTGCGACGCCTCGTTCGTGACCGTGGTGGTCGACGGGCTCGAGGCCCGGGGCTACGTCCAGCGCGAGGTCGCCCCCCACGACCGCCGGATCAAGACCGTCGAGCTCACGCCGGGCGGCGTCGACGCCCGCCAGGTGGCCCTCGACGCGGTCTACGGCCCGCGGGCCGGGTTCGACGCCCTCACCCGGGCCGAGCAGGACACGCTGGCCCGCCTGCTCACCAAGATGGCCGAGGCCCAGGCCGAGTTCGACGACATGCTGGTCGACCGGCCCGAGGTGCGGGAGACCGTGCGCCGGGGCGCCGGCCAGCGCACCCGGGAGTTCCGCCACGGCGGCGGCCGCGGCGCCGGCGGGGGCGGCTGGCGCCAGCAGCTCGAGGCCCACCGCGAGGAGCTGCGCCGCCTGCGGGAGGAGCTGCTGCGGGTGCGCGACGAGGTGCGGGCCCAGGCCCGCTGGCCGGACGACGCCAAGGCGGTCCGGGACGAGCTCAAGGTCGAGGCCCAGGCCGTCAAGGAGGACGTCAAGGCCGAGCTGCGCAACGCCCGCAAGACGCTGCGCGACGAGATGGCCGCCCGCCGCCCCGCCGGGGGAGGCCGGGGCGGTGGTGGCCGGGGCGCCGGCGGGGGCCGCCGGTAACCTTCTGGCCCGATGGGCATCCACGAGGAGGACGTCGCCACGGTCCGGGCCACGTCCGACATCGTGCGGATCGTCGGGGAGTACACCCAGCTGAGGCGCGTGGGCCGTGCCTGGGTGGGGCTGTGCCCGTTCCACAACGAGAAGACGGGCTCGTTCAACGTCCGGCCCAGCGAGAACTACTACTACTGCTTCGGCTGCCAGGTTCACGGCGACGTCATCGACTTCGTCATGGAGAAGGAGCAGCTCGACTTCCCCCGGGCGGTCGAGGTGCTGGCGGCCAAGGCCAACGTCACGCTGCGCTACACCGACCGCGACCAGGGCGAGGGGCGGCGGCGGCGGGCCAAGCTGGTCGACACCATGGCCCGGGCGGTCGAGTGGTACCACGAGCGGCTGCTGTCGGGCCCCGACGCCGGTGCCGCCCGCAGCTACCTGCGGGCCCGGGGCCTCGACGGCGACGTGGTGCGCGAGCACCGCATCGGTTGGGCCCCCGAGGACCGGGACGCCCTGTGCCGGGCGCTGCGGCTGAACGACGACCTGGCCACCGGCACCGGGTTGGGGCGGAACGTGCGGGGGCGGCTGCAGGACCACTTCCGGGCCCGGATCATGTTCCCCATCCGGGACGACCGGGGCGACCCCATCAGCTTCGGCGGCCGCATCCTGCCGGGCGGCGAGACCGAGTGGAACAAGGGCAAGTACAAGAACACGGCCGAAACCCCGCTCTACAACAAGTCCAAGGTGCTGTACGGGCTCGACCGGGCGAAGACGTCGATCGTGTCGTCGGGGACGGCGGTGATCTGCGAGGGCTACACCGACGTGATCGGCTTCCAGCGCTCGGGCGTGCCGCTGGCGGTGGCCAGCTGCGGCACCGCGCTGACCGACGAGCACGTGACGCTGCTGACCCGGTTCGCGGCCCGGCGGCTGGTGCTGGCGTTCGACGCCGACGGCGCCGGGCAGGCGGCGGCCGAGCGGTTCTACCGCTGGGAGCGCGAGCACGACCTCGAGGTGGCGGTGGCCGACCTGCCCCCCGGGCAGGACCCGGCCGACGTGGCGGCCGCCGACCCCGGCCGGCTGGCGGCGGCGGTCGAGGGGGCCACGCCGTTCCTGCGCTTCCGGCTCGACCGGGCCTTCGCCGCCGCCGACCTCGGCAGCCACGAGGGCCGGGCCCGGGCCGCCGAGCGGGCGCTGGCGATCGTGGCCGAGCACCCGTCCGATCTGGTGCGGGACCAGTACCTGATGGACGTGGCCTCCCGGACCCGGATCGAGCCCGACCGACTGCGGCCGCTGCTCGACCGGGCCCGGTCCCGGCCGTCCCGGCCGGCGGCGTCCGGGTCCGGCTCGACCGAGCGGACGCGGGACCGCGGGCCGCGGGCGGTCGACAACGCCCCCGACGACGTGCCCCCGCCCGGGTACGGCGAGGAGGCGGGGCGGCGCCCGGCCGCCGCCGTCAACGGCGCCCGGCGGCGGCGGGCCCAGGCCGAGGGGCCGGGGCTGGAGGTGCTGCTGCATGCCGTGCACGACCCCGAGGCGGTCGGCGAGTGGCTCGACGCCGCCCTGTTCGACGACCCGGTCCAGCGGGCCGCCTACGAGGCCCTGGTGGCCGCCGACACCCACCACGAGGCGGTCGAGTCGGCGTCCCCCGACGTGGCCGACCTGCTGGCCCGGCTGCTGGTCGACGACCCGACCTCCCAGCCCTTCGACGCCGTGCGGCGCCTCTACACCGAGGTGGCCCGGCGGGAGATCGCCGCGGTACGCCTGGGGGCGGCGACCGCCACCGACGGCACCCAGGCGCTCACCGACCTGGCCACGTTGACACGTGTCATGGATGGCCTACGTCACGCCGAATCCGCAACCGACTCCGCCAGACGGTTGCTAGCCTGGCTGGGAGAACGGGTTGGAGACGGGGGATGACGTAA
>DATFRN010000023.1:0-20195 GCA_035263165.1 Acidimicrobiales bacterium | reverse complement strand
AGACCGCCCCGCTGTTCTCGTTCGGCCTCGGCGGTCAGCCCCGTCCGCAGAGCGACGGCGCCGACATCGCCACGTACGACGGCTACCTGGCGGAGGACTTCGCCAACCTCAACGCCAACGACAACGACGCTGGTCGGAGCCTGACCGTCAACTACTCCGGCGGTCCGGCCGCACAGGTGCGTATGTACGTCGACACCAGCGCCGCCGACATCCGCGATGGCCTGGAGGACAACACTCTGGTCACGGTCGAGCGCGACGGTGTCGCGGTCTTCACCGACGTGGCCCTGAGCGACCTGCCGACGGACTTCGCGTCGGCCGCCAGTGAGGAGAACCACTGGGACATCGACGCCGGTGCCCCCGCCTCTGCCACCTACACCGTCCAGATCACGAGCGACGGCCACGCGGCGAACGGTGCCACCGCCAAGGGCGTCAAGTTCGTCTGGGAGGCGCAGCAGGCCTAACCCCCAAAGCACCGACCTCCTTCAACACAGGGCCCCGGCTTCGGCCGGGGCCCTTCCGCGTACTGCCGGAGGTGTACGGCCACATGACTCCTGGGGGCCGATGTGGCAATGACCGCCCTCGCGGACAATCGAGTCGTCACAAAGAGCTCACCACCGTGGTGCGCAAACAGGAGGCACACAGACGTGGCAACCACGACCCACCGTTCCCGCAAGATCGCCAAGATCACCTCGGTCGCTCTCGGGTTCGGTCTCGGGATAACGGCGGTGCTCGGGTTCTCGAACGCCGCTTTCCAGGCCCAGACCGATCCGAACGCCGACAACAACTGGGCCACCGCCGGCAGCGTCACGCTGGACGAGCAGTTCGTCGCCCCGATGTTCAGCTTCGGCCTCGACGGCATCGGCAAGCCGACCAGCAACAATCAGGTCCTGTCCGACTGGGACGGCTACCTCACCGACACCGGCATCAACGGCCGGCAGATCGACATCACCTACAAGGGCGAGGTCGCCGCCGACGTCCGGATGTTCGTCAGCAACAAGGGCCAGGCGACCAACGCCCTTGACACCAAGACGCTGGTCACGGTGACTCGGGACACGGACGGCTCCGGCCCGGCTGCGCCGGTCACCATCTATGACGGCGTGGCGCTGAGTGCGATGCCGGGCAGCTACAGCGCGGCAGCTTCGGCCGAGCTCAGTCACTGGAACGTCGCCGGCAGCGACAACGACCAGGTGGCCACCTACGCGGTCAGCATCAAGGCCGCCCCCGGTGCGCCCGCCGACTCCACCCTGCGGGGTGTCGAATTCAAGTGGGAGGCCCAGCGGTAAGCCGCACCAACACCACAACCGCCTCCCCCACGAAGGCCCCGGCTCCGGCCGGGGCCTTCCGCGTGGCGCCCTTAGATCATCACCCCCACATTCGCCTCCCGGTGTTCGGTCATGAAGCGGACCAGGGTCGGGAGGTACTCGGCCGCCGGGGGGCAGGCGACGCCGCTGCCGGCGAGGTCGTGGGAGGCGGCGCTCGTGTCGTAGTGGGTCGGGTGGACGAAGTACTCCACCGCGCTGGCCGGGATGCCGATGTAGTGCTGCAGCGGGGCCACGTGGTCCAGCGCCCACGTCGTCAGGCGGTGGGGTAGGCGGACCCGCACGCCGCGGCGGTCCGTGGCCCGGCACATCTCGGACAGCAGCTCGTCCACCGTCAGCGGCCGGGGGTCGGCCAGCTGGTAGGTGCGGCCCGCCGACGCCTCCAGCCCCGACAGGTGGGCGATGGCGCCGATCACGAAGTCGGACGGGACCATGGTGAACCGCACCATCGTCGGGTCGCCCACGTACGGCACCAGCGCGAACCCCCGGGGCTGTCGCAGCAGCCACTGGAGCAGGAAGTAGGGCCCGTCGAACTTCTGGGTGTCGCCCGTGCGGGAGTCGCCCACCACGATCGCCGGCCGGTACACGGTGGTCGGCATGCCCCCGTCCCGGGCGGCGGCCACGTCGACCTCGGCCAGGAACTTGGTCTCCTCGTAGAAGTTGTTGAACCGCTGCCCCACGTCGAGGTCGGACTCGCGGTAGATCCCGGCGTGCCGCCCGCTCACGTAGCAGGTGCTCACGTAGTGGTGGCGGCGCAGCCCGCCGCACCCCTCGGCGAACCGCAGCACGTTGCGGGTCCCCTCGACGTTGATGCGCATCCCGACGTCCCGGGGCACCGACAGGTCGTACACGGCGGCCAGGTGCCAGACCTCGGTCGTGCGGGCGGCCAGCCCGGCGGCGTCGCCCAGGCCGAGCCCCGGCTCGGTCAGGTCGCCGGCCACCAGTTCGATGCGCCCGGCCAGGCCGGGGTCGGCCGCCTCCAGGTCGGCGACCCGCTGCTTGGCCAGCGACTCGAACCGGGGCTGGACGAGGCACACCGCCCGCTCGCCGGGCGCCCGCCCGAGGATGGTCGGCAGCAGCCGCGACCCGAGGAAGCCGGGGAAGCCGGTCAGGAAGATGGTGTCGGTCACGCCCCCGAGTCTCGCGGCTCCGGCCCGCTACCGTCCCCGCCCATGACCGAGCCGCCGCCGCGCGACCGCGCGGCGGCGGTGGGCGAGGGCTCGGGCTGCATCGCCCTCGTCGACGACTTCCTGGCCGTTCCTAGCTCGTCTCGGCCGGCAGCTCGATCTCCAGCTCGCTCGCCACCTGGCGGTAGCGGTCGGCCTTGCCCTCGAGCTCGGCCTGGAAGGCCTGGAGGATGGCGATCTTGGCCAGCACCTGCTCCTGGGTGCGGGCGTTGAGCCGGGACGCCTCGGCCAGGATGTCCCCGGCCCGGGCCGCGCTCACGCCCTGGCGGTACTCGCCCCGTAGCTCGGCCAGCCGGTCGTCGGCCCGGAGGATCTCCCGGATCTCGTCCAGGTCGAACCCCATGATCGCCTGCAGCTCGCGGATGCGGAGGATGCGCTCGCGGTCGGACTCGACGTAGCGGCGGGCGCCGCCGGGGCTGTAGTGCGACGGCCGCAGCAGCCCGATCTCCTCGTAGTAGCGGAGGGTCCGGGGCGAGACGCCGAGCTGTTCGGCCATCTCGCCGATGCGGTAGCGGCGGTCCTCGTCGGTCATGCGGGCACGAGCTCCTGGGGCCGGGGGGCCTCCACGCCCTCCTCGTCCTCGGCAACGTAGCGCCCGCCCCGCAGCCACGACGCACCGGCGGCGACCAGGCACATGACCAGCGAGGCCGTGAAGGCGATGCGCAGGCCGTCGATGAACGGCGCCGAGATCAGCTCGGGGAAGAACGTCTTGCCGGTGATGTCGGCCGACTGCTCGGGCGTGAGCTGGGACAGCGTGTCCTGGCCGACCATCTTCTCCATGGGGTTGTAGCCCAGGAAGGCGGCGAACAGGCTGCCGACCGGGGGCTCGGAGGCGATCTGCTCGGCCGTGGCCGAGGGCACGCCGTCGGCCTCGAGGGCGTCGCGCATGGTGGTCGGCAGCGTGGCCGAGAGGCCGACGATCATCAGGCTGAAGAAGAGGCCGATCGACAGCACCATGCCGGTGTTCTGGAACGTGGCCCGCATGCCCGAGGCGGCGCCCCGCTGGCCGGCGGGGACGCTGTTCATGATCCCCGTGGTGTTGGGGGCGGCGAACAGGCCCATGCCGATGCCGTTCATCAGCAGCAGCACGGCGAAGATCGGGAAGGAGAAGTCGGCCGGCAGCAGCATGAGCAGCCCGAAGCTGGCCGCGGCCAGCAGCATGCCCGCCACCGCGAACGGGCGGGCGCCGTAGCGGTCGGACAGCCAGCCGGCGGCCGGCCCGGCCACCAGGAAGCCGGCGGTGAGCGGGAGCATGTAGATGCCGGCCCACAGGGGCGTGTCCACGAAGTTGTAGCCGTGCAGCGGCAGCCAGATGCCCTGCAGCCAGATGATCAGCATGAACTGGAGGCCGCCGCGCCCGATCGACGACAGCAGTGAGGCGGCGTTGCCGGCGGAGAAGGCCCGGATGCGGAACAGGTCGAGGTGGAACATCGGGTCCTGGACCCGCAGCTCGATGAACACGAACGCCACCAGCAGGGCGACGCCGCCGATCAGCTCGGCCAGGACCCAGGTGCCGGTCCAGCCCATGTCGTGGCCGCCGGAGGGCTGCAGGCCGTAGGTGATGCCCAGCAGGATGAGGATGAGGCCGGCCGCGAACGTGAGGTTGCCCCACCAGTCGATCGGGGTGCGCTTCTTCTGGCCCAGCTCCCGCAGCTTGGCGTAGGCCCACACGGTGCCGAACAGGCCGAAGGGCACGTTGATCCAGAACACGAGGCGCCAGTCGACGTCGGCCAGCAGGCCGCCGGCGATGAGGCCGATGAACGACCCCGCGATGGCGGCCACCATCGAGATGCCCATGGCCCGGCCCCGCTCCTCGGCCGGGAATGCGTCGGTGAGGATGGCGGTCGAGTTGGCCATGAGCAGCGCGCCGCCGATGCCCTGGACGATGCGGAACACGATGAGCCACATGGCCGCCGCCCCGCCGTGCCCGGGCGTGAGCGACAGGGCGATCGAGGCGGCGGTGAACACCGCGAAGCCGCCGTTGTACATGCGGACCCGCCCGAACATGTCGCCCAGCCGCCCGAACGTCACCACCAGCACCGCCGTCACCACCAGGTAGCCCATCAGCATCCACAGCAGGTAGCCGATGTTCGAGGGGGTCAGCGGGTCGAGGCCGATGCCCCGGAAGATCGCCGGCAGGGAGATGAGGACGATCGACGAGTCGAGGGCCGCCATGAACATCCCGAGCGTGGTGTTCGACAGCGCCGTCCACTTGTAACGGGGGGAGACGTCAGCAGCAGGCACCCCGGCAGTCTGCCGAGGCCGAACATTAACGTCAACGTCAATTCTGGGAGAGATCTGTGACGTCGAGCACAACGCCGCCGGCGTCGACGGTCAGGGTGAAGCCGAGGAAGGGGCAGCAGGCCCGCTCGGCCTCGACCAGCCGCCCGAGCACCCCCAGGTCGGTGCCGGGGTCGAGCACGTGGCGCGCGGGGCCGAGGACCGTGTCTTCCCCCAGCAGGGCCCGCCACCCGGCCAGCCGCTCGGCCCGCTCGGCGGGGTCGAGCGTGCAGGCGACCGGCACGTCGTCCCTCGGAACCTCCACGGCGGGGGCCGGCTTGGCCCCGATCTGCAGCGGGGCGACGCAGGCGCAGCCGTCGTCGCAGGGGCCGTCGCTGGGCGGGCCGGCCAGCTGGGCGGCGGCCTGGTCGAGTTGGGCGCTGAACGCCGCCAGCTCGTCGATCTGGCGCCGGGCGGCGGCGATCTTGGCCGTGACCAGGGCGTGGAACCGGTGCTGGAGCGGGGCGCAGGCGTCGCCGTCCCACAGCGTGAGCAGGTCGGTGATCTCCTCCAGCGTGCAGCCGAGCCCCTTGGCCCGGGCGATGAACGCCAGCCGCCCCAGCGTGGCGTCGTCGTAGACCCGGTAGCCGGCCTCGGTCCGGGCCGCCGGCACGACCAGCCCGATGTCCTCGTAGTACCGCAGCGCCGACGCCGCGAACCCGCTGCGCGTGGCGACCTCGCCGATCGTGTAGGTGCTCACACGGGCACGCTAGACCTTCGAGCCGGCTCGAAGGTCAACCCCGCCGGACGGCGATCACCGGAGGCGAGCTCGACGGCAACCGCCACCCCAACGTGGCGATGATCGTCTTCTACCAGCCCGACGGCCGCTTCCGCTGTTCGGCGACGCTCGTCTCACCGACCGTGCTCGTCACGGCGGCCCACTGCACCGACGGCGTCCGGGGCAAGACGATCGTCACGTTCGACACGGTCGCACCCGAGCCCCCACGGGCGGCCGACGACACCGGCGACGGGTTCTCGGACACCGGGTACACCACCACGCCCGCCGGCTGGCTGGCCGGCACGCCGCACGCCCACCCACTGTGGGACGGCGAGCTCCAGCTCAACGACCTGCACGACGCCGGCGTGGTCGTGCTCGACGCGCCCTACACCGCCGCCACGCCGGCGGCCCTGCCGCCGCTCAACTACCTGGACACCCTGTCCCGGGGCAACGGCGGGCTGAACAAGCAGGCCTTCGAGCTGGTCGGCTACGGCGTCTTCTTCGACAAGCCGGGGGGACCGCAGAAGCCCACGGCCGTCCGCGACCTGACCCGCCGCTTCACGACCGCGGTCGGGCAGAACGCGACCTCGCAGGTGCTGAAGCTCGCGGAGAACGAGAACGACTCACGGGCCGGGGGCGGGTCCTGCTTCGGCGACTCCGGCGGGCCGGTGTTCAACGGGGGTTTCCTCGTGGGCGACACCAGCTTCGGTGCGAGCCAGTTCTGCCGCAGCTTCGGCGGCTACTACCGGCTCGACACGGCCGACGCCCGCTCGTTCCTCGACGACTTCGTGCCGGTGCCCTAGCGGCTACTCGATGCGGAGGCCGGAGATGGCCCGGGCGATCACCAGCTGCTGGATCTGCTCGGTGCCCTCGAAGATGTCGTAGATCTTGGCGTCCCGGTGCATGCGCTCGACCGGGTACTCGCGGGTGTAGCCGTAGCCGCCCAGGATCTGGATGGCCCGCTCGGTCGCCCACACGGCCACCCGGCCGGCCTTGAGCTTGGACATCGAGCCCTCGGCGTTGGTGTAGCCGCCGTTGCGGGACAGCCAGGCGGCCCGGTGGACCAGCAGGCGGGCGGCGTCGATCTCGGTGGCCATGTCGGCCAGCATGAACGCGATGGCCTGGTTCTCGATGATCGCCTTGCCGAACGCCTTGCGCTCCTTGGCGTAGTCGAGCGCGTACTCGTAGGCGGCCCGGGCGATGCCGATGGCCATGGCGGCGACCGACGGGCGGGTGGCCTCGAAGGTGGCCATGGCCGGCTGCTTGGCCCCGGTGCGCTGCTGCTCGCGGGCCCGGGCCAGCTTCTCGTCGAGCCGCTCCTTGCCGCCGAGCAGGAGGCTGCCGGGGACGCGCACGTCGTCGAGCACGACCTCGGCCGTGTGGGAGGCGCGGATGCCGTGCTTCTTGTACTTCTGCCCCTGCGACAGGCCCTTGGTGCCCGGCGGGATCACGAAGCTGGCCTGGCCCCGGCCCTTGAGGGTGGGGTCGACCGTGGCCACCACGACGTGGAGGTCGGCGATGCCGCCGTTGGTGATCCACGCCTTGGTGCCGTTGAGCACCCACTCGTCGCTGGCCTCGTCGTAGGTGGCGCGGGTCTTGAGCGAGCTGACGTCGGAGCCGGCGTCGGGCTCGGACACGCAGAAGGCGCCGAGCTGGATCTTGTCGGCGGTGCCGAAGCACTGGGGGACCCACTCGATGGCCTGCTCGGGGGTGCCGGAGGACGCGATGCCGGCGGCCGCCAGGCCGGAGCCGAAGATCGACAGGCCGATGCCGGCGTCGCCCCAGAACAGCTCCTCGAGCGCCAGGGGCAGGGTCAGGCCGGTGGGGTCGCCCAGCTGGGCCTGGGCGAAGAAGTCGAAGGAGTAGAGGCCGATCTTGGCCGCCTCCTCGACGATCGGCCAGGGGAACTCCTCGCGCTCGTCCCACTCGTGCGCAGCCGGACGGACGACGCCCTCGGCGAAGTCGTGGACCCACTTCTGGATCTGCTGCTGGTCTTCGTTGAGCGTGAGTGAGAACTCGGTCATGGCGAAAGGTGCCCCCGCGTCGAGCATTACCGGCCGGTAACAAGACTACCAGTAACTTAGGGGTCCGCGGCGTGCGGACGCGAGTTCGTGCACGACTGGTCGGTCACCCCGGGCGCACCACCGTGCCCCCGGGCGTGTCCTCGACCACGTAGCCCGCCCCCGTGATCCGGTCGCGGAGGGCGTCGGCCCGGGCCCAGTCGCGCTCGGCGCGGGCCTCGTCGCGCTCGCGGGCCCAGGCAGCCACCTCGTCGGGCACCTCGGCGGCGCCCGCGCGCAGCTCCAGGCCGAGCGCCCCGACGATCTCCAGCGCGGCGGCGGCCTTGGGCGCGGCGCCGGCCTCGTCGCCGGCGTCGAGGGCGGCGTTGGCCTCCCGGACCAGGTCGAACGCGAGCGCCGTCGCCACCTGCGTGCGCAGGTCGTCGTCCATCGCCTGCCGGAACCGGTCGATCGCGTCTGGATCGGGCACGGCCGCGGGCGCGTCCACCCCCGCGGCTGCCACCCGGCGGGCGAAGGCGTCGAGCCGGGCCAGCGCCGCCTCGGCGTCGCGCAGCGAGTCGTCGGTGACGTCGATGGGCGCCCGGTAGTGCGACCGCAGCACCAGCAGCCGGTAGGCCCGGGGGTCGTACCGCTCGACCAGGTCGACCAGGTTGATGGTGTTGCCGAGCGACTTGGACATCTTGGTGCCCTCGACCTCGACGAACCCGTTGTGGACCCAGCGGGTGGCGAAGCGCTTGCCGTCGGCCACCGCCTGGGCCCGCTCGTTCTCGTGGTGGGGGAAGGCCAGGTCCTGGCCGCCCCCGTGCAGCTCGAACCCCTCGCCCAGCAGGTCGAGCGACATGACCACGCACTCGGTGTGCCAGCCCGGCCGCCCGTCGCCCCACGGCGACGGCCAGGACGGCTCGCCCGGCTTGGCCTTCTTCCACAGGGCGAAGTCCACCGGCGACCGCTTCTCCTCGCCCGCCTCGACCCGGGCGCCGGCCCGCAGGCTGTCGAGCGGCTGGCGGGCCAGCAGCCCGTAGTCGTCGACCCGCTCGGCCTGGAAGTAGACGCCGTCGCTGGTCTCGTAGGCCACGCCCCGCTCGACCAGCCGGCCGACGAGGGCGACCATGTCGTCGACGTAGGCGGTGGCGTGGGGGTCGCGGTCGGGCCGGCGGACGTCGAGCGCGTCCATGGCCCGGTACCAGACGGCCTCGCACCGGGCGGCGATCTCGCGCCAGTCGCGGTCCTCGCGGGCGGCCCGGGCGATGATCTTGTCGTCGATGTCGGTGATGTTCGACACGTAGGTGACCTCGACGCCCGACCACTCCAGGTAGCGGCGGATGACGTCGAACACCAGCGAGAACCGGCCGTGGCCGATGTGGGGCGGGCCGTACACGGTGGGGCCGCAGACGTACATCGACACCTTGCCGGGCTCTCGGGTCTCGAGGGGCACGACGCCCCCCTTGGCGGTGTCGAACAGCTGCAACATGGCTGACCAGGGTACTTGCGGCCCGCCGCCGGCCCGAACCGGGTTACTCCATCGGGTAGCCGAGTGCGGCCAGCTCGTCGCCCATGATCGCCGCCGTCATCTCCTGCTCGGACGGCGTGAGGTTGTCCCGCCAGCCGCCGGGCGACGCCGAGCGGATCTCCTTGCCCTCGCCCTTCTCGGCGGTCGGCACGGCCGCGAAGGCGTGCTCGGCGGCCACCGCGGCCAGGCGCTCGCCGCAGTCGCGCAGCGGCAGCACGTCGCACACCCGGGCCAGCTCGGCGGCCGGGTCGGCCACCAGGTCCTCGTAGCGGACCAGCACCCGCCGGTCGGGCGGGTGGGCGTCGTACACCGCGTGCACGACCCGGGTCCGGTAGGCCCACACCTCGGACTGCCAGCGCACCATGGCCGCCCGTCCCCGGTCGGCCACCGGGTAGGCGCCCTCGTCCAGCGCCCACGACCCGGGGCGGTAGGCCGCCAGCCAGGAGTCGACCACGTCCCGCCCGTCCCGCAGCAGGAACACCACCCGCGACCCGGGGAACAGCCGCACCAGCAGGTCGGCCACCTGCGAGCCCGGCTCCTTGACCACCACCAGCGGCTCGGCGCCGGCCCCGGCGCCGGCCCCGGTCTCGCGGGCCTGGGCCGCGAAGCGGGCGACGACCAGGTCCCGCAGCGCCGGCTCCCAGGCGTCCCGGTAGCGGTCGGCGAAGAAGTAGCCGTCGCGGTCGTGCTTGACCCGGTCGAGCGTGGTCAGCTCGGGCGGCTCCCCCGCCGTCGCCCACGCCAGCGAGATCGGGCGCCAGACGCCGAGGTGGTGCCCCAGATGGGGGTCGTCGACCGGCACCACCCCGGGCAGCCCGGCCAGCATGCGCAGCAACCAGGTGCTGCCACTGCGGGAAGAGCCGAAGATCCAGGCCAGCTCCACGTGGGCAGTGTTGCCCACCGGCGCCGGCCCGCAGGCGCGCCCCCCGGGAACGCCTTTCAAGGCGCTCGGCCCACCCCAGTAGCCTTTGTCCCCGTGAACCGCATTCCCGACAAGCCCAGCCTCGACGGCCTGGAGGCCACGTGGCGCGCGCGCTGGGCCGACGAGGGCACCTACCGCTTCGACCGCAGCAAGGAGCGGGCCGAGGTGTTCTCGATCGACACGCCGCCCCCCACCGTGTCGGGAACCCTGCACCCGGGGCACGTGTGCTCCTTCACCCACACCGACTTCGTGGCCCGCTACCAGCGCATGCGGGGCCGCGAGGTCTTCTACCCCATGGGCTGGGACGACAACGGCCTCAACGTCGAGCGCCGGGTCCAGCTGCTCACCGGCACCCGCTGCGACCCCTCGCTCCCCTACGACCCCGACTTCCACCCGCCCGAGAAGGTCCGCAGCGGCGACCGGCCGGTCCCCGTCAGCCGCCCCAACTTCGTCGCCCTGTGCGGCGAGGTCGTCGAGCAGCTCGAGCAGGCCTACTTCGACCTGTGGTCGGACCTCGGCCTGTCGGTCGACTGGAGCTACACCTACCGCACCATCGGCCCCGAGGCGACCCGCACCAGCCAGCGGGCCCTGCTGCGGCTGCTGGCCCGCGACCTGGCCTACCGGTCCGAGGCGCCCACGCTGTGGGACGTCGACTTCCGCACCGCCGTCGCCCAGGCCGAGCTGGCCGACCGCGAGATCCCCGGCGCCTACCACAAGCTGCGCTTCACCGGCCCCGACGGCGACGACCTGTGGATCGACACCACCCGGCCCGAGCTGCTGCCGGCCTGCGTCGCGGTCGTCGCCCACCCCGACGACGAGCGGTTCCAGCCGCTGTTCGGGCGGGAGGTCACCACGCCGCTGTTCGGCGCCCGGGTCCCGCTCGTCGCCCACGAGCTGGCCGACCCCGAGAAGGGCACCGGCGCGGCCATGATCTGCACCTTCGGCGACACCACCGACGTCACCTGGTGGCGCGAGCTGGCGCTCGGCCTCCGTACTGTCGTCCAGCGCGACGGCCGGCTGCGCCCGGTCACCTGGGGCGAGCCCGGCTGGGAGTCCGCCGATCCCGCCGCCGCCCAGGCCGCCTACGACGAGCTGGCCGGCAAGACGGTCCGCCAGGCCCAGGCCCGCATCGTCGAGCTGCTGGTCGATGCGGGCGCCATGGACGGCGAGCCCCGGCCCATCACCCACCCGGTGAAGTTCTGGGAGAACGGCAGCCGCCCGCTCGAGATCGTCACGTCGCACCAGTGGTTCATCCGCTACCCCGACAAGAAGGCGATGCTGGCCCGGGGCGAGGAGCTGGCCTGGTGGCCCGACTTCATGCGGGTCCGCTACGAGAACTGGGTCAACGGCCTCCAGGGCGACTGGAACATCACCCGCCAGCGGTTCTTCGGCGTCCCCTTCCCGGCCTGGTACCCGGTCGACGCCTCCGGCGTCGTCGACTACCTCTCGCCCATCCTGGCCGACGACGCGTCCCTGCCCGTCGACCCCACCACCGTCGCGCCGCCCGGCTACGACGAGGGCCAGCGCGACCGGCCGGGGGGCTTCGTCGCCGACCCCGACGTGATGGACACGTGGGCCACCTCGTCGCTCACGCCCCAGATCGTCGCCGGCTGGACCGACGACCCCGACCTGTTCGCCCGCACGTTCCCCATGGACATGCGGCCCCAGGCCCACGAGATCATCCGGACCTGGCTCTTCTACACGATCGTCCGCTCGCACTACGAGCACGACGCACTGCCGTGGGCCAACGCCGCCATCTCGGGCTTCGTCGTCGACCCCGACCGCAAGAAGCTGTCCAAGTCGAAGGGCAACGCCGCCGACGACCCCATCGCCCTCATCGCCCGCCACGGCGCCGACGCCGTCCGCTACTGGGCGGCCGGCGCCCGTCCCGGTCTCGACCTGGCGCTCGAGGAGGGGCAGATGAAGATCGGCCGCAAGCTGGCCATCAAGCTGCTCAACGCCTCCCGCTTCGCCCTCGGGCTCGACGCCACCACCGCGGGCACGGTCACCGAGCCGCTCGACCGGTCGATGCTGGCCGCCCTGGCCAACGTGGTCGAGGAGTCCACCGCCGCCTTCGAGCGCTACGACTACGCCCGGGCGCTGGAGCGCACCGAGTCGTTCTTCTGGTCGTTCTGCGACGACTACCTGGAGCTGGTCAAGAACCGGGCCTACGGCTCGGCCGGCGAGGCCGGGCAGGCCTCGGCCCGCACGGCGCTGGGGCTGGCGCTGGTCACGCTGCAGGGCCTGTTCGCCCCCTTCCTCGCCTTCGTCAGCGAGGAGGTGTGGTCCTGGTGGCAGGAGGGCTCGGTCCACCGCTCGCCCTGGCCCGACGCCGACGCCCTGCGGGCGGCGGCCGAGGCCGACGCCACCGCCGCCGACCAGCCCGACCCGGCGGTGCTGACCCTGGTGGCCGGGGCGCTGCGCGAGGTCCGCAAGGCCAAGAGCGAGGCCAGCCGGTCGATGCGGGCCGACGTCACGTCGGCCCGGGTCACCGACACCCCCGACCGCCTGGCCCTGGTCGCCCGCGCCGCCGACGACCTGCGCAGCGCGGGCCGCATCGAGACCCTCGACCTGGTCGAGGGCGAGGCGGGCGCGGTGTGGGTCGTGCTGGCGCCGGAGTAGGGCGCTCAGTCCCGGATCGAGCCGGTGACGGTGCGGTAGTCCCCGCCGTCGTCGCTGAGCTGGGCGACCATGCAGTGGGTCACGCGCCGGCCCGCGTCCCAGCTCGCCGGCTGGATCACTCCCCGGATCACCACCCACCCTGCGGGCACCGCCCCGCCGAGGTACTGCTCGGTGACCAGCCGGCATCGCGGGGTGACGGCACGACCGGCGGGCGGGGTGGTCGCCTCGGCCTCCTCTCCGTCGGTGTAGACCACCCGACCGGTCACCTCGAGCTCGTGCGGGCTCGTACAGGCCACGCTCGGCGATGTGGACGACTCCGGGTCCCGGTGGAAGCAGCCGCCGATCTTGTAGAGGGGCGTCTGATCGGCGGTGCGCGCGTCCTGGTAGATCCAGTCCCAGCCGCCCGGGCGGGACAGCCCACACCAGATCGCCCTGTCGCCGTCCGCCCAGGCCGCCCGGGTGGGCCGGATGGCCTGGAGGGCGAAGGCGCCGTAGGGGTCATAGGCCTTGCCCAGCAGGGTGGCGGCCCCCGGGCGGCAGAGGACGGCGATCTGGCGCTCCCAGGTCTCGGGGGTCGGGTAGAACCGGCCCGGCGAGTCGGCGACCGTGCGCTGCACCGAGACCTGGAAGAGGTGGGGCACGTCGCAGTCGACGACCTCGGGGCCGGCCCCACTGGTGGGCGTGGGGGTCGGCCGGTCGAACCGGACGCAGTCGCCCAGGTGGTAGCTGGCCGCGGCCGCGGCGGTGGTGGTCGTGGGCGCGGCCAGCCGTACCGACGACTCGGAGGCGCACCCCACGGCCAGCGCGCACGCCAACACAGCCCCGACACACCCCTGGCCCCAGCTCACTGGCGGAACGCTAGTGCTGGCAGCGAGCCGCTCAACCCCGGGGCGACTCGCTGACGGTGAGGACCCGGCGGTGCCCGCGGTCGACCTGGGCGACGAAGCAGTGGGTCATGCGCCGGCCCGCGGCCCAGCTCACCGGCGCGATCGGCTCCCGGAGCACGAGCCACGGCGGGGGCACCGGCCCGCCGAGGTACCGCTCGGTCACCGCCAGGCACCGTGGGTCGGGGGGCTGGTCGACGCCGGTCGCGGTGGTCGCCTCGGCCTCGTCGGCGTCGGCGTACGTCACCCGCCCCGTCACCTCGAGCTCGTGCGGGCTGGTGCACGGCACCAGCCCGCACATCGGACAGAACCGGGTCCCGCAGGAAGCAGGCCCCGATGGTGTAGCGGGGCGTCTGATCGGCGGTGCGGACGTCGTGGGGGATGTCGGGCGTGCTGCCGGCCGGGCGGGCGAGGCCGCACCAGATCGACCGGTCGCCGTCAGCCCAGGCCACCCGGGTGGGGCGGGGCTCGTCGCAATCGACGACATGGGGGCCGGCCCCATGGGTGGGGGTGTCGGTCGGCCGGTCGAACCGCACGCAGTCGCCCGCCCGGTACCGGGCCCCGGCCGGTGCGGCGGTGGTCCCGGGCACTGCCCGCCGCTCCGGAGACTCGGTCGCCCACCCCGGGGCGACCGCCAGCACCACCACGCCCGGGCGGACCTCGCGGGTCAGGTCTCCTGTCGGGGGTCCTCCACGGTCTCCTGGGACGTGCCGGCGTCGCGGCGGACCCAGACCTCGCTGTGGGCGTGGGGCATCTCGATCTTGCTCGCCGTCATGCTGTCGGACAGGCGGCGGCGGAGCTCGCGCATGACCGGGAACTGCTCGGCCGGGCGGGTCTTGACCACCAGGCGCAGCACGATGGCGTCGGGCCCGAGGTTCTCGACCCCCCACACCTCGGGCTCCTCCAGGATCTTGCCCTTCCACCGCTTGTCGTGCCACAGCCCGTCGGCCACGCCCTTGATGACGTCCTGGGCCCGGTCGAGGTCGGTGCCGTAGGCCACCTCGATGTCGAGCAGCGCCCGGGCCCACTGCTGGGACATGTTCCCCACCCGGGCGATCGACCCGTTGGGGATGTGCCACACCGTGCCCTTCACGTCCCGCAGCCGGGTCGTCCGCAGCGTGACCGCCTCGACCGTCCCGCTGGCGTCGCCGGCGTCGATGATGTCGCCCACGCCGTACTGGTCCTCGACCAGCATGAAGATGCCGGACAGGAAGTCCTTGACCAGGCTCTGGGCCCCGAAGCCGATGGCGATGCCGGCGATGCCCGCCCCGGCGATGAGCGGCCCGATGCTCACGCCCAGCTCGCCGAGGATCAGGGTGATCGCGATCGCCCAGATGAAGATGGTGGCGATCGACCGCAGCACCAGCGCCAGGGTCTGGGCCCGAGCGGCGGAGCGCAGCGACAGCGAACCGGTGTCGACGATGGCGTGGGGCGCCCGGCGCTTGAGGTTGCGCAGGCGCTCCTGGGAGCCGGGCTCGACGATCTTGTTGGTCAGCCGCCGGATGGCCCGCCGCACCAGCAGATTGGCCAGGAACGCCAGGACGACGATGAGCAGGATGTGGGCCGGAGCCGACAGCAGCTTGTCGGCGGCCTCGGCCCAGGTCTCGCTGCCGGTCCAGTCGAGGACGCGGCGGCACACGAACGACGGGTCCTGCCCGCAGGCCTGCTCCACGGACTGGGCGACGACGGCGAGGACCACGGGTGGTCACGGTACCCAGCCGTGTGTTGAGCGTCACGCGCTCAAGGTTCCTGGGTGGGGAATGCGCGCTCCCGCCGTAGGGTTATTTGCGCTGATCAACTAGTTCGCTCCGCCGCCCGTTCCGAAGGGGGCCTGATGGCCGATCTGGACACCCTCACACTCCCGGTCCTACCGCTGACCAACGACGTCGTGCTGCCCGGGATGGTGGTCACCCTCGCCCTGGAGACCGACGAGGCCAAGGCCGCCGCCGACGCCGCCGACCGGGCCGGCAACACCCTCCTGCTCGTCCCCCGCCACGCCGAGGGGCGCTACGCCCGCGTGGGCACGATCGCCCGCATCGAGAACCGGGGCAACCTGCCCGGCGGCATGCCGGCGCTCGTCATCCGGGCCACCGTCCGGGCCGAGGTCGGCCTGGGCGTCATCGGCGAGACCAGCGGGCTGTGGGTCCACGCCACCCCGGTCGACGACGGCGACATCGACGACGAGATCGCCGACAAGGCCACCGAGCTGCGGGCCGCGCTGCGCGCCCTGTTCGAGGCCCTGGGCGGCCGCCGGCTGACCGAGGTGCTGCGGGGGGTCGACGACCCCTCGGCCCTGGCCGACCTGGTGGGTTGGTGGCCCGACCTGTCGGTCGACCGCAAGGTCGAGCTGCTCGAGACCCTCGACCTGGCCGGCCGGCTCGACCTGGTGCTCGGGTGGGTGAAGGACGCCCTGGCCGAGCACGAGCTGTCCGAGAAGATCCGCAACGACGTGTCCGAGGGCCTGGAGTCCCGCCAGCGCGAGTTCCTCCTGCGCCAGCAGATGGACGCCATCCGCAAGGAGCTGGGCGAGGACGAGGACGACTCGATCGCCGGCTATCGCGAGCGGCTCGACGCCCTGGTCGAGGCCGGGCACCTGTCCGAGGCCACCCGCAAGGCCATCGCCCGGGAGATCGACCGCTTCGAGCGCACGCCCGAGCAGAACGTCGAGCACGGCTGGATCCGCAACTGGCTCGATACCGTGTTCGAGATCCCGTGGGGCGAGCGCAGCGTCGACGACTACGACATCGCCAAGGCCCGCGCTGTGCTCGACGCCGACCACACCGGACTCGACGAGGTCAAGGAGCGCATCGTCGAGATGCTGGCCGTGCGCAAGCTGCTGGCAGAGCGGGCCGCCGAGGCGCAGGCCGAGGCCGACGCCAAGGCGACCGGCGCCGGGGCCGAGGCCGAGGCCACCGAGGGCGAGGCGACCGACGCCGACGCCGGCACCCCCGGGGTCCGCCCCGGCGACGACAACGGCCGCCGCCCGGGCGCCATCGTCGCCCTGGCCGGTCCCCCCGGCGTGGGCAAGACGTCGCTCGGCGCCTCCATCGCCCGGGCACTCGGCCGCAAGTTCACCCGCGTCGCCCTCGGCGGCATCCGGGACGAGGCCGAGATCCGGGGCCACCGGCGCACCTACGTCGGCGCCCAGCCCGGCCGCATCGTCCGGGCGCTCCAGGAGGCCGGCACGATGAACCCGGTCGTCCTGCTGGACGAGGTCGACAAGATCGGCGCCGACTGGCGGGGCGACCCGTCCTCGGCCCTGCTCGAGGTGCTCGACCCGGCCCAGAACCACACGTTCCGCGACCACTACCTGGAGGTCGATCTCGACCTGTCGGACGTGCTGTTCCTGGCCACCGCCAACATGCTCGAGACCATCCCCGGGCCGCTGCTCGACCGCATGGAGGTCATCCGGCTCGACGGCTACACGCACGACGAGAAGGTCGCCATCGCCCGCGACCACCTCTTCGACCGCCAGCGGGCCCGCAACGGCCTGCGGGAGGACGAGGTCGAGGTGACCGACGGGGCCTACGGCGAGATCGTCGAGGGCTACACCCGCGAGGCCGGGGTCCGGAACCTCGAGCGGGAGATCGGCAAGGTCCTGCGCAAGGCGGCCACCGCCGTCGCCCGGGGCGAGGCCACCCCCATCCGCATCGACGGCCCCGACGTGGTCCGCTACCTCAAGCGGCGGCGGTTCCACGACGAGGCGGCCGACCGCACCTCGGTGCCCGGCGTGGCCACCGGCCTGGCGGTCACCGGCGTGGGCGGCGACGTGCTGTTCGTCGAGGCCACCTCGATGCCCGGCGAGTCCGGCATGACCGTCACCGGCCAGCTCGGCGACGTCATGAAGGAGTCGGCCCAGATCGCCCTGTCCTACGTCCGGTCCAAGGCCGACCAGCTCGGCATCGACCCGGCGGCCCTGGAGGGCCGGCGGTTCCACGTCCACTTCCCGGCGGGCGCCATCCCCAAGGACGGCCCGTCGGCCGGCATCACGATGACCACCGCCCTGGTCAGCCTGCTGCGGGGAACCCCCGTGCGCTCGACGGTGGCGATGACCGGCGAGGTCACGCTGTCGGGCCGGGTGCTGCCCATCGGCGGGGTCAAGCAGAAGGTGCTGGCGGCCCACAGGGCCGGCCTGCGGGAGGTCATCCTGCCGCTGCGCAACGAGGCCGACCTGGACGACGTCCCCGAGGCCGTGCGGGCCGAGATGACGTTCCACCCGGTCGACGACGTCGCCAAGGTGCTCGACCTGGCCCTGTCGGCGGAGGCGGCGGCCCCCGTGGCCGCCTGAGCCCGCCCCGATATTCCCGCCCCACAGGGGGGCGCCTAGGCTCGGCGCCGATGTCGACCGAGGCGCCCCCCTCGCAGGATCCGACCGCGGCACGGCCGGGTCCGCCGGCCAGCTACGAGGCCCCGGAGCCGGCCCACTCCAAGCCGACCGTCCCGCTGCCGCCCGACGGGCCCGGCTACCGGCTGAAGCGCCGGCTGCTCGGCAAGCCCATGCACTCCGAGCAGCTCGAGCACGAGCGCTTGGGCAAGCCCACGGCGCTGGCCGTGTTCGCGTCCGACAACCTGTCGTCGTCGGCCTACGCCACCGAGGAGATCCTCCGGGTGCTGGTCCTGGCCGTCGGCATCGGCGCGTTCGCCCTCGTGGTGCCGATCACCGTCGGCATGCTGGTGGTGCTCGGCCTGCTGATCGTCAGCTACCGGGAGACGATCAAGGAGTACCCGTCGGCAGGCGGCGCCTACCTGGTCACCCGGGACAACTTCGGCATCGTCCCGGCCCAGCTGGCCGGGGCGGCGCTGCTGATCGGCTACATCCTCACGGTGGCCGTGTCGGTGGCGGCCGGCAGCGCCGCGCTGACCTCGACGGTGACGTCGCTGGCGCCCTACCGGGTGCCGCTGTCGCTGTTCTTCATCCTGCTCATCGCCTTCGGCAACCTGCGGGGCGTGCGCGAGTCGGGCCGCATCTTCGCCGCCCCGACCTTCTTCTTCATGGCCAACATGGCCCTCCTGCTGGCCTTCGGCATCGGCCGCTACCTGACCGGCGACCTGCCGGTCGTCGGCCAGCACCTGCCGGGGATGGTCGAGTGGGGCCACGAGGGCACCGGCCTGCTGCTGGGGGCGTCGGCCTACGTGGTGGCCAAGGCGTTCGCCTCGGGCGGCTCGGCGGTCACCGGCGTCGAGGCCATCTCCAACGGCGTGCCCGCCTTCCGCAAGCCCGAGTGGCGCAACGCCCGCCAGACGCTGGTCGTCATGGGCAGCGGCCTGGCCGTGATGTTCCTCGGGCTGTCGTTCCTGGCCTCCAAGGTCCAGGTGGGGCCGTACGAGGACGGCACGCCCACCGTGTTGGCCCAGATCGGCAAGGCCGTCTACGGCACCCACGCCGTCGGCGAGGTGATGTCGAACCTGCTCAACGTGGCCACCATGCTCATCCTGGTGCTGGCGGCCAACACCGGCTTCGCCGACTTCCCCCGGCTGGCCAACCTCCAGGCGGGCGACAGCTTCCTGCCCCGCCAGCTCACCCGGCGCGGCCACCGGCTGGTGTTCTCCAACGGCATCCTGGCGCTGGCCGGGGCGGCGGCCGTGCTGGTCGTGCTCACCGGGGCCGAGGTGACCCGGTTGATCCCGCTCTACGCCATCTCGGTGTTCACCGGGTTCACGCTGTCGCAGTCGGGCATGACCAAGCACCACCTGCGCAAGAAGGAGAAGGGGTGGGTCCGGGGCATCCTCGCCAACGGCACCGGCGCCCTCCTGTCGTTCACGATCGTGGTGATCGTGCTGATCACCCGGTTCGAGGACGCCTGGGTGGTGGTGCCGATCATGCCGGTGGCCGTCGTCCTCCTGCTGCGGCTCAACCGCCAGTACGAGCGCGAGCGGGTGGCGCTGGAGCACGACGTGCCCGCGGCCGCCACCGCCCCGATCCTGCACCGGCACGTGGTGATGGTGTTCGTCGACCGGCTCGACCTGGCGGCGGCCCGGGCCATCCAGTACGCCCGCACGCTGACGCCCGACGAGCTGCGGGCGGTGCACTTCGTGGTGGACGACGAGGCCGGGGCCCGGCTGGCCGCCGAGTGGCGGCGCCTGGGGCTGGCCCGGGTGCGGCTGGAGCTGGTGGCCTGCCCCGACCGGCGGCTGACCCGCACCGCGGTCGAGCACGTGGCCCACGAGCTGTCCGACGGCGACACCGAGGTGTCGGTGCTGCTGCCCGACCGCAAGTACAACGGCCTGTGGCACCGCATCCTCCACGACCGCACGGCGGAGGACATCCTGGCCGAGGTGTCCAAGCTGCCCCACGCCAACGTGACGACGGTGCCGTTCCACTTCGACGCCTGGCTGGCCGACGACGTGATCGCCCTGGCCACGCCCAACCACCGCGGCAAGCTCACGACCGCGCCCCGGGCGCCCGGCGCCGGCAACGGCGACCGCTCGCCCCGCAACGACACCGGCACCCCGACGCCGATCGGCGACGTGCGCTGGCGGGACCAGGTGCGGGTGCGGGGCCAGGTGCGGTCGGTGCGGGTGGCGCCCCAGGGCGACGCCCCCACCTTCGAGTGCCTGATCGACGACGGCACCGGCACGCTGCTGGCCGTGTTCCTCGGCCGCCGGGAGGTGGCCGGCGTGACCGTGAACACCCGCCTGGAGGTCGTCGGCACGGCCGGCATCCACCAGAACCGCCTGGCCGTCCTCAACCCCGCCTACCGCCTGCTGGCGCCGGGCGACCTGGCGGGCTAG
>DATFRN010000022.1:0-2240 GCA_035263165.1 Acidimicrobiales bacterium | reverse complement strand
GGTAGGTGCGCAGGAACCGGCGGGCGATGCGGCGGCCCACCGTGCCCAGCACCGCAGCGCCGGCCCGGGGCAGCGGGATCGGCGGGCTGGACAGCACGAGGTCGGTGAACCCCAGCGTGAACGCCGGGTGGGCCACCCGGGCCACGCTCCAGTCGATCAGCACCGGTTCCCCCTGCCCCACCAGCAGGTTCAGCGGGTGGAGGTCGCCGTGGGTGACGGCCGGCCGCCCGCCGGCCGGCCGGGTGGCGAGCAGGCGCTCGCCGGCGCCGGCGATGTCGTCCCGGCCGGCGGCGGCCGCCTGCCGCACCCGGTCCTCGACGAACCCGGCGGTCGTCGTCGGAAGGGCGGTGTCGAGCCCCTCGAGTGCGGCCGCCACCGGCTCGGGGTCGAGCGCGTGGAGCCGCGCGGCGATGCCGGCCAGCTGGTCGGGCAGCCGCCGGACCAGCCGGGGGACCTGAGCGGCGACCGTCGCGAGCGAGAGCCCGGCCATCGGCGAGCGCCCGTCGACGTGGTCCATCACGATGAGGTAGCGGCCGAGCGGGCCGGCCTCGCCGGCGGTGAGCCGCACCGCCGGGGTGGGGAATCCCTGGCCGGCCACATGGCGCTGGACGGTCGCCTCCCAGGCGCCGATCTCGGGGTCGGGGAGGATGCGGGCCACGAGGTCGCCGGCCAGCCCGTCGGGCGGGTCGGCCAGCCGGAACCGGAGCAGCTCGGCGTAGAACCCCCCGGTCAGCGCCGCCGGCGGGGCGGCGTAGGCGAGGCCGGGGCATCCGGTCGCCTCCCGGAGCGTGGCGAGGAGGTCCTCGCCGGTCGTCGTGCCCGTGCCGGAGCCCGCTCCGCCGTTGATCACGGTATTTACCGTAACGGTTATTGCCGGTAATGTCGAGGCGTGTCCGACGTCACCGACGACCCCGGGATGACCGTCGAGGAGCTGTCGGCCCGCACGGGCACGCCGGTCCGCACCATCCGCGAGTACCAGACCTGGCGGGTCCTCCCCCCGCCCACCCGGGTCGGGCGGCGGGGGTTCTACGACGTCTCGCACGTCCGCCGGCTCGAGGGCATCGCCCGGCTCCAGCGGCGGGGCTACTCGATCGCGGCGATGCGCGACCTGTTCGCGGCCTGGGAGACCGGCGCCGGCCTGCCCGACGTGCTGGGCGTCGAGGACGCCCTCGGCGCGCCCGCCGACGAGGCGCCGCTCGTGCTCTCGCACGACGACCTCCGGGCGCTGGTGCCCGCGATCGCCGGCTCGCCCCGGCTGCTGCGCCGAGCGTGCCGGGTCGGGCTGCTGGTCGAGTACGGGGACGGCCTGGCCGCCCGCAGCCCGGCGCTGCTCCAGCTGGTCGCCGACGCCGTGTGGGGCGGCCTGTCCCCCTCCGCCGCGCTCGACCTGGCCCAGGCGGTCGTCCGGGCCGCCGACGCCGCGGGCGAGGCCGCCGCCGGCGCCGTCGCCCGGATCGTGGCCGGCGGGCCCCCGGCCGGGGCGTCCCTGCGCCGGGGCCGGGTGCTGCTGGCCCGGGCCATCGCCACCCACACGATCGACCGCGCCGGCCACCACCTCCTGCGCCGGGCCGCCGACCAGCCGCTCCTGGCCGACGTCGTGGCCGACACCCGCATCGGCACGGTCGTCCAGGCGCCTGGCGGCGGGGCCGCTCAGCCGGCCACGTAGTCGGCCAGGTGCCGGCCCGTGAGGGTCGAGCGGGCCGCCACCAGGTCGGCGGGCGGGCCCTCGAACACGATGCGGCCGCCGTCCTGGCCGGCGCCGGGGCCGAGGTCGATGATCCAGTCGGCGTGGGCCATGACCGCCTGGTGGTGCTCGATCACGATGACCGACTTGCCCCCGTCGACCAGCCGGTCGAGCAGGGCCAGCAGCTGCTCGACGTCGGCCAGGTGCAGGCCGGTCGTCGGCTCGTCGAGCACGTAGACGCCGCCCTTCTCGCCCATGTGGGTGGCCAGCTTGAGCCGCTGGCGCTCGCCGCCGGACAGGGTGGTGAGCGGCTGGCCGATGGTGAGGTAGCCGAGCCCGACGTCGGACAGCCGGGTGAGGATCTTGTGGGCCGCCGGCGTGCGCGCCTCGCCCTCGGCGAAGAACGCCTCCGCCTCGTCCACCGGCATCGCCAGCACCTCGCTGATGTCCCGGCCGCCGAGGTGGTAGTCGAGCACGGCCGCCTGGAACCGCTTGCCCTCGCACACCTCGCAGGTGGTGGCGACGCCGGCCATCATCGCCAGGTCGGTGTAGATGA
>DATFRN010000021.1:0-20731 GCA_035263165.1 Acidimicrobiales bacterium | reverse complement strand
CGAACGGGGGGATCTGCTCGCCCTTCACGAACCGCTGGAAGGGCTGCACTTCATCGGCCCGCTCGAGATCGACGGGCAGACGTTCGCGTCGCCACCGGACCTGTTGGCCGGGCTGGTGGAGGACACGAGCGGCCGGAGCGTCTTCCTCAAGGAGACCGTCAACCCGCCCGTCCAGGAGACGGTCGTCGGAGATCGACGGTTCCTCGCCGAGGCCCGCCACGCGTTCCTGATCCGCAAGCCGGAGGAGATCGCCGCCTCGTGGTTCGCCCTCGAGCACGACATGCGCATCTTCGACACCGGGCTGCGGCTGCTGCACGACCTCTTCGTCGCGGTGCAGAACGCCGGTGGGCACCCTCCGGTCGTCGTCGACTCCGAGGATCTCATGGCCAACCCTGCCGGCACGATGGCGGCCTATTGCGCCGCTGTCGAGCTTCCCTTCATCGCCGATGCGCTGACCTGGCAGCCGGGCGAGCGCTCCGAGTGGGCGCGTTCCGCCCGATGGCACGAGGACGCAGCCGGCAGCAGCGGCTTCGAGGCGCCCGCCCGCCCGGACCGCCATGGGCTCGCGACACACCCCGAGGTCGCACGGTTCAGCGAGCGCCACACGCCCTTCTACGTGGAGCTGCGCCGCTATCGGCTGGACATCCCCGCGCCGGCTCGGCGGCGGTAGGCCGCGGGGGTCGAGCCCGTGCTCGTGCGGAAGGCGCGGGTCTCCGACCCGTTCTGGCCCGACACCGCGACCGACGTCGACACGTCGATCCGGTCCCGCCGCGAGTGGGCGGCCGAGTACGGGAGGCGCGCCGGCTGACAATCTGTCGGCATGGACGTCTACGAGGCGCTGTACACGACCCGGGCCATGCGGCGGGTCAGGCCCGACCCGATCCCCGCCGACGTGCAGGCCCGGATCCTCGACGCCGCCGTGCGGGCGCCGTCGGGCGGCAACATGCAGGGCTGGCGGTTCCTGCTGGTCGACGACCCCGGCGTGCGGGCCCAGCTCGGCACGATGTACCGGGAGTGCCTCGACCAGCTGTGGGCCACCATCTACGCCGAGCGCCTGGCCGCGGCCGAGGCCGCCCCCGACGACCCGGCGAGCCGGCAGATGCTGCGGATCCGGGCGTCGGCCGACCACCTGGGCGACCACTTCGCCGAGGTGCCGCTGCTGCTGTTCGGGTTCGTCCAGCACGACCCGAGCGGCGGCTCGATCTTCCCGGCCGTCTGGTCGGCCCAGCTGGCCGCCCGGGCCGAGGGTGTGGGGTCGTCGCTGACCTCGGTGCTGATCTTCCGGGCCGCCGACGTGCTGTCGCTGCTCGGCGTGCCGACCGACGAGGGCTGGCTCATGGCCTGCTGCGTCACGTTCGGCTACCCGACCGGCCGCTGGGGCGTCGCCCCCCGCCGCCCGCCCCACGAGGTCGCCTACCGCAACCGCTGGGGCGCCGACCTCGGCTTCGAGGTCCCCGAGCCCCTCTGGCCCCCGTCCGAGGGCTGAGTGCTCTACCCCGGCGTCCCCTACGAGTACGCCGCCGTGGCGCCGGCGGGGGCGACGCTGTTCACCGCCGGCGCCTGCCCGCTCGACGGCGACGGGGCCGTCGTCGCGCCCGGGGATCACGCCGGGCAGGCGCGGGCCGCCGTCGACAACCTCCTGGCCGTGCTGGCCGGTCACGGTGCCGGGCCCGAGCACCTGGTGCGTACCACCGTGTACGTCGTCGGCGGGCGCGACGACCTGGTGCGGGCCTGGGACGTCGTGGCCGGCCTGCTGGCGCCCCACCGCCCGCCCAGCACGCTGCTCGGCGTGGCCGTGCTCGGCTACCCGGGCCAGCTGGTCGAGATCGACGGCGTGGCCGCCCTGCCCGGCTGACCACGTCGCCCGCGTATCAGCACCTCCCGGGCCGGCTCCAACGGACTGTCGGCGCAACGAGCGCGCCGACGGACCAAAGGAGACGGTGATGGAGAAGTCGCTCCAGTCCCGGCCCGGTGGCGTCGTGAGCGTCACGATCCCCGCCGAGGTGGCGTTCGACCTCGACCGCTTCGGGCAGGTGCAGAAGGACATCCTCGGCAAGCTCGGCTGCATGGCGTGCTGCTCCGGGTTCGACATCCGCTGGGACTTCGCCCGCCAGTTCGTGGTGGACAGCGAGCTGAACATCAGGCAGCCGGGCCTCCCCTAGATGCGGTCCCGAGCGCAGGTCGGGATCGTCTACGCACCCGGGATGGCGACGATCCTCGCCGCCATCCCGGACGCGTTCGACGTCCTCGAGATCGAGCCGCAGACGCTGTCGCCCGCCCTGGCCGGCCGGTCCGGCCGGGCTCCGGGCGCCGGCGACCTCGCCGAGGTGCTCGCCTTCCCCCACCCGAAGGTCGTGCACAGCGTCGGCATGCCGTTCGGCAACCGGGCCCGCCCGACGCCGGCCGAGGTCGGGGCGCTGCGCTTCGCCGCCGACGCTGTCGACAGCCCCTGGGTCAGCGACCACCTGAGCTTCAACGGCGGCCGCGCCGGCTTCGCCGGGTTCCTGCTGCCGCTGCCGCAGGGGCGGGGCGCGGTGCGCCACGCCGCGGCCCGCATCGGCTGGCTGCGCGACCGGCTCGGGCGGGACGTGGCCTTCGAGACGGGCGTGAACTACCTGCGGCCGCAGCCGGGCGAGATGCCCGACGGCGAGTTCCTCGCCGCGGTGGCCGAGGCCGCCGACTGCGGGATCCTGCTCGACCTCCACAACCTGTGGACCAACGAGCGCAACGGCCGGGAGCCCGTGGCCCGGGTCGTCGACCGGCTGCCGCTCGACCGGGTCGTCGAGGTCCACCTCGCGGACGGCCACGAGCGGGCCGGGTACTGGGTCGACGCCCACAGCGGCCTGACCTCGGGCGAGCTGCTCGACATCGCCGCCACCGTCGTGCCCCGCCTCCCGAACCTCCGGCTGATCACGTTCGAGATGGGGCCCGACTACGTCCCCGCCGCCGGCCTCGGCCCCGACGACCTGGCCCGGCACCTGGTCGACCTGCGTGCGCTGGCCGCGGCCGCCGCCCCGCCCGGCCCGCCCGGGCGACCGGCGCGGCGCGGGCGCCGGGAGTGCGCCCACCGGCGCGGCCCGGGGCTGGACGCCTGGCGGGACGAGCTCACGCTGCTGGTCAACGGGCACCCCGCCCCGGCGGCCGCCACCGACACCCTCCGCGCCGATCCCGGCCTCGGCCTCTACCGCGAGCTGGTGGCCGTGGCCCGGTCGGGCGCGCTGGTCGGCGCCGCCCCGCTGACCGCCCGCCTGCTGGTGCTGCTGGGCGGCCCGGGCCGGCTGGAGTCGGTGGTCGAGGGCTTCCGGGCCCACAGCCGGCCGTCCCTGCTGCCCGACGACGAGCTGCGGGGCCTCGACGACTACCTCGCCGCCCACCCCGAGCCCGACCTGGGGGTCGCCCACGAGGTGCTGCGGTACGAGCGGGCGCTCCTGCGGACCGCCGCCGACGGCCGCCCCCGGACGGTCACGTTCACGACCGACCCGACCGCGCTGCTCCCCGCCATCGGCGCCGGCCGCGCCCCGGCGCCGGCCGAGGACGACGACCCGACCATCTACGAGCTCACGATCGTCAGCCGTCCGGTGGAATCAGGGCACTGACCGCGCGGGGATCGCTACACTCTCCGCTGCAATCCTGGCGGAGGTGAGCCATGGCGGTTGGGGGTAGGCGTTGGCGGGCGCTGGTGGCCGTAGCGGCGGCCGCCCTGGTGGCGCCCGCGTGCTGGCCGCAAGCGGGCTTCGACGCCCGGCGCTCGGGGTTCAACGGCGGCGAGACCGGCATAACGAGCGCGACGGTCGCCCAGCTGGCGCCGGCCTGGACCGCCACGGTCGGCGGGGGGCCGGGCGAGCCGGTCGTGCTCGGCGCCACGGCCTACGTCCGTACCGGCGGAGCGGTGACCGCGCTCGACACGACCACCGGGGCGGTGCGCTGGACGACGCCGCTCGCCGGTGCGGGCCTGCCCGTCCTGGCCCAGAACCACGTCTGGGTGCCGGTCGCCAGCTCGGCCTGCAGCCTGGCGTCGCTCGACCTCGGCACCGGGGCGGTCGTCGACACCCGCAGCTTCGGCGGCCCGGGCCTCCCGAACAACGACCAGAGCTTCGCCGCCTGCGGCACCTACGACCTGGTGGGGGTGGGCAAGCGGCTGATGATCGGGTGGCTCTACCTGGCCTCGGCCTTCGCACCCGGGCAGTGCCTGCCCAACCGGACCAACGCCTTCGGGGCGGCGGTCAACGCCTTCGACACCGACACGACGGCCGGCGCCTGGAACACGGGCGGGATCACGGTCACCTGCGACCCGCTGCCGACGACACCGCCCGCGGGCGTCCGCGGGCGGCTCAGCTCCGACTCCACGACGCTGTTCGCCCCCCACGCCGTCGTCTCCAGCACCGGCGCGGCCGACTCGGTCGCCGGCTTCTCGGTCGCCACCGGCGCCGGCCAGTTCTCGTGGGCGACGCCCTCGACCGTGGTGACGCCGGTGACGCCGCTGTCCGACGCCTCGACCGAGCTGGCGGCGGTGGCCACCGACGGGCACCTCTTCGTGCTGGACAAGGACACCGGCGCAGTCGACTGGTCGGCCGACCTGGGCGCCGCCGCCTCCACGCCGGCGGCCGTGACCGACACGACCATCTTCGTGGCCGGCGGCGACGGGCGCGTGCTGGCCTTCCCGGTCGGCGGCTGCGGCGCCGCCACCTGCTCGCCGGCGTGGACGGCGACCCTGCCGGCCGCGGCCACCGCCCGGCCGAGCGTCGTGGGCGACGTCCTCTACGTCGGCGGAAGCGACGGCAGGCTCACCGCGCTGCCGGCCGGCGGCTGCGGCGCCGCCACCTGCGCGGCGCTGTTCGCCACCACCGTGCCCGGCTCGGTGTCGGGCTCGCCGGTGGCCGACGGCGGGACGCTCTACGTCGGCAGCAGCACCGGCACGGTCACGGCCTACAGGATTCCGACCTAGCCCCGGAACAAACGGGCGATCCCACCGGTCGACGGTGGCGGAGGTGGACCATGAGGGGACACGGCAAGTGGCGGGCGCTGCTGGTGGTGGCGCTGGTGACCGCGCAGGGCTGCTGGCTCCAGGCCGGATTCGACGGCCGGCGCTCGGGGTTCAACGGCGGCGAGACCGGCATCACGTCGGCCACGGTCGCCCGGCTGGCGCCGGTCTGGACGGCGACGCTCGGCGGGACGCCGGGCGAGCCGGTCGTGTTCGACGGCAGCCTGTACGTCCGCGGCGGCGGGCAGGTGACCGCGCTCGCCGCCGCCACCGGCGCGGTCCGCTGGACGTCCACCGGCGTCGGCGGCGGCGGCAGCCCGCTGCTGGCGGGCAACCGGCTGTACGTGCCGGCCGGAGGCGGCCACTGCGAGATCGACACGCTCAGCCTCGCGTCGGGCGCCGTGGTGGGCAGCCTGCCGATCGGCGGGCCCGAGCTCAACGGGGTCGGCGGCAGCGGCTTCTCCTTCTGCAGTGTGGGCGATGCCCTGTGGGCCGGCAGCCGGGTGGCCACGGTGTGGACCTACGCCGGCGGCGCCCCGGCCCCCCGGGCGTGCGGCACGAACCTGTTCGTGGCGGCCAGCGGCAACGGCATCTCCGGTCTGGACGTCGACGACCCCAGCGTGTCGTTCGACACCAACACGGTGACCCAGACGTGCACGGTGCCGCCGCCCCTCTTCCCGCTCCCCGGCCCGCTCTCGTCCGACGGCGCCAGCATCCTCAGCACCGACGACACCGCGGTCACCGGCTACCCGCTGACCTGCTCGGGCTTCAGCTGCAGTCCGACCGTCCACTGGACCACGGCGACACCGATGGTGCCGACGGTCGTGCCGCTGGCGAGCGGGGGCGACGCGGCGGTGGTCCAGCGGGACGGCCACGTGGCGGTGGTCGACGCCCACACGGGCGCCGTCCGCTGGACCGGCTCGCTCGGGGCCGCGGGAGCGGCCTCGCTGCCGCCGGCGGTGACCGACACGACGATCTTCGCCCTGGCCGACGACGGCATGCTGTCCGCCTTCCCTGTGGGCGGGTGCGGAGCGTCGACCTGCCCGGCCACGTGGACCGCGAGCCTGCCGGCCAAGGCCACGGGCCGGGCCAGCATCGTGGGCGACGTGCTCTACGTCGGGAGCAGCGACGGCACGCTCAGCGCCTTCGCCGCCGGCGGCTGCGGCGCGGCGACCTGCACGCCGCGCTTCACGGCCACGGTGCCGGGCGCGGTCTCGGGGTCGCCGGTCGCCGACGGCGGCACCCTCTACGTGGGCAGCACGACGGGCACGATCACGGCCTACCGCGTCCCCGCCTGACCGGCCGGCCCGGGGCGGGGGGCGGTGGTCAGGATCGCCGTGCCCACCAGGGCGGCGATGACCGACGCCGCCAGCACGCCGAGCTTGGCCTCGCCGCCCAGGCGGGGGCCCGGGAAGGCGAGGGCGGTGATGAACAGCGACACGGTGAACCCGATGCCGGCCAGGCCCGCCATCCCCACCACGTGGCGGCGGGTCACGCCGGCCGGGAGCTCGCCCACGCCCAGTCGGGTGGCCAGCCCGATGGCGCCGGCGACGCCCACGAGCTTGCCCACCACCAGCCCGACCACCACGCCGAGCGTGATCCGCGACGTGGCCGCCGCCGACAGCCGGTCGCCGGTGACCCGCACGCCGGCATTCGCCAGAGCGAACAGCGGCACGATCACGTAGCCGGTCCACGGGTGCAGCGTGTCGGCCAGCCGCTCGGTCAGCGGCACCGACTCGCGGATGCGGAACGAGATGTCCCGCACCTCCGACGCGGTCACGTCGCGGTCGGCCGACAGCTCGTCGGCGATGTGGTCGGCCGCGGGCTCGTCCATCAGCGGCGCCGCCGGGGTGAGCAGCCCGAGCGCCACGCCGGCGATGGTGGCGTGGACGCCCGACTCCCGGGTGGCGAACCACACGGCCACGCCGATCACCACGTAGACCGGCAGGTACCACACCCGCGCCCGCCGCAGCAGCGCCACCACCACCAGGCCGCCCCCGGCCGCGGCCAGCCACCGCAGGTGGAGGCCGCCCGAGTAGAACAGTGCGATCACCACGATGGCGCCGATGTCGTCGACGATGGCCAGCCCCAGGAGCAGCACCTTCAGCCCCGGCGGCGCCCGCTGTCCGAGCAGCGCCAGCACGCCCAGGCTGAAGGCGACGTCGGTGGCGGTCGGGATGCCCCAGCCGTCGACCCCCGGACCTCCCCGGTTGATGGCCAGGTAGACCAGCGCGGGCACCACCATGCCGCCGAGCGCGCCGAGGGCGGGGACGGCCGCGGCCCGCGGCGAGGCCAGCTGGCCGTCGGCCAGCTCGCGGCGGATCTCCAGCCCCAGCACGAAGAAGAACAGCGCCATGAGCCCCTCGTTGATCCAGTGGCGCAGGTCGTCGTCCATCGTCCGGTGCCCGACGGTGAGCACGATGTCGGTCGTCCACAACCGCTCGTACGACGCCCACCAGGGCGAGTTGGCCCACACCAGGGCGACGACGGCCGCCGCCAGCAGCAGGATCCCGCCGGCCGCCTCGACCCGCAGGAACCGGGTGATGGGCCGGCCGAGCGTGCGGGCCAGCGCGGCGTCGCTCGTCAGCCAGGTCGTCGGGCGGCGGTGGGCCACGGCGCCAGTCTCCCGCCCCCGGCCTACATTGGGTGACAGCTGGGGAAGGGAGATCCATGCTGGGACACGGAAGGTGGCGTGCACTGCTGGTCCTCGGCCTCGTGGTCGCGCAGGGCTGCTGGCTCCAGGGCGGGTTCGACGCCGGTCGCTCGGGCTTCAACGGCGGCGAGACCGGCATCACCACCGCCACGGTCGCCCGCCTGGCGCCGGCCTGGACGGCCACGGTCGGGGGCGCACCCCGCGAGCCGCTCGTGCTCGGCGGCACCGTCTACGCCCGCACCGCCGGGCAGGTCACGGCGCTCGACGCGGCCACCGGCGCGGCCCGGTGGACGGCCACCGGCCTCGGAGGCACGGGCCAGCCGCTCATCGCCGACAACCGGCTGTGGGTCCCCACCCAGGGCGGCCACTGCGAGCTCGACGCGCTCGGCCTCGGCTCGGGAACCGTGGTCCGCCGGGCCGCGATCGGGGGAAACGACGTCAACGGGCTGACCGGCAGCTCCTCGTTCTGCGGGGCCGGCGATGCGCTCTGGGCCGGCAGCAAGGTCGCCACCGTGTGGACCTACGGCGCCACCACCGTGGCGCCGCACGGCTGCCCGAACCTGACCGTGTTCGCCGCCGGCGCCGGCTTCACCGCCGTCGACCTCGACGCCGGCGTGCCGGGCACGGGCGACAGTCAGGTCTTCACGTCGTGCGACCCGCTGGCACCCCGCCCCCTGCCCGGGCCGCTCGCCTCCGACGGGACGGTCCTCTTCGCCGACGAGAGCGCCGGCGTCAGCGGCTTCCCGCTCACATGCACCGGCATCTGCCCGTCGACCTTCACCTGGTCCTCGGGCCAGAGGATGGGCTCGGGGCTGGTGCCGCTGGCCGGCGGGGCCGAGGCCGCCCTCGTGGCGCCCGACGGCCACCTGGCCGTGGTCGACGCCCAGACCGGCGCCGCCCACTGGACCGGCGCCCTGGGCGCCGCCGCCTCGCTGCCCCCGGCGGTGACCGACACGACGATCTTCGCCGTGGCCGACGACGGCACGCTGTCCGCTTTCCCGGTGGGCGGCTGCGGGGCGTCGACCTGCCCGGCCACGTGGACCGCCGCCCTGCCGTCGGCCGCCACCGGGCGGCCGAGCATCGTGGGCGACGTGCTCTACGTCGGCGGCAGCGACGGCAGCCTCAGCGCCTTCGCGGCTGCGGGCTGCGGGGCGTCGACCTGCTCGCCGCGGTTCACCGCCACGGTGCCGGGCGCGGTGGCGGGCTCGCCGGTCGCCGACGGCGGAACGCTCTACGTGGGCAGCAGCACGGGCACGATCACGGCGTTCCGGGCGCCCGCCTAGCGCCCGGCGTATCGACGCCGCTACGCACGGGTAGCCCCGGGGGAAACCTGGGGGAGGAGCCCGGATGCTGTTACGACGTGCCGGCGGCGGCCGGAGGCGCGGGGGCGGGATCCTGGCGGCCGCGGCCGCGGTCGCGGCGGTCGTCCTCGTCCTGGCGGCGATCGACCGCGTCGGGCTGTTCCACCTGCCCGACTGGTTCCCCGGGGGGCGCGACGACCCGGCCGCCCGGGGCGACGTCATCTACGAGGGCCAGCGGGCCACCGCCGCCTCCCGCGACTTCCTGATCGACATCGGCGACGGCGAGGCGGTCGTGTCGGTCAAGGCCAAGCAGAACCACGACCGCTCGGGCTGGCTCATCAACGGCGACTTCCAGTCGACCAACGGCACCTCCAGCGTCGCCGACCCCGACGACCGCGACGTGCCCGCCAAGCTGAAGGTGGCGGTCGACTACTGCGCCGACGGCACGGTCACGGTCGGGCCGGGGCGCGACGGGGCCGACCGCAGCATCAGCTTCGACCTCGGGCGGGTCTACGTGTGCGACACCACGCTGGAGCACACCGCCGCCAACGACGCCGCCTTCCGCCAGGACGACACGCCGCCGGCGTTCCACGGCCGGTTCGTGAGCTTCGTCTCCGGGGCCGCCGAGACCGCGGCCGCGGCCGCCGCCTGCCCGACCGACCAGCTCGAGCGGTTCCGCACCCCGCGGTACCTGGACTTCGTGCGCGACCGGCTGGCCGAGCGCTTCGACCTGCCGGCCTCGGCGGTCACGGTCACGGCCCCGACGGTCGGGGCCAGCGACGCCGACACCCGGGCGGCGCTGGGGCGGCGGCTCGACAGCTTCCTCGAGCGCCACGACCCCGACCACCCGAAGGTCACCTACAAGGCGCTGTCGGTGCAGTACCTCAGCGGCAAGGGGAGCGCGGTCGAGGACTCGTGCTACCGCTCGCCCGGCGCCAAGAAGCTGGCCGACATCGAGGACGTCGACCTGCCCGGCCGGGGCTGATCGCTGACCTCGACCTACCCGGACTCGGCTGATCGCTGACCGGTGGGCCGGGCTCAGCCCGACCCGCGCTCCATGGCGGCCTTCATCCGGCGCGCCGCCGTGCGCCGCTTCCACATCTTGAGCTTCCAGTGCCGGCGCCGGCGGGTCGACGGGCGACCCTTGTCCGGATCGTGGTGCCGCTCGGCCCGGAACTCCACGCCCGGCTCGACGATGTCCTCGGGCTCGCATCCCCCCTGGATCTGGCCGGTGGCATCGGCCAGGGCGGTGGAGACCCGGTGACGCTCAGCTCGAGCCTGGACCCGGCGCTCCTCCGGGTGCGGCAGGACCACGTCGCTGGTGCGGTGACGGTTGCTCATCGATGTCCTCTCCCGAGAGAGCCGACAACTCTTGCTCCGTTCCCCCCTGACCGTAGCCCCCGCCGGGAGCCCTTGTCTCGGGTGTACTGTCAGTGGCGGCGGCCTCCCGGAGCGGTGGGAGGTGGTCGCCGTCGGACGGTTGACTGGGGCTCAGGGACGTATGGCTGCGGGGACCACCGAGAGCCTGCTTGCCACGCAGGGTGACCTGCTGGTCGAGGCCGCGCCCGCCGAGACGGCAGCACCGGCCGCGGAGGGTGGCCGGTCCGGCGTGCTGTGGTGGGTGGCGGTCGGGCTGGTGCTGGTGCCGTTCGTGGTGTCGGCGCTGGTGCTGATCTTCGGGGTCGGCGGGCGCTACCTGCCGGCGGCCGACCAGGCCCTCATCACCATGCACACCCGCGACGTCGGCAGCAGCCACAACCCGCTCGTGGGCCTCTACTCCCGGGGCGAGTGGAGCCACCCGGGGCCGATGGAGTTCTACGCGCTGGCCCCCTTCTACCGGCTGGCCGGGGAGCGGGCGATCGGCGTGTACCTGGGGGCGCTGACCATCAACGCCGCTGCCGTCGTGGGCCTGGCGGTCGTGGCCCGGCGCCGGGGCGGGCTGCCGCTGGTGCTGCTGACCCTGCTGGGCACGACGCTGATGCTGCGCACGCTGGGCGCCGACTTCGCCCGCGACCCGTGGAACTGCTTCATCACGACGTTGCCGTACGCGCTGCTGGTGCTGCTGGCCTGGTCGATGTGGTGCGGCGAGGTGTGGGCCCTCCCCTGGGCCGCGGCCGTGGGCACGTTCCTGGCCCAGACCCACGTGGGCTTCGTCCTCCTGGCCCCGCCGCTGGTCCTGTGGGGCCTGGTCGGCCTCGCCCTGGCCGCCCGCCGCCATTCCCGCGAGACCGCCGCCGACCCCGCCGCGTCGGACGCCCCCGCCCCCGAGCCCGACCCACCACGCCCGGTGGAGCCGGCCACCGCGGTGGTGGATCAGACCGGTGCCGGCGGCGTGGTCGCGGCGCCGGTGACCTGGCGGCGCCTCGGGCGGGCCGGGGCCCTGAGCCTGGCCGTGCTGGCCGTGCTGTGGCTGCCGCCGATCATCGACGTGATCCGGCATGCGCCCAGCAACTTCCGGGTCATCATCGAATGGTTCGGCAGCGACGATGCCGGGGGCGGCCACACGCTGGCCCAGGGGTGGCGGGTCATGTCCGCCCAGTTCTGGCTCAAGCCCGAGTGGCTCACCGACAAGCAGTCGTTCAACCCCGTCACCGGCGAGTCCATCTACATGCTGTCCGCCCCCGCACCCCTGCTCCTGGCCCTGGTGGCGGGGGCCGGCGCCGTGGTGTGGCGGTGGGGGCGTACCGGCCGGGCCTACGTCGGCACCGTGGTCCTCACCTTCCTCGTCGGCATCGTCGCCGTCGCCCGCACCGTCGGCGCCGCCTTCGACTACCGGCTGCGGTGGACCTTCGTCGCCGGCCTGCTCGGCCTCCTGCTCGTCGCCTGGGCCGGCTGGGGCCTGGCCACCCGGCGCTGGGCCCGGGCCGAACGGGTGCTGGTCCCCGTGGCGCTCGGCGCCCTGGCCGTCGTGTGCGCGGTCAACACCGTCACCGCCGCCTCCGCCGGCACACCGCAGCCCGCCGACTCGGCGGCCATGAACCTGATCATGCCCGACGTCCTGGCCGCCCTGCCCGAGACCGACGGCCAGGTCGTGGTGGACGACGGCCTCCAGACCGGCGCCTGGTACGCCCGCACCCTCGTGCTCGAGCTGGAGCGGCACGGCGTGCGGGTCGCCGTCCCGGCGGACCGCACCGCCGTCTACGGCAAGCAGCGCCAGGTCGACCCGCCCCAGGCCACGGTGCGGCTGGTCATCGCCGCCGACGAGGCCGTCGACAAGATCGCCGCCCTGCCCGGCCTGCGCCGGGTCGCCGGCTGGGAGGCGGTGCCCGACGCCACCCGCCGCCGGCTCGAGGCCGAGCGCGACCGGCTCCGCGACGTGGCCGGCATCTACCCCACCCGGGCCCAGCTCGTGCGGGAGCATCAGATCGAGGACGAGCTGCGGGCCGGCGAAGGGTCGCACGCCTACCGGCTGGTCGTGTTCATCGATGACAAGTTCCCGCCACCTGCGGACGGGTGACGCCGTTCAGGTGTCACTTGAGCGACGGTTCCGGCGCCTGACGTCAATCCAGAGCCCGAAAGCCGGCACTTTGCCCTGGTAGCGGGCTCGCTTGGGCGAACGCTCACAAGGGGGCGTAGCCTCGTGGTGTGCAAAACGTGGCGAGCGCCCAGCGGCCGGCTGCCGACATGGCGGTCCGGCGGTTCCTCCGGATCCCCGACGGCCCGCCGTCCTCCGAGCGGGCGGCGCAGAAGGCGTTCTCGACGTCGATCCTGGTGTCGGCGACGCGCTGCATCCTCACCTACGTCGTGCTGCCGATCGTCATCCCCATCCTCGGCATCGCCAAGGGCGTGGGACCGGTCATCGGCGTCCCGATCGCGGTGGCCGCCGTGGTGTGCAACGTGCTCACGATCCGCCGCTTCTTCGCCGCCGACCACAAGTGGCGGTGGGCCTACACGGCTCTGGCGCTCACGATCATCGTGCTGCTGTTCGTCACGATCGCCAAGGACGTCGTCGATCTCCTAGCGTGACCGGCGTGCGCCGCCTGGCCCTGCTGACCGTCGGCTTCGTGGCGGTCGGGCTGGGGACCGTCGGCATCGTGGTGCCGGGCCTGCCCACGACCGGGTTCTTCGTGCTGGCGGCCTGGTGCTTCGCCCGGTCCAGCCCCCGGTTCGAGGCCTGGGTGCTCGACCTGCCGACGATCGGGCCGCTGGTGCGCGACCACCGGGCCGGCCTCGGCATGCCCCGGCGGGCCAAGGTCGTCGCCATCACGATGATGCTGGCCGCCTGCGCCCTCAGCTCGTGGTCGCTCGGGTGGCCGCTGTGCGCGGCGATCACGGGTGCGGGGCTGGTCGGCACCGCCTACGTCACCTGGCGGGTGCCGACCCGCGAGCGCATCCTGGCCGAGCGGGCGGGCGGCGACGCTCAGCCGGCGTAGGCCTTGGCCTGGGAGGCGGCCAGCGTCTCCAGGTCGCCCATGGCGATGTTGGCGTCGATGAGGTGCATGCCCCACTGCGGCGACAGGTCGCCGGGGATGTCGTCGGTGCGAGCGTCGCCCTTGTCGGCCTCGACCTTCAGGCTGAGGTAGGTGAACCCGCCCTTGGAGACGCACTGGCCCTCGACGAAGTCGGGGTAGGTCACCCACGGCGTCGTGATCGTCGAGTCCTTGGCCTCGTCGGCGAACGGCGTGGCGCTGGCCCCGCCGAGCAGCGTGCCGTCGACCTGGGAGACCAGGAAGTAGGGGTGGAGCTGGGCCGGGTCGCCGGTCAGGTCGGCCGGGTTGACGCAAGCGGTGTGGCCGCCGGTCCGGGACCGCCCGAACAGGCTGTCGGGCGGGGGCGGAACGGTCGAGCGGAACGACGAGTACGCGACGACGCAGCCGGTCTCGTCAGCCTTCCCGCACAGGGGGACGTGCTGGAACGAGCCGCCGACGACCTTGCCGTCGGGCACCGACACCCCGCCGCCCAGCAGGTAGGCGGCCACCAGGTGGCTGCGCAGGGCGGGCTGGCCGTCGATCTCCTTCGCGATGAGCTGGGTGAGCATGCCCGAGCCCTGCGAGTGGCCGACCAGGATGACGCCCCGGCCGTGGTTGTCGTTGGCCATGTACTGCTTGAAGGCGTCGAGCACGTCGGCGTAGGCGATGGCGCCCGGGTCGGGGCCGCTGCCGCCCCCGCGGAACCCCCCGGCGATGCCCTTCAGCGTGACCTGGCGGTAGACCGGGGCGTAGATGCGGCAGACCGAGTTGAGCCGGGCGACCTGGTTGTAGACGGTGGCGATCTCCTGGTTGGGGGCGGGGGTGAGGTCGCTGTTGAGGCCCGGGTCGCCGCTGGTGGTCGGGTAGACGTAGAAGCAGTCGACCTTGGGGTCCTCGGCGGCCTGGTGCTTGACGACCTTGGTCGTGCCGTCGGCGGCGACCTCGGTGGCGTCGAGGTCGCGGCTGCACACGTCGTCGGCGAGGCCGGGCCTGCACATCCAGTGGGCGTCGTCGGCGTAGACCTTGCTGTGGTAGCCGTCCCATCCCGCGGGCAGCGTCAGGGCCTCGGTGGTCGTCGTGGCCTTGTCGGCCTTGGCCGAGTCGCTGCCGCCACCGCCCGAGCAGGCGCCGGCGGCCAGGGCCAGCGCCGCCGCGACGACGACGATCCGATGACGGGTGAGCGCCATGTTCCCCCCCTCGTTCCTCGGCGAGACGCTAGCCGTGCGGGTCGCGCGACTTACCATCGGTAAGAGGCGGCGCCGACAGGCGCTGCCGTGGCCCGAGCGGCCCGCTGCGAGGCAGCAAGAGCGGAAGGCACTGACCACGGTGGTCGGGGGCGACGCTGCGGGACGGCCATCGTTCTAGGGCAGGCTGGGGAGCATGCGATTCGTGATCTACGGGGCCGGCGCGGTCGGCGGGACGATCGGCGGCCGGCTGTTCGAGGCGGGGCACGACGTCACGCTGCTGGCCCGGGGCGACCACCTGCGGGCGCTGCGGGACGAGGGGCTCACGCTGGCCTCGCCCAACGGCACCGCGGTGCTGCCCATCCCGGCGGCCGAGCACCCGGCCGAGGCGGCGCCGCAGGCCGGCGACGTCGTCGTCCTGGCGATGAAGGGCCAGCACACCGCGGCGGCGGTCGACGAGCTGGCGGCCTGCGCGTCGCCCGGCGTGGCCGTCGTGTGCGCCCAGAACGGCGTCGAGAACGAGCGGGTCGCGCTGCGGTCGTTCCCCGACGTCTACGGCATGTCGGTCATGCTGCCGGCCACCCACCTCGAGCCCGGCGTGGTCGTGGCCCAGTCGGCGGCGGCCACCGGCCTGCTCGACGTCGGCCGCTACCCGGCGGGGGTCGACGACACCGCCACGGCCGTCGCCGCCGCACTGGACGGAGCGACGTTCGAGTCGGTCGCCCGCCCCGACATCATGCGCTGGAAGTACCGCAAGCTGGTCCTCAACCTGGCCAACTCGCTGGAGGCCCTGTGCGGGCCCGACGGGGTGCGCAGCCCGCTGCTGGGCCGGGTGCGGGACGAGGGCGAGGCGGTGCTGGCCGCGGCGGGGATCGACGTGGTCTCGTCCGAGGAGGACCGCGAGCGCCGGGGCGACCGGCTCCAGATGCGCCCGGTCGAGGGCCGCCGGCGCGAGGGCGGCTCGACCTGGCAGAGCCTGGCCCGGGGCCTCGGCAGCGTCGAGTCCGACTTCCTGAACGGGGAGATCGTCCTGCTCGGGCGCCTCCACGGCGTCCCGACCCCGGTCAACGCCCTCCTCCAGCGCCTGGCCACCGAGGCCGCGGCCGGGGGCCGGCCCCCGGGCTCGAGCGACCCGGCCGAGCTCCTGGCCCGCCTCGACGGCGAGGCCGGCGCCTAACCCCCGGCGCCCTCGCACTCCGCCAGCCGGCGGGCGAAGAACGCCCGCTCGGGGCCGGTGCGGGCCCGGGCGGCGGCGGTGCGGTAGGCGTCGGCCGCCTCGGCGGGGCGGCCCAGCCGGCGCAGCATGTCGGCCCGCGCCGCCGGCACCAGGTGGGTGCGGGCCAGGCGGCGGTCGCCGGCCACGGCGTCGAGCACGGCCAGCCCCGCCTCCGGTCCGGCGGCGAACGACACCGCCACGGCCCGGTTCAGCTCCACCACCGGCGACGGCGCCACCGCGGCCAGGTCGGCGTAGCGGGCGGCGATGGCCGGCCAGTCGGTGGCGGCCCACGACTGCGCCCGGGCGTGGGCGGCGGCGATCGCCGCCTGGAGCGTGTACGGGCCCGGCCCCCGCCCGCCGGCCAGCCGGGTCGCCCGGCCCAGGGCGCCCAGGCCGGCGGCGATGCGGTCGCGGTCCCAGCGGCTGCGGTCCTGGTCCTCCAGCAGCACGATGTCCCCGGCCGGCGACAGGCGGGCCGCCCGCCGGCTGTCCTGGAGCAGCACCAGGGCGGCCAGCCCGTGGGCCTCGGGCTCGTCGGGCATCAGCTCGACCAGCAGCCGGGCCAGCCGCACCGCCTCGTCGCACAGCTCGTGGCGCACGAGCGCGTCGCCCGCCGACGCCGAGTAGCCCTCGGTGAAGACCAGGTAGATGCAGGCCAGGACCGGTGGCACCCGCTCGGGCAGCAGGTGGGCCGGCGGCACCCGGAAGGGGATGCCCGCCGCCCGGATCTTGGCCTTGGCCCGGCTCAGCCGCTGGGCGACCGTGGGCTCCGGCTGGAGGAAGGCCCGGGCGATCTCCGAGATCCGCAGCCCGCACACGAGCCGCAGCGTCAGCCCCACCTGGGCGGCGGGGGCCAGCGCCGGGTGGCAGCAGGTGAAGATCAGCCGCAGCTGGTCGTCGTCCACGGGGACGAGCACCTCCTCGACGGGCGACGGCGGCGGGTCGGGCTCGGCGGGGAGCGACCAGACGGTGGACGCCTCCCGCTCCCGCCGGCCCCGGCCCGCCTCCCGGCGGGCCCGGTCGACGGCCCGGTTGCGGGCCGTCGTGGTGATCCACGCCCCCGGCCGGTCCGGGACGCCCCGGACCGGCCAGGTGCGCATCGCCTCCACGAACGCCTCCTGCACCGCGTCCTCGGCGGCGGAGAGGTCGCCGAGCAGGCGGGCCAGGGTGGCGAGCGCCCGCCCGGACTCCTCCCGGAAGGTGCGCTCGGCGATCGCGGCGGCGTCGGCCACGCCGGTCAGCCGGCCGGCAGCACGTGCAGCGGCCGGACCTCGACGGCCCCGCCCGGCCGGGACGGGATCCGGGAGGCCAGCGCTACTGCCGCGTCCCGATCGGCGGCGGACAGGACGTAGAGCCCGCCGGTGACCTCGGCCGACTCGGCGTAGGGGCCGTCGGTGACCAGCACCTCGCCGTCCCGCACCCGCACGGTGGTGGCGGTGTCCAGCGGGTGGACGGCGCCGCCGGCGGTGATCGTCCTGGCATCGGCCTGCGATGCGACGAACGCCTGGTGGGCGGCCGCCATCTCGGCCCACGCGTCGGTGCCGGGCCCCGAGTCGGGCTCCTCCTTGCCGTACATGAGCGCCAGCCAGCGGTCGGCGCCCTCGGCGCCCTCGCCGCCGGTGTAGTCCCACCAGCCCACGGCCGGGCGGATCGAGACCCAGCCCACCTCGGCCACGGGGATCTGGCGGGCCAGCTCGATGGCGTCGTCGAGGGTCTCGGCCTCCAGCACGTAGTAGCCGCCGATGGCCTCGGCCGACTCGGCGTAGGGGCCGTCGGTGACCAGCGGCGGGTCGTCGGTGTGGCGGATGGTGGTGGCGGTGTCCGACCGCTGGAGCGGGGCGGCGTCCACGATGGCGGCGCCGTTGCGCTCGCTGAAGGCGGCGTAGCCGCCCAGGTTGGCGTTGTACTCGTCCGAGCCCGGGGCGGGGGCGGTGCGCTCGTCGGTTCCCAGCAGGGCGACGTACTGCATGGTGATCTCCTCCACGTCGTGCCGGGCGCTCGCCGCCCGACACCATGACGACGAGCACGGGGCCGTTCCTCGACAAGCCTGCCCGGAAAATCCGCCGGGGGGCGCTGTACACCACTCCGCGGCGTCCGGCTATCCTCACGGGAGGGGGTCACTGCAGGACGTGTCGCGTGTGGAAGTGACCTTCCGCGCCCGGCATACGTGCAGGGAGCGCGGATGGAATCTCGACCAGCGACCGCCCACGACACCGAGGCCGCCCCCGGGCCGACGGTCGTCCCTCGCGCCCGGCTGCGTCCGCCCCAGGTCAGGGGCCTGCGGCGCGAC
Source organism: Acidimicrobiales bacterium (assembly GCA_035263165.1). GTDB lineage: Bacteria > Actinomycetota > Acidimicrobiia > Acidimicrobiales > VFJN01 > ZC4RG19. Next base: position 2,697 of record DATFRN010000021.1, on the reverse strand, counting down.
CGGCTGCTGGCCTCGCTGGCCGGCGCGGCCGACCACCGGGTCGTGCTCATCACCGGCCCCGCGGGCTGGGGCAAGACGACCCTGCTGGCCCAGCTGGTCGAGTCGAGCCCGAACACCGCCTGGTACCACCTCGACCCCGCCGACGGCCGGGTGGCGACCCTGATGGGCCACCTGGGCGGGGCGCTCGCCCCGTGCGTGCCCGCCCTCGGCGGCGCCGGCGAGCGGTGGCGCTCGGCCGACGAGGCCGCCGCCGACCTCGACGCCCTCGGCCCCGACGGCGTGCCCGAGCGCACGGTGCTGGCGCTCGACGACCTGCACCTGGTGGCCGGGACGCCGGCCGAGTCGGCGCTCGGGCGGCTGGTCGAGCTGGCGCCGCCGTGGCTGGTGCTGGCCGCCTCGTGCCGCCAGCCCCCGGCCTGGAACCTCTCCCGCCTGCGGGTGTCGGGCGCGCTCTACGAGGTGGGGCCCGACGACCTGCGCTTCCGTTCCTGGGAGGTCGAGCGGCTGTTCGCCGACGTCTACGGCGAGCCGCTGCCCCCGGCCGACCTGGCCCGCCTGGCCCGGGGCCTCGAGGGCTGGGCCGCCGGCCTCCAGCTGTTCCACCTGGCCACCCGGGGCAAGCACGCCAGCGAGCGGCGCCGGGCGGTCGCCGCCCTGCCGGCCCGGTCCAAGCTCATCCGGGACTACCTCAGCGGCAACGTGCTCGACGAGATGCCCGACGACCAGCGGGCCTTCGTCGTCGACACCAGCGTGCTGGGGCGGCTCACGCCGACGCTGTGCGACCGGCTGCGCGACCGGTCCGACAGCCGGCGGCTGCTCGGCGACCTCGAGGCCCACCAGGTGTTCGTGACCCGGCTCGACGAGGACGACCTGGCCTTCCGCTACCACGAGGTGTTCCGGGCCTACCTGGAGACCCGGCTGGTCGAGCGGGACGGCGAGGCCCAGGCCAAGGAGTGGGCCCGGCTCGGCGCCTCCCTGCTGGAGGACGAGAGCGGGTGCCTGAGCGACGCGCTGCGGGCCTACTGCTGGGCCGGCGACTGGGCCTCGGTCGGCCGCATCCTCGAGACCGGCGGGGCCGAGCTGGCCGACGACTCGGGGTCGTGGCTCGACTGGCTGCCCACCGGGCTCATCGAGGACGACCCGTGGGTGATGATCGCCACCGCCCGCCGGGCCGCGGCCACGGGTCGGCTGGTCACCGCGCTCGACCGCTACGAGCGGGTCGAGCACCTGCACGCCGGCACCGCGCCCCGCGACATCTCCCGGCGCGAGCGGGCGGCCATCCGGGCCTGGCTCGACCCCGCGGCCCCGGCGCCCGCGGGCTGGCCGGGCCGGCTGCGCACGATCCTGCGCTCGCACCCGGTGGCGGCGCCGCCGGCCGGGATGTTCGGGGGGACGGTCGTGGGGGTGACGGTCACCGGCGGCGAGGGCACGCCCCCGTCGCCGGTGGCCGGCGAACCCGCCGTCCCGGCGGCGCCCGCGCCCGTCCCGCCGGCCGACGGGGCGGGCGACGCGTTCGTCGACGCCGTGGCGGCCGTGCTGGCCGGTCAGCTGGCCCTGGCGACACCCCGGCTGGAGGCCCTCACCGACGATCCCGATGTCCCGCCGCCGCTGGCCGTCGGGGCGCGCCTGGGCCTGGCGGTGGCGGCCGCGTTCGGCGGCCGCCCGGTCGAGGGCGAGCTGGGCGACCTGGCCGAGCTGGTCGAGCTGGTCGACCTGCCGTGGCTGGCGTCGCTGGCGCTGGCGGCCGGCGGGCTGGCCGGCGGCCCCGCGGTGGCCCGGGCGGTGGCCGTGGCGGGCGAGTGCGAGGCCCAGGGCGACCCGTGGGGGGCCGTGGCCGCCCGCGCGTTCGCGGCGCTGGGCGACCTGCTGGCCGGCGGCGCCCCCGTGGCCGAGCTGGACGAGCTGGCGGCCCGGGCCCGGCGGCTGGAGGCGCGCGTGATCGAGAGCTGGGCCACCGCCTGGCTCGCCTCGGCGCTGGCCCGGTCGGGCGACGAGCGGGCGCCCGAGGTGGCGCGGGCGGCCGAGGCGCTGGCCGGCCAGGCCGGCGTGCCGGGGGCCGAGGTCTGGGCGATCGAGGTCCAGGCGCAACTCGACGCCGGCGCCGGGGCCGAGCTCGTGGCCCGGTCGGCCGCCATCCGCCGGCTGCGGGGCGTCGACGTGGCGGTTCCCGGAGCGCCGGCGGCGCCCGCACGTGCCCCGGCCGAGGTCGAGGCGGAACCGGCGCCGGCGCGGGCGGCGGCGATCGGCCTGCGGGTCCGGTGCCTCGGCGGCTTCCGGCTCGAGCTCGACGGGTCGCCGGTCGACGTCGGGGCGGTCAAGCCCCGGGCCCGGGCGGCCCTGCACCTGCTGGCCGCCCACGGGGGCCGCCCGGTCCACACCGAGACCCTGGTCGACGCCCTGTGGCCCGACCTCGACGCCGCCTCGGGCAAGCGCAACCTCCAGGTGGCCGTGTCGTCGCTGCGGCGGCTGCTCGACGACCACCGACCCGGGGCCAGCGCGCTGATCCGCCGGGCGGCGGCGACCTATGCGCTGGCGCTGCCCGACGTCGGCTGCTCCGACGTGGCCGTGTTCGCCGCCGCCTGCGGCGAGGCCCGCGACGCGTCCCGGGCCGGCGAGTCCGAGCGGGTGCTCGACGCCGGCGACCGGGCGCTGGTCGCCTACGGCGGCGACCTGCTGCCCGAGGAGGGCCCGGCCGAC
>DATFRN010000020.1:0-15150 GCA_035263165.1 Acidimicrobiales bacterium | reverse complement strand
CCGCCGCGGCCGGTCCATCACGTCGCACGCGCCGGACTTCACGAGCTGGGCGATCTGCTCGCGGCGCAGGTCGGCGCGTGCGGCGAGGCCGGCGATGTCGCGGAACGGGCCGTTCGCCTCCCGCTCGGCGACGAGGCGGGCGGCGGCGTCGACCTGGCCCGCGGCGTCGTAGTCGGCCGCCGCGGCCCGCCGGTCGGCAACCTCCGCCGCGACGATGGCGACGACGTCGCCCTCGGACAGCTCCCGACGCGGCGCGTCGCCGGCCCGGAGCCCGGACGCCGCCCCGGCGATCACGCCACCCGAGCGCGGCGGCGCCGGTGCCGGCACGGCCTGTGCGTTGTCGATCGCGGCGATCGCGGAGCGGAGGGCGGCAACCGCGGCGCGGTCACGAGCCTTCAGCGCCCGCGGCAGCCCATGCCGGAGGCGGGCGTAGAGCGGTGACTCGGCCTCGGACGGCCCGGTCATCGGCGGGATGCTACGGCCGGCCGGGCGGCGGTGCAGCCCGGTCACTCATCGACTGGCCCACCTCGATCAGGTGGCCGTCCGGATCCCGGATGTAACAGCGGATCTCGCTGCCGAGGTCCTGGGGCGGCGTGATGAAACTCGCGCCCCGGGCGCGCCAGTCCTCGTACACCTGGTGGACGTCTGCGACCCGGATGTTGAGGAAGCTGCTGGTGCGGGTCGGGTCCGGTGGCGTCTCCAGGATCACGTCCGGCTTGTCGACCGTCGGCCCGCCGCCGAGGTTGATGATGATCCATGAGTTCGAGAGCTGGACGATGGACGGCTCGCCCTCCAGGACCGACTCCCCGCCCAGCACGTCCGTGTAGAAGGCCCGGGAGCGGTCGACGTCCTCGGAGACGATGAAATGGGTGAGCAGGATGCCCTCGGCGGGATTCGGACGCTCGGCCATGGGTGGTCTCCTCCGATGCCGGAGCGCACGGTAGCCGTGGCGAGAGCGGTCGTCCCATAACCACCGCCGACCCGGCGGCCGGTCGTGGCAGATGAACCCCGGCGATCGTCAGGTGGCGAGGACCCAGACGGCACAGCCGAACGGAGGTCCGGCCGGTCCGCCTCGGTCAATTCCTCGCGTAGCCTCCGGGTGATCGACACCCCATCCTCGCCGGCCGGGCCGGTCAGGTGACGCGTCGGCGGACCCAGTAGACGGCGCCGGCGAGCAGGGGGACGGCGAGGGCGACGAAGATCGCCGTCTCGATGGCCTGGAAGGTCCAGAACTGGTCGGCCGGGTGCACGGTGAGCAGTTCGGTGCCCTTGGCGCTGGCGTGGCTGGCGACGATCCAGTCACCGTGGAGGTCGTTGCGCATCTGCCCGTACCCGGCGAAGAGGTCAGGGAGGCTGCGCTGCTCGGTGGGCCGGTAGCGGCCCCGGGCGGCCAGCATCACGAGCAGCCGCACGCCGACGAAGCCGACGATGGTCGTCGCCATCGCGGTCAGGAGCCGGCCGCTGACCGCCCCGGCGCAGATGCCGAGCGCCAGGGCGAACAGCGCGTAGCCGAAGACGACGATGCCGTGGATGTCGAAGAAGACGTAGTCGAACCGCTGTCCCGAGGTCGCGATCGCCGGGGTGATCCACCAGGTGAGCATCCCGGCGTAGATCGCCGTGATCACGAGCACGGCGAGGGAGACGAGACCGAACTTCGTCGTCGCCCAGCGCAGCCGCGAGACACCCTGGGTCCACACCAGCCGGTGGGTCCCGTGCTCGATCTCCCGGGCGACCAGCGGTGCGCCCCAGAACATGCCGGCCAGCATCGGCAGGATCAGGAGCAGCAGCCCGACGGACACGACGTTCTGGTAGTCGTTGAAGAACGCCCGGGCGGTCTGGGCGCAGCGGGCGTCGGCGAGCGCAGCGGCGTCCGGCCGGCTCGTGTCGTCCGCCGGCTTGGTGACGCCCTTCGGGACCGACGGCGCCGGATCCGGTTCGTCGGGCTGAGACGCGACGTCGAGGACGACGAGCGCCCGCTCGACCCGCGGGAGGCACGCGGGGAGGCCGTCGCGTTCGTACCGATCGTGCATCGGGCGGCCGGTGCCGACGAAGAATGCCCCGAGCACGACGAGCGCGGCCAGCGCGAAGAAGAGCTGCTTGCGGTGCTGCCGCCACACGAGCCAGGTCATGCGCCCGCCCCCTCGAGCTCGAGCAGCGGTTCGACAGGACACTCCGCCAGGTACGCGAGGACCACGTCCTCCAGCGAGACGTCGTGCTGGTCCCACTCCGGATGCAGGACGTCGCCGCTGGTACGAACGAGGAGCTGGATCTGCCGCTGCGCCCTGGACGCCGAGACGATCCGCTCGACGCCGGCGATCCGCGGTCGCCGCCGTTGGGGCGGGCCGATCAGCATCCGGTGCGTCTCGACCAACTCGTCGGTCCGACCGAGCAGCGAGACCCGCCCCGCCCGCAGCACCATGACGTGATCGCAGACCCGTTCGAGGTCGGTGACCAGGTGCGAGGACATGATCACGGTCATGGGCTCGGCGGCGACCGCGTCCATGAGCGCCGAGAGGAACTCGCGGCGGGCGAGCGGGTCCAGGGCGGCCAGCGGCTCGTCGAGGAGCAGCAGGCCCGGACGCTTGGCGAGGGCGAGGCACAGCGCCACCTGGGCGCGTTGGCCCCCGGACAGCCGACCCACGCGGCGGTCGAGCGGGATGGCCAGGCCGGCGAGCCGCTCCCGGCAGAACGCGAGATCGAACCGCCGGTTCAGCCGGGCGCCCATCGTCAGCAGCTCGGCCGCCGTGAAGTCCAGGTACAGGGGGGCGTCCTGGGCGACGAAGCCGACCTGTGGCAGCGTCGGGTCGCCGGCCGGCCCGCCGAGAACCGTGATCGTCCCGTCGCTCGCTCGGACGAGCCCGGTCGCGCAGTGGAGGAGCGTGGACTTGCCTGCCCCGTTCGGCCCGACGAGCGCAACGATCGTGCGCTCCGGAATCGCGAAGCTGCAGGCGTCGAGCGCGGTCGTCCGCCCATACCGGACCGTGAGCCCGTCGGCGACCATCGCGCCACTCATGCCGACGCCTCCGCCTCGAGCAACGGGCCGATGGTGCTGTCGACCACCGCCTTGACGTGCTCCGGCCCCAGGCCGGCGGCCCGAGCCTTGCTGACCCAGGCTTCGAGGTCGGCCCGCAGGGCGTCGAGCGTCTGCGGCGGCGGGCCCGCCAACGACCGCACGACAAACGTGCCCTGGCCGGCCCTGCCCTCCACGAGGCCCTCGTGCTCCAGCTCGCGGTACGCCTTCAGCACGGTGTTGGGGTTGATGGCGACGGCGGCGGCGACCTCCCGGACCGTCGGGAGCCGGTCGCCCGGCTCCAGCCGCCCGAGGCGCAACGCCTGCCGGACCTGCTCGACGAGCTGCATGTAGGTCGGGACCGCCGACGCGGCCGTGATGTAGAAGCCGATCATCACGACACATTGTACTACGACATTAGGACAATCGCCAGGGCGCAAACTCCGGTTTCAGGGTCGTTTCAGCGTGTTTCAGACGGACGTCAGTCACTTGCTCGCACTCTGCTCCCGCCGCCCACTCCCGGGCGAGCCCCTAGGAGGGAAGCCATGAGGATTCGACCGACGTCCACCGCCGCCTGCGTCGCCGGCGCCGCGCTGGCGGTCGCCGTGGCGGCGCTGGCGCCCGTCGCGCTGGCCGCCGGTGCCGCGCCGTCCAGGACCGACACCGCCACCGACTGCCCGCTGCCCACCTTCGGGCCGGGGGCGACCTACCACCCCGAGATCGACCCCGAGGACTTCGGCCCCGACGTGACCAACCCGTGGCTCCCCCTCAGCCCCGGCACCACGCTGGTCTACGCCGGGGTCAAGGACGGGAAGCAGGCGCTCGACATCGTCATCCCGACCTCCCGGACCAAGGTCACCGACGGCGTCACCACCCGCGTCGTCCAGGACCGCCTGTACCTGAACGGCGTCCTGGAGGAGCGCACCGCGGACTACTACGCCCAGGACGAGTGCGGCAACGTCTGGTACTTCGGCGAGGACACCGCCACCCTCGACGCGCACGGCAAGGTCACCAGCACAGAAGGCTCGTTCCACGCCGGCGTCGACGGCGCCCAGCCGGGCGTCTTCATGCAGGCCCAGCCCGAGGTGGGCCGCCGGTTCCGCCAGGAGTGGGCCCCCGGCGAGGCCGAGGACCAGTTCCGGGTCCTCAAGCTCGACGCGCCGGTCAAGGTCCCGGCCAGGAGCTTCGCCCATGCCCTCAAGACCGAGGAGACCACGGCCCTGGAGCCCGACGTCGTCGACAACAAGTACTACGTCAGGGGCATCGGCGAGGTCGAGGAGCTGGCCGTCACGGGACCGGCCGAGAAGCTCACCCTCATCGAGACCATCCGCTGACCGACCCGGGCCCGAGCGAGCGCCCTGCGACACGCCGCCGGTGCCGGAAGGCGGCGAGGAAAGGGCGGTGGGGTGCACGACAGTCCCCGACCCGCCCGGGCGGACCGGATCCGTGGGAGGATGGCGCGGCCGATCCAAGGCGCAGTGCGAGGGGGTGGTGCCCATGGCGACCGATCTCCGTGTCGAGGCCGACGACAGGCCCGGCCAGCTGGCAGCGATCGGGGGTGAGCTGGGCAAGGCCGGCATCAACGTCGACGGCTTCTGCGCCGCCGTGGCCGGTGGCCGTGGCGTCCTGCACCTGCTCGTCGACGACGCCGACGGCGCCCGCCGCGCGCTGGAGGGCGCCGGTTACACCGTCGAAGCCGCCCGGGAGGCCCTGGTGGTCAGCGGCGTGGAGGACCGCCCCGGCTACCTGGGTGAGACCGCCGGCCGCCTGGCCGAGGCAGGCGTGAACATCGAGGTCGCCTACCTCGGTACCGGCACGCGGCTGGTCATGGTGGTCGACGACGGCGCCGCCGCCCAGCGGGCGCTCTGATCGGCCGGAGCCGCCGACGCCCGGAGAGCCCCGAGGGGGTCGGTCGGTCGACGTTTCAGCTGCCGAAGAGTCGTCCGTGCATGTGGACGTCGGCCTCATCGGACGGGCCCGTCCCGAGGCCCCGTCAACCTGGAAGGCGACGGAACGCGTGACAACCCAGATCATCGTGCTCAACGGCGGTTCCAGCTCGGGCAAGACCGGGATCGCCAGGTGCCTGCAGGCGATCCTGCCCCAGCCGTGGATCAGCGTGGGCGTGGACGACTTCGTCGACGCGCTGCCGCCCGCCCTCCGGGACTCGGCCGGCGGCATCGCCGTCGGGGGGCAGGGACAGGTCGTGATCGGCAACGACTTTCGCCAGGCGCAGGCCGCCTGGCGAACCGGCGTCGCCGCCATGGCCCGGGCGGGGGCGCGGATCATCATCGACGACGTGTTCCTCGACGGCGCCGGCTCCCAGGAGCGCCTGCGCGCCCACCTGGACGGCCTCACGGTGCTCTGGGCCGGCGTGCGCTGCGACGCCGAGATCGCAACCGGCCGCGAGATCGCCCGGGGCAACCGGGCGGTCGGCATGGCCGCCTCGCAGGCGGAGCAGGTGCACGACGGCGTCGTCTACGACATCGAGGTCGACACGAGCCACACCGAGTCCCTGGACTGCGCCCGCGCCATCGCGGCCCATGTCGCCTGACACCCGCTGCGAACCCACGACGACGCGAACCGTGGGTTACTTCGGGTCGCGGTCGAAGGTCGAGGTCGACCACACGTAGCCGAGCACCGTGAGGCCCAGGCACCAGGCGACTGCGAGCCACCCGTTGTGGCCGATCTCCGTGCCGAGCAGCAGGCCCCGCAGGGTCTCGATGGCGGGCGTGAAGGGCTGGTACTCGGCGATCGGCTGGAACCAGCCCGGCATCGAGTGGACCGGGACGAAGGCGCTGGAGAGCAGCGGCAGCAGGATCAACGGCATCGCGTTGTTGCTGGCGGCCTCGGCGCTCGGGCTGATCAGGCCCATGCCGACAGCGACCCAGGTGAGCGCCAGGGCGAAGAGCACGAGCAGCCCGAGCGCCGCGACCCACTCGAGCATGCTGGCATCGGTGGACCGGAAGCCGACGGCCACGGCGACGGCGCCCACGAGGACCACGCTCGCGATCGACTGCAGCACGCTGCCGACGACGTGGCCGACGAGCACCGAACCGCGATGGATCGCCATCGAGCGGAAGCGGTCGACGATGCCCTCGGTCATGTCGTTGGAGACGGACACCGCGGTCCCGATCACGGTGCTGCCGATGGTCAGCAGCAGCAGGCCCGGGACGAGGTACGCGATGTACTCGGCGTGGTCCGGGCCGGCGCCACCGATGCCCGAGCTCATCACGTCGCCGAAGACGTAGACGAAGAGCAGCAGCAGCATGACCGGGGTCAGCAGCAGGTTCAGGGTGAGGGACGGGTAGCGCCGCGCGTGCAGGAGGTTGCGGCGCAGCATCGTGGACGAGTCGCGCACGGCGAGGGAGAGGGAGCTCATCGGACGGCCTCCTTGGGCTGGTCGGAGACGGCGGCGCGGCCGGTCAAGGCGAAGAACACGTCGTCGAGGTCGGGGGTGTGGACGGTGAGGTCGTCGGCGCGCACGTCGGCGGCGTCGAGCCCGTCGAGGATCTCGCGCAGGGCACGCTGGCTGCCGTCGCTGGGGATCTGGAGGGTCAGCGCGTGGTCGTCGCGCACGGTCTCGGGCAACCCGTCGGCGGCCCGCTGGTAGGCCGCGGGATCGTCGAAGCGCAGCTGGACGTGCCCGCCGGGCACGAGGCGCTTCAACTCCTCGGCGGTGCCCTCGGCGACCAGCCTGCCGCCGTCGAGGACGGCGATACGATCGGCGAGCTCGTCCGCCTCGTCCAGGTACTGGGTGGTGAGGAAGACGGTGACGCCGCCGAAGACGAGCTCACGGATGATCTGCCACATCTCGTGGCGGCCGCGGGGGTCGAGGCCGGTGGTCGGCTCGTCGAGGAAGATCACCCGCGGGTTGCCGACGAGCGTCATGGCGATGTCGAGCCGGCGCTTCATGCCGCCGGAGTACGTGGAGGCGGGCTTGCTCGCCGCGTCGGTCAGGTCGAAGCGCGCCAGCAGGTCGGCGGCGGCACGGCGGCCGTCGCGCCGGGACAGGTGGTGCAGGTCGGCCATGAGGAGCATGTTCTCTTCGCCGGTGATCAGGCCGTCGACCGCGGAGAACTGGCCGGTGAGGCCGATCGTGGCGCGCACCGCCTGGGGCTCGTCGGCGAGGTCGTGCCCGCCGACGCGGATCTCGCCGGAGCCGGGGTCGGGGGCGATCAGGGTGGAGAGGATCCTGACCGCCGTGGTCTTGCCGGCCCCGTTGGGGCCGAGCAGGGCGAAGATCGTTCCCTCGGGAACGGCAAGGTCGACGCCGTCGAGCACGACCTTGTCGCGGTAGGACTTGCGCAGCCCGTGCGCTGCGATGGCCAGGTTGGTCATGGTGGGTCCTCCTCAGAGGCTGCGGGCGGCGATGTCGCCGTAGCCGGTGGTCGCATGGATGTTCAGGCCGGCGGCGGCGCCGACGGTGTTCTTGAGCTCGTTGTGGATCCGGCCGTAGCCGGCGCCGGCGTCCAGGGAGGCGGAGACCCGGGCGGCGGCGCCGACCGTCACGTCGCCCATCTGGGTGGTCGCCACGACCGTGCCGGAGACGGCCTCCGCGATCTGGATGTCGCCCTGTTGGGTGCTGATCTCCGCGGGTCCGATCAGGCGGCCGACCGAGACGTCACCGGTGTAGGCCGTGACGTGCACGCTCGCCGCCTCGTCGATCTGGACCGCGCCGTACGCCTCGAGGGTGACCTCACCGAGGCGTCCGACGCCCCGGAACTCGGCGAAGGCTGCCTTCCCCTCGATGCGGGACCCGGCGGGCAACCGGACCGTCACCTCGACGGACCCGGAGGGGCCGAGGTACTGGTTCCTCGCCGCCGGAGCATCGATCCGCAGGACGCCGTCGCGGTACGCGACCGTCATCGTGCTCTCCTCTGCAATGTCTTTCCGATGTCGGTAACGCTACGTTGCGTTCGAGAATTCCTCAACAAGATCATTGCGTCTAATCACAATAAGGCCTCGCAAATACCTAGATATCGTTGCAATGATGATAAATCCAATGCAATGGATCGCTCGTACTGCGTTGCATTAGATCGAGAGTGAACGCTATGCTGGGGCCCCCAGGAATCACGGAGGAGATCGCGATGCCGGGAGGCAGGCTCACTCAGCAGGAACGCCACCAGATCGCACAGGGGCTCGCCGACGACCTCGCCTACGCCGAGATCGCCAGACGTCTCGACCGCCCCACCTCGACCATCACGCGTGAGGTCATGAGGAATGGCGGTCCCACCGCCTACCGCGCCGACCTGGCCCACCGCGCCACCGAACGCCGCGCCCACCGGCGCAGGCAGACGGCGTCCCCGGGCGCGAACGCGCCCCCGCAGGCCCACGGGCGCGACGCCGAGGCCGTGCGCGACTACGAGGAGATGTTCACCACCCTCCTGATGCAGCAGGGCCTGCCGAAGATGATGTCCCGGGTGCTGACCTGTCTCTACACCTCGGACGCGGGCAGCCTCACCGCGTCCGAACTCGTCCAGCGCATCCAGGTCAGCCCGGCGTCGATCTCCAAGGCGATCGCACGCCTCGAGGCCCAGGGCCTCGTCCGCCGGGAACGCGACGAGCGCCGCCGTGAGCGGTACGTCGTCGACGACGACGTCTGGTACCAGGGGATGATCGCCGGCGCCCGATCCAACGCCCAACTCGCCGACACCGCACGGCAGGGCATCGGCATACTCGGCCGCGACACCCCGGCCGCCGCCCGCCTCGGGAGGATCGCCCGCTTCCTCGACTTCGCCGCCGAGAGCATCACCCGCGCCGCGGAGGAGGCCCGCGAGATCCTCTTCACCAAGGTCGACGCGACCTCAGGTCAGTCGGGTGGCAGCCGGTAGGGCGGGTTCATGACCGGCGCGGCTCCGTCCCGGAGTATCTCCTGGGCGACGGCCTGCGCCCGTAGCTGGGCCGTCGAGGCGTCCCAGGCGTACACGACGGCGGTGCCGGCGAGGAGGTCGTGCAGCTCGCGGCGGTCGCGGCGGAACAGGCCGATCAGGAACCCGACGCCGAAGAGCAGGAAGCTGAGGGGGAAGACCAGTGTGCGGACCACGGCGGCACGGGCCCGCAGCGGCCCGCCTCCCGCCTCGACGACCAGGAGACCCAGGAGCGCCTTGCCCACCGTCCGGCCCGTGGCGGCGAGCTGCGCGGCGTGATAGACGAACTCCCAGGTGCCGTAGCAGATGGCGACGAACCAGGCCGGGACTGTGACGGAGTGCCCGGTCACGACCTGGAGCGCGCTCAGCGACAGCCAGGCGCCCGCGGCGAACAGCAGCGCGACCAGCAGCTGGTCGAGCAGGAAGGCCAGGAAGCGCGAGACCGAACCGGCGTACTGGCCCTGAAGTGCCACCGCCCGTTGCGGCACCGTCAGCGGGCGCAGGTCGGGACGCAGCGAGCGGTCCCGCGGCGAGCCAGGCGCGAGGCCACGCTCCTTGCGTCCGACGAGGCGACCGGCGAGGCCCTGGACGACGTGGTCGACGACGCAGATCTTCAGGCGGACCGCGTCGAGCAGCTGGCCGAAGATGCTGCTCGTCGACTGGGCGACGATCGCTCGCAGCTCGGTGCGCTCGACGATGCGGTTCAGGTCGACGCGGTCCAGGAGGCGATCGACCTCGACCCGGTCCAAGAGCGCGTTCGCATCGACACGGGCCAGCAGCCGATCGGGATCGACGCGGTCGAGCAGGGCGTTGGCGTCCACGCGGTCGAGGAGCGCGTTGGGATCGATGCGCGCGAGGAGGGCGTCGATGTCGATGCGCTGGAGCAACCCGTCCATGTCGATGCGATCGACGACGGACTCGACGTCCACCCGATTGACGACCTGGTCCACGTCGACGCGCTCGACCACCTCGTCCACCGGCATCGCCTGGACGACGGTGCCGACGATCCGGCCGAACACGCGACCCGGCAGCCCACCGCCCCTCCGGTCCGGGCCGCGATCGTGCCGCTGGCCGGCCGGAAGGTCTTGGGGCCCATCGGCCGAGGGAGTCATCGAATCGAGCCTACGGACGCGCGCGCCGTGCGGCCAGGGACCGACGGCCCCACCCGGTCTCCGCGGCGCCTCGCCGGCCGGGCGGAAGCAGCCGCTCAGCCGGACCCGAACGGCGCCGCGTCAGACATCTGACATCGTCATTACCCCCTGACGAAAGTGAATCGAAGTAGTCGGTTCACACGGGCGACATTCAACGGAGACAGAGCCTTTCTACATTCCGGGTCGAGTCGGACCATTGGGCCGTCTCGGACACCTCGAGAAAGGAAGTCACGCATGCTCACCACGAGCTTGCTGGGACTCCGGCGGGAAGGGGGCTCGTGATGCGTCGCAAAGCCCTTGCCGCGCTGGGTCTCGCCGGTGCGCTGGTCGTCGGGCTGCCGGTCGCCGCGTCCGCCCAGGACGCGCCCACGACGGAGACCGTCCAGAAGGGTCTGACCACGCTCGGCCAGCAGACCAGCCTGTTGTGGATCGTGATCGGTGCCGTCCTGGTGATCTTCATGCAGGCCGGCTTCGCGCTGGTCGAGACCGGCTTCTGCCGGGCGAAGCACGCCGCGCACGTCGTCTCGACCAACTTCGCCATCTTCGGCCTCGGCTTCGTCGCCTTCTTCCTCGTCGGCTACGCCTTCATGTTCGGCGGCTACAGCTACGTGCTGCCGGGCTACGACTTCGGCTATCACGACGCGGTCGGAAGCGCGCTGATCGGCAGCGGCCACTGGACCTTCCTGTGGAAAGGCGGCTTCGCGCTCGGCGATATCGGCAAGGCCGGCGGCGCGGCGGTGGCCGGGTTCTTCCTCTACATGGTCGCCTTCATGGACACCACGGCCACCATCCCCACCGGGGCCATGGCCGAGCGGTGGAAGTGGAAGGCGTTCGTCGGGTGGGGCCTGTTCTGCGGGGCGATCTACTACCCGCTGTTCGGCGCCTGGACCTGGGGTGGCGGCTGGCTGAGCCAGCTGGGCAACAGCCTTCACCTCGGCTTCGGCTACGTGGACTTCGCCGGCTCCGGCGTCGTGCACGCCATGGGCGGCGCCGCGGCGCTGGCCGGGGCGCTGGTCCTCGGGCCGCGCATCGGCAAGTACAACAAGGACGGCTCGAGCAACACCATCCCCGGTCACCACATCCCGATGGCCACGCTCGGGTGCTTCATCCTGCTCTTCGGCTGGTTCGGCTTCAACGCCGCCTCGACCCTGGCGGCGACCGACGTCCAGTTCGCCCTGGTCGCCACGAACACCGCCATCGCCGCCGCCTTCGGGGCGACCGGGGCGATGTTCTGGATGATGTGGCGCACCGGCAAGCCCGATCCCGGGATGATGGTCAACGGCATGCTCGCCGGCCTGGTGGCCATCACCGCCCCGTGCGCATTCGTCGACCCGTACGTGGCCGCCATCATCGGCACGATCGCCGGGGTGCTGGTCATCCTGGCCTACAACATCATCGACTCGAAGCTGAGGATCGACGACCCGGTCGGTGCCATCGCCGTCCACGGCGTGAACGGCATCTGGGGCGTGCTCTGCATCGGCCTGTTCGCCAACGGGAAGTACGGGGCGGGCTGGAACCTGACCACCGAGGGGCCGGGGGCCTCGGCCTCCGGCGTCACCGGCGTCTTCTACGACGCCTCCCTCGGTCTGCGCCAGCTCGGCGCCCAGGCCGTCGGGGCGCTGGTGATCTGCACCGTCTTCGTCGGCCTCGCCTACGGCTTCTTCAGGCTCCAGAACGCCATCATGAAGGGCGGCATTCGCCCGCCCGCCGAGATGGAGCTCGAGGGCATGGACATCCCGGAGATGGGCGTCCTGGCCTACCCCGAGTTCGAGCCGTTCCCGTCGGTCGGCGGGAACGGTGCGTCCGCTCCGAGCGGAGAGGAGGAGCCGGAACCCGTCAACGCCTGACCCTCCGGCGTCGGGTGGGCACGGCTTGCCGGCCGTGCCCACCCCTCGTCGCGGACGGGCGGCGGCCGGCGGGCCGGCGGGAGCGGAGCCATGGACATCGCAACAGTCCTCACGGACATCCTGGTCGTGCTGGTGGCGGCCAAGGTCGCCGCCGAGGCGGCCGAGCGGCTGGGCGTGCCGGCCGTCGTCGGGGAGATCGTCGCCGGCATCCTCGTCGGGCCGTCGGTGCTGGGGCTGGTCGGCGACGGCGACGACGTCCTCCGCACGCTCGGGGAGATCGGCGTCATCCTGCTGCTGCTCGAGGTCGGCATGGAGATGGACCTCGCCGAGCTGGGGCGGGTCGGCCGGGCGTCGCTGCTGGTGGCCGCCGTCGGCGTTGCCTGCCCGATGGCGCTGGGCATCGGCGCCATGCATCTCGTGGGCGCCGGCGGCGACACGGCCCTGTTCGTCGGCGCCGCGCTCACCGCCACCAGCGTGGGCATCACGGCCCGGGTGTTCGGGGACCTGCGCGCCCTGG
Source organism: Acidimicrobiales bacterium (assembly GCA_035263165.1). Classification (GTDB taxonomy): domain Bacteria; phylum Actinomycetota; class Acidimicrobiia; order Acidimicrobiales; family VFJN01; genus ZC4RG19. The sequence goes on along the minus strand of DATFRN010000020.1, from coordinate 2,758 downwards.
CCAGCGTCGAGGCGCGGACCGTCCTCGGCGCGGCGGTGGCCGACGACGTCATGGGATTGGTCGTGCTGACGGTTGTCGTCCGGCTGGTCACCCAGGGATCCGTGTCCGCCTGGTCGGTCGCCGGGATCGTGGGCGTTGCCGTCGGCTTCATCGTCCTCGCGGGTGCGGCCGGCCTGCGGGTGAGCGGGCCGCTGTTCCAGGGGATCGACCGGCTGGCCCGCACGCCGGGCACCCTCGTCGCGCTGGCGCTCGCCTTCACGCTGGCCTTCGCCCGGCTGGCCGACGCGGCCCGGCTGGCCCCGATCATCGGCGCCTTCCTGGCCGGCATCGCCCTCAGCCGCAGCAGCCAGGCCCCCGCGATCCGGCGGGAGCTGGCGCCCGTCGGCCACCTGTTCATCCCGGTCTTCTTCCTCCAGATCGGCATCGACGCCGACATCGCCGCCTTCGGGCACGCCGTCGTGCTGCGGGACGCGGCGCTGCTGCTCGCGGCCGCGGCGATCGGCAAGCTGGTGTCACCCCTGGGGGCGTGGGGCTCGCCGGGCGACAAGCTCCTCATCGGCCTCGGGATGCTGCCCCGCGGCGAGGTCGGACTGATCTTCGCAACTCTCGGTCTACAGACCGGCGTGATCGGTGACGACCTCTACGCCGCGCTCCTGCTCGTGGTCCTCGTCACCACGCTCGCCACACCCGGGATGCTCAAGGTGCGCTACGGCCGGCTGCGCGCCGCGGCGACGGCCGGCGAGGAGGCGGTCGAGGCCGTGGCCGAGCCGCCCGGCGGATGGCTACGGGTCGACGGCGGCCTGGTCGGGCTGGCGGCGCGCCCACCCCGGGCCCGGGCTCTGGCGGTGGCGCTGGAGGCTGCGGTCCGGGTCGGCCGCAACCGCCCGGCACCCGACCTGGTCGACTGGCTGGCGGCGGCGGGGGCGGCGGATGCCGGCGGGTCGAACGGGGGCGATCGCTGGGCGGGCGAGGACGTGGAGCGCCTCTTCGACGTGATCGAGCGGGGCAACGCACGGTCGTGGCGATTCCTCGACACGATGGGCGTGCTGGACCGGGCGCTGCCCGACCTCGCCGCCGGCCTACGCGCCCGGGACTCCGGGACCTTCGCCCTCGACCCCATCGACCACCACCGCTTCGTGGCCCTCGAGCGGTTCCGGATCATCGACGCCGGCGACCCGGTCGCGGTCGAGGCCGACCGGGTGGCGCACCCGGATCGCCTGCTGCTCGGCCTGCTCCTCGCCGACGGGCTCGACGCCCTCCCCGACCCGGCCGGTGCCGCGACGCGGATCGCCGCGTCGCTCGGCTTCGATGACACGGCACGGGGCGACGTCGTCGCCCTGGTGGAGGACCGCGAGCTGCTGTGGGCCGCCGCCCACCGCGCCGGTGGGCTGGGCGAGGAGGCCGTGGTCCCGCTGGCGACCCACCTGGCGACCCCGGACCGGGCCCGGACGCTGTATGTCGCCTCCGCCTTGCGCAACGCCGGGGCCGAACGCTGGGAGCTGGCCCGGCTGCGCGCCCTCCACGATCTCGTGCAGGCCGTGCTGGCGGACGAGGACCTCGCCGGCACCGAGGCCCGCGACCTCGTCTCCCGCCACCGCACCGCCGCCCAGCGGCTCGCGGAGGGCGACGTCCCCGCCCTGGCCCGGATCGCCACCGCCCCCCGGTCGTACCTCCTGAGCCAGCAACCCGAGGCGATCGTCCGCCACGCCCGCCTGTTGCGCACCGTGCCGCGGGCAGGCGCCGTGCGGGTCGCCGTCGTCCACGCGGGAGGCGACCGATGGATCGACGTCGCCGCCCGCGACCGCCAGGGCCTGCTCGCCGCCGTCACCGGTGCGCTGGCCGACCTCGACATCGAGATCAGCCAGGCCACGGTCGCCACCTGGACCGACGGCACCGCCCTGGAGACGTTCTGCGTCCGGTCACCGGACCACGTCCCGGCCGACCGGCTCCAGGCCGCCATCGAAGCCGCGCTCCACGACGAACTCCGCAGCCCACCGCTGCCGGAGGCGCGGGTCGCGTTCGACCACCGGGCGTCGCCCTGGCACACGACCTGCCAGATCGAGGCGCCCGACAAGCCCCGCCTGCTCCACCAGCTCGCCACCGCCTTCGCCGCCGCCCGGGTCGACGTGGTGGCCGCGACCATCGCCGGACGCGACGGGCGGGCGCACGACAGCTTCCTGCTCGACAGGGGCACCGAGGCCAAGCTCGACGCGACCGACGAGGCCGCCATCGTGGGCTTCGTCCTCGGCGGCGTGGCGACGCGTCGCCGGCGCCTGCGGCGCCCGGTGTACGTTCCGGCCCGCGCCTACGAGCTGTCCGGGGTGTAGTCGAGCAGGAAGCCGAGGCGGCGCAGGGTGTAGATCCGGACGCCGAGCGGCGCCACGCGGCGGCGGAGCCGCTTGACGACGCCGTCGATCGCCCGCTCGTCGGCCGGCGGGTGCCCGAGCCAGCCGGCGGCGACCAGCTCCCGGCGGTGGACCAGGTCGCCGGACCGCCCCAACAGCACCTCGAGCACCCGGGCCTCGAGTACCGGCAACGCCACGGACCGCCCATCCACCCGCAGGAGGCCATCGGGGTCCAGGGCCAGCGAGCGCGGGCGCGGGCCCGTCTCCCGGGCGCGGTCCCGCAGGGTTGCGGTGCGGATGGCCAGCTCGTCCGGGTCCAGTGGGTGGCGGATCCAGTCCTCCAGCTCGTCGTCCGCCGGGGGCGGCGCCGCGAGGGCGTCGACGAGGAGGAGGCGGGGACGGCGCGCCGCGGC
>DATFRN010000019.1:0-20435 GCA_035263165.1 Acidimicrobiales bacterium | reverse complement strand
CCGGCCCGGATGCCGTCGCGCACGATGGCGGCCATGGCCTCGATGTCGGCGGCGGTGGCCGGCTCGTTGGACGCGCCCCGGTCGCCCATGACGTAGGCCCGCACCGCCCCGTGGGGGACCTGGGCGCCGATGTCGACCACGTGCGGGTGGGCGGCGATGGCGTCGAGGTACTCGGGGAAGCTCTCCCAGCCCCAGCGGATGCCCTCGGACAGGGCGGCGCCGGGGATGTCCTCTCGACCCAGATCGACACCTGTTGCCATTCAGTCGCGCACGGCGGGTGTCGATCTGGGTCGATCGACGCCCTCCATCAGGCCGATCAGCCAGCCGTGGCGGTCGGGGGCGACGGGCGCGAAGCCGACGCCGCAGTTGCCCATGACCACGGTGGTGACGCCGTGCCAGCACGAGGGCGACAGCAGCCGGTCCCAGGTGGCCTGGCCGTCGTAGTGGGTGTGGACGTCGACGAAGCCGGGGGTGACCAGGGCGCCGTCGGCGTCGATGACGAGGTGGGCCGGCCCGTCGACCCGGCCCACCTCGGTCACCCGGCCGTCCGTCACCGCGATGTCGGCGGTCCGGGCGGGGGCACCGGTGCCGTCGGCGACCGTCCCTCCCCGTACGACGAGATCGTGCATGGCCTCCCCCTCTGGACCTGACGGACAGTCAGACGCTGACTGTAGTGTCGACCTCGCCCAGCACGTCGGCCAGGATGGCGCCGCCCTCGTCGGCCTCCTCGGCGGTGAGCGACAGCGGCGGGGCGATGCGCAGGCAGTTGCCGGCCAGGCCGCCCTTGCCGACGAGCAGCCCCCGCGCTCGGGCGAGCTCGAGCGCCCGGGTGGCGGCGGCAGGGGCGGGGGAGCGGCCGTCGGGCCCGACCAGCTCGACGCCGACCATCAGCCCCTTGCCCCGCACCTCGCCGACCACCGCCAGCTTGGCGGCCAGCGGGGCCAGGCGGTCGAGCAGGCGGCGGCCCTGGGTGCGGGCGTTGGCCTGGAGGTCGTGGCCGAGCAGCACGTCCAGGTTGGCGAGCGCTCCCGCCGCCACCAGCGGGTTGCCGCCGAAGGTCGAGATCGAGTTGGCGGTCAGGCCGTCGACCAGGTCGGGGCGGCCGACGACGCCGGCCACGGCCAGGCCGTTGCCCAGGCCCTTGGCGAACGTGAGCATGTCGGGCACCAGGCCGTGGGCCTCGTAGCCCCAGAAGTGGTCGCCGGTGCGGCCCCAGCCGGTCTGCACCTCGTCGCTCACGAACAGGATGCCGTGCTCGTCGCACACCTCCTTGAGCGCGCCGAACAGGCCGTCGGGCGGCATGGTGAACCCGCCCACGCCCTGGACCGGCTCGGCGATCAGGCAGGCCACGTCCCCGGCGGTGGCGGTGGCGATGACGTCGCGCAGGTCGTCGACGGCGGCGGCGATGGCGGTGGCGTCGTCGGGCCGGCCGGCCGGGCCGGGGAAGCGGTGGCCGGCGTCGACGTAATGGACGGTCACCGGCGTGAGGCTGGACGCCGACCAGCCCCGGTTGCCGGTGATGCCCACGGTGGCGAACGACCTTCCGTGGTAGCTGTTGCGCAGGGCCAGCACCTGGTTGGAGCGGCGGGCGGTGGCCGCCAGCAGCAGGGCCGCCTCGTTGGCCTCGGTGCCGGAGGTGGTGAAGAACACCTTGGCGTCGCGGATGCCTGACAGCGCGGAGATGCGCTCGGCCAGCTCGACCATCGGGCGGATGAGGTACAGGGTCGAGGTGTGGATCATCCGGGCGGCCTGGGCCTGGATGGCCTCGACCACCTCGGGGACGGCGTAGCCGGTCATCGTGGTGAGGATCCCGCCGAAGAAGTCGAGGTAGCGGCGGCCCTCGCCGTCGGTGACGTGGCGGCCCTCGCCGCTCACCAGCTCGATCGGCTCGTCGTAGTAGAGGGCCAGCCACGAGGGCAGGACCCGGCGGTGGCGGGCCAACAGGTCGGCGTGGTCACTCATCGCGGTCGCCCCTCTCGCAACGTAATCGGTTGTGCCTACTGGTCTTTACCACTGATTCAGTCGCCAACCCGGGGCGACGTCAAGCGGATCAACGGTGGCGGCTAATCTCCGGCCCATGATCGCGCCGCTGTCCGCCGAGTACCGCGAGGCGGTGCTGTGGCAGGAGCAGGCGCCGACGCCGGCCGACGGGGCGCCCCCGGCACTGCCGGAGCGGGCCGACGTGGCCGTGGTCGGGGCCGGCTACGCGGGGCTGTCCGCGGGCCGGGCCCTGGCGGACGCGGGGCGATCGGTCGTGGTGCTCGACTCCCACCCGGTCGGGTGGGGGGCGAGCACCCGCAACGGCGGCATGGTCATCCCCGAGCTCAAGGCGGGCCCGGCGGCGCTGGAGCGGGCCTACGGCCCCCTGGGCCGCCGCCTCTACGCCGAGGTCAACGAGGCGTTCGACCACGTCGAGGCCCTGGTGGCGGGGCCCGACCCCGCCATCGCCTGCGACTACGCCCGCACCGGCCAGCTCTACCTGGCCCACTCGCCCCGGCACGTGGCGGGGCTGGAGGCCATGGCCCGCGAGCACGGCGAGGGCGGGCTGGGCGAGCCCGTGCGGTTCGTGCCCCGCGACGCCCTGGCCGCCGAGGTCGGGTCCGGCGCCTTCCACGGGGGCGTCGTCATCGAGCGGACCGGGGGACTGCACCCGGCCCGCTTCCACGCCGGGCTGGTGCGCTCCGCCCTCGCCGCCGGCGTGGCGCTCGTGGGTGCCACCCGGGCAGCGGCCGTCTCCCCTCGGCCGGGCCCGGGACCGGCATCCTCGTCCTCGGGGCCGGGCTTCCGGGTCGACACGACCCGGGGCCCGGTCGCGGCGGGCGAGGTGGTGGTCTGTGCCAACGCCTACGCCGACGGGCTGGTCCCCGCGCTGCGGCGGCGGGTGCTGCCGGTGGGCAGCTTCATCATCGCCACCGAGGTGCTCGACCCCGACGTGGCCGCGGCGGTCAGCCCGCGGGGCCGCATGCTGGTCGACACCCGGAACTTCCTCCACTACTGGCGCCTGACCCCCGACGGCCGGATGCTGTTCGGCGGCCGCCGCAGCCTGTCCCCGTCGACGATCCCCGAGGCGCGGGACTTCCTCTACGGCGAGATGCTCCGCATCCACCCCCAGCTGGCGGGGATCAAGGTGGACCGGGCCTGGGGCGGCGACGTGGCGATCACGCTCGACCGGATGCCGCACGTGGGCCGGCTGGGCGGCGTCTGGTACGCCGCCGGCTGCAACGGCTCGGGCGTCGCCCTCAACACCTGGCTGGGCGACCGCATCGGCCGCCACCTGGCGGGCGACGCCGACCCGCCGTCGTTCACCGAGCTCCGCCACCGCGCCATCCCCCTCCACGCCACCCGCCGCGCCTGGCTCCCGGCGGTGGGCGCCTACCTCCGCTGGCAGGACGGCCGCTAGCCGCCGCCCGGCGGGTGGTCGAACAGCTCGTGCGTGAAGTGCGTCCCCTCCTCGCCGCCTGACCAGTAGGCGATCTCCAGCCACCGGCGCCCGTCCGGCAGGTGGAGGGGAAGGCGGAGCGTCGTCCCGTCGTCGGCCCGGACCGTCACCCGGTGGGCGCCCGGCGCGAGGTCGAGGGGGAGCGACACCCAGGTGTGTCCGCTGCCGGTCGTGAACTCCCTGTCGGCGAGGAGACCACCCATCACCAGCGCGGCGAGCACGACCGGTCGGCGCATGACCATCTGACGAGCCCGGGGGCCCGCAGGTTCCCTAGTGCTTGATCATCACGTGCTTGAGCTCGGTGTAGTGCTCGATGGCGTAGAGCGACATGTCCTTGCCGTAGCCACTCTGCTTGAACCCGCCGTGGGGCAGCTCCGACACGATCGGGATGTGGTCGTTCACCCACACGGTGCCGAACACCAGGGCGCGGGACATGCGCATGGCCCGGCCGACGTCGCCGGTCCAGACGCTGGCCGCCAGGCCGTAGTCCACGCCGTTGGCCCAGGCCAGCGCCTCGTCCTCGTCCGAGAACCGCTGCACGCTCACCACCGGGCCGAACACCTCCCGCTGGACCAGCTCGCTGTCCTGCGCCGGCCCGGCCACCACCGTGGCCTCGTAGAAGAAGCCCGGGCGGTCCATCGCCGAGCCGCCCGTCACCACCTCGGCGCCTCCCTCGACCGCCCGGGCCACCATGCCCGCCACCCGGTCCCGCTGGCCGGCCGAGATGAGCGGGCCCACCTCGGTCGCCTCGTCCGTCGGGTCGCCCACCGCCAGGCCCGACACCGCCGACGACAGCCCGCCCACCAGGTCGTCGTACACGCCCGGCCCGGCCACCACCCGGCACGGGGCCGTGCAGTCCTGGCCGGTGTTGTAGTAGGCGTTCTCCGCCAGCGTGGACACCACCAGGTCCAGGTCGGCGTCGTCGAACACGATCACCGGCGCCTTCCCGCCCAGCTCCAGGTGCACCCGCTTGAGCGTGTCGGCGGCGTTGCGGGCGATCAGCTTGCCCGTGGCCACGTCGCCGGTCAGCGACACCATCGCCACGTCCGGGTGGCGCACCAGCGCGTCGCCCGCCGTCTCGCCCTGCCCGCACACGACGTTGAACACGCCGGGCGGGAAGATGTCGGCCGCGATCTCCGCCAGCCGCAGGGCGGTCAGCGGCGTCAGCTCCGACGGCTTGAGGACGAACGTGTTCCCGGCGGCCAGGGCGGGCCCCAGCTTCCAGGTCGCCATGTTGAGCGGGTAGTTCCACGGAGCGATCCCGGCGCACACGCCCAGCGGGTCGCGCCGCAGCATCGACGTGTGGTCCTCGAGGTACTCGCCGGCCGCCTGGGTCTGGAGCGTGCGGGCGGCGCCGGCGAAGAACCGCAGGTTGTCGATGGTCAGGTCGAACTCGAAGTCGATGATCGACGCCGGCTTGCCGACGTTGCGCATCTCCAGTGCCTTGAGGTCGTCGAGGTTGGCCTCGACGGCGGCCGCCAGGGCCAGCAGCTTCTCGCTGCGCTCCCGGGGCGTCGTCCGGCCCCAGGCCTCGAACGCCTCGGCCGCCGAGCCCACCGCGGCGTCGACGTCGGTGGCGTCGCTCGCCGGCACCTGCGTGATCACCTCGCCGGTGGCGGGATCGACGACGTCGTCGGTCGCCCCCGACGCCGCCGGCTTCCAGGCCCCGCCGATGAAGTTCTCCTGCGCCATCGCACGTCCTCCCCCGTGTGTCGCATGAGCGGCTGTCCCGAGAGCATCCCCCCGCAACCGCCGGCCCGCAAGGGATTCCGTTGCAGCGATGTGAACAGACGACAGGATCGGTTGCAGGCAGCTGAACAATCCGCGAATCTGAACGTCGACGGCGGCTGTACGGGGAGGGTGGCAGCTGATCGACGACACGGGGGGACAGCGGCCCGACGTGGCGGCCCGGGACACCAGCGGGAAGGGGACCGGGACGGCCACGGAGCCGGAGGGTGACACCACCGCCGGAGCGCGGCCCGGCGACGACGGCAGCAGCGGCCCGGTCATCGAGATCGACCGGGTGACCAAGCGGTTCGGCGACGTGGCGGCGGTCGACGACGTCACCTTCACGATCGCCCGGGGCGAGTTCTTCTCCCTGCTCGGCCCGTCGGGCTGCGGCAAGACCACGACCCTGCGCATGATCGCCGGGTTCGAGGCCCCGACGGCCGGCACGCTGCGTCTGGAGGGCGTCGACGTCTCCCGCACCCCGCCCTACAAGCGCAACGTCAACACGGTCTTCCAGCACTACGCCCTGTTCCCGCACATGTCGGTGTGGGACAACGTGGCCTTCGGCCCCCGCAGCCAGAAGCTGGGAAAGGCCGAGGTCGCCCGGCGGGTGGGCGAGCTGATCGAGGTGGTCCGGCTCACCGACCTGGCCAAGCGCCGGCCCGCCCAGCTCTCCGGCGGCCAGCAGCAGCGGGTGGCGCTGGCCCGGGCCCTGGTCAACTACCCGAGCGCCCTGCTGCTCGACGAGCCGCTCGGCGCCCTCGACCTCAAGCTCCGCCAGCTGATGCAGTTCGAGCTCAAGCGCATCCAGCGCGAGGTCGGCATCACCTTCGTCTACGTCACCCACGACCAGGACGAGGCGCTGACGATGAGCGACCGGATCGCGGTGATGAGCGACGGCTGCGTCGAGCAGATCGGCACCCCGGTCGAGATCTACGACCACCCGGCCAGCGTGTTCGTGGCCGGGTTCATCGGCCAGGCCAACCTGTTCCCCAGCCGGGTCACGGGGGCGGACGGCGACGACGTCGTCCTCGACGGCCTCGACACCACGTTGCGCTCGGCCCCCGGCGCCACCCGGGTCGAGACCGGCAGCGACGCCACGCTGATGATCCGGCCCGAGCGCCTCCTCGTGAGCGTCGACCGGCCCGCCGGGCCGGGCACCAACGCCGTCGAGGCCACCGTGGCCGACCTCACGTTCCAGGGCGCCCTCGTGCGCCTGTCCCTGACCGCCGCCGACCAGGCGCCGATCGTCGCCCACGTGGGCCACGACGTCGACCTGCCGCTGCTGCGCCCCGGCGATCGCGTGTGGGTGAGCTGGCCCCCGTCGGCCAGCCTCGTCCTCCCCGCCGCCGACATCCCGACCACCGAAGACCTCGAAGACCTGCTCGACGAGGGCTGAAACACAGGAGCCCGCCATGGCTGGGAACCATCCGACCCGACCCGTCCCCGATCTCAGCAGGAGGAGGTTCCTCGGCCGCGGCGCGGCCGGGGCGGCCGCCGTCGTGCTCGGCCCGAGCCTGCTGGCCGCCTGCGGTGGTGACGACGACTCCGCGTCCTCCGGCGGCGGGGGCGGCGAGAACAGCGGCGGCAAGAACCTCCGCATCTCCAACTGGCCCTTCTACATCGCCGATGGGTTCGTGGCGTCGTTCCAGAAGGCGTCGGGCCTGAAGGTCTCCTACAAGGAGGACTTCAACGACAACGAGGAGTGGTTCGCGAAGGTCAAGGACTCGCTCAAGGCGGGCCAGGACATCGGCACCGACCTCGTCGTCCCCAGCGAGTTCATGGCCGCCCGGCTGATCCGGCTGGGTTGGCTGGACAAGCTGGACGACTCGAAGCTGCCCAACAAGGCCAACCTGCGCTCCGACCTCCTCGACTCGACCGCCGACGCCAAGCGGGAGCACTCGCTGCCCTACATGTCGGGCATGGTCGGCCTCGCGTACAACCGCAAGGCCACGGGCCGGGACATCACCAGCATCGACGACCTGTGGGACCCGAAGTTCAAGGGCCGGGTCACGCTGTTCTCCGATCAGCAGGACGGCCTGGGGATGATCATGCAGTCGCTCGGCGACGACCCGGCCAACCCCACGGAGGAGGCCGTCCAGAAGGCGGCCGACAAGGTGGCCGAGGAGAAGGACAAGGGCCAGATCCGTCGGTTCACCGGCAACGACTACGCCGACGACCTGGCGTCCGGCAACACCGCCATCGCCCAGGCCTACTCGGGTGACGTCGTCCAGCTGGCCGCCGACAACCCCGACCTCAACTTCATCGTCCCCGAGAGCGGCGGCACCACCTTCGTCGACGTCATGGTCATCCCCACCACCACCCGCAACAAGGCGGGGGCGGAGGAGTGGATGAACTACGTCTACGACCGGGCCAACTACGCCAAGCTGATCGTGGCCGTGCAGTATGTGCCGGTCCTGACGGACATGACCGACGAGCTGACCAAGCTCGACCCCGACGTGGCCAAGAACCCGCTGGTCAACCCGCCTGCGGCAACGCTGGACAAGCTGGCCATCTGGCCGTCGCTGAGCGACGAGGACGAGGCCAAGTACACGACCATCTACGCGGACGTGACCGGGGAGTAGCGGGTGGCCGGCACCGCCCGCAGTGGGCGCCGCTCCCGGGCGTTCACCCCCTACCTGCTGGTGCTGCCGGCCGTCGCCTACCTGGCCGTGTTCTTCGTCGTCCCGATGTGGTCGCTGCTGCGCACGTCGCTGTCGGAGAACACCGGCTCGGTCTTCCTGCCCACGCTCGAGTTCAACTGGAACTTCACCAACTACACCGACGCCTTCAGCGACTTCCACGACCAGATCGTGCGGTCGTTCGTGTACGGCGGCCTGGCCACGCTGATCTGCCTGGTGCTGGCCTACCCGCTGGCCTACGTCATCGCCTTCAAGTCGGGGCGCTACAAGAACTTCCTGCTCGGGCTCGTCATCGTGCCGTTCTTCGTCACGTTCCTGGTGCGGACGCTGGCCTGGAAGACGATCCTGGCCGACGACGGCTGGCTCGTCGACGTGCTCGGCAAGGTGGGGATGCTGCCCAGCGAGGGCCGGCTGCTGTCGACGTCCTGGGCCGTGGTCGGCGGGCTGGTCTACAACTTCCTGCCCTTCATGGTGCTGCCGCTCTACGTCAGCCTGGAGAAGCTCGACCCCCGGCTCATCGAGGCCGCCCGCGACCTCTACTCGGGTAGCTGGCGGGCGTTCCGCAAGGTGATCCTGCCGCTGTCGATGCCGGGGGTGCTGGCCGGCAGCCTGCTGGTGTTCATCCCGGCGGCAGGCGACTTCATCAACGCCCAGTACCTGGGCGGCACCCAGAACACGATGATCGGCAACGTCATCGAGAAGCAGTTCCTGGTGGTCAAGGACTACCCGGCCGCGGCCGCGCTCAGCTTCGTGCTGATGGCGCTGATCCTCGCCGCGGTGCTGGCCTACACGTGGGCGCTCGGGACCGAGGACCTGGTGTGACCGCCGTCCTCGACGCCGCCCCGCCCCCCGACGCCGGGCCGGCCGTCGCGCCGGCGCCCGCCCCCGCCCGCCCCCGCCGCACCGGGCGGGTGGGCGACCTGGTGCTGAAGGTCGTGGCCGGGCTGGTGCTCGTCTACCTGTTCGCCCCGATCGCGGTGATCGTCCTGTTCTCGTTCAACGAGCCCCGGGGCAAGTTCAACCTCACCTGGAAGGGGTTCACGCTCGAGAACTGGGCCCACCCGTTCAAGTACCCGCAGCTGACCGACGCGCTGGTGACCAGCCTGCACGTCGCCGCGCTGTCGACCGCCATCGCCCTGGTGCTGGGCACGCTGGCGGCCCTGGCGCTGGTGCGTCACCGGTTCCGGGGCGACGGCGGCGTCGACGCCTTCCTGGTGCTGTCGCTGACCGCGCCCGAGGTGGTCATGGGCGCCTCGCTCCTGACGATGTTCATCGACTTCGGCTGGAACCGGGGGTTCGGCACGATCGTGCTGGCCCATGTGAGCTTCGAGGTCGCGTTCGTGGCCCTGACCGTGCGGGCCCGGCTGCGGGGGTTCGACTGGACGCTGGAGGACGCCTCGATGGACCTGGGCGCCACGCCGCTGCGGACGTTCCGCCTCGTCACCCTGCCGCTGATCCTCCCGGGGATCGTGGCCGCCGCCATGTTGTCGTTCGCGCTGTCGCTCGACGACTTCATCATCACGTACTTCAACAGCGGCTCGACGGTGACGTACCCGCTCTACGTCAACGCCGCCACCAAGACCGGGCTGCCGCCGCAGATCAACGTGCTGGCCACCTCCATCCTGCTGGTCAGCCTGGCCCTGCTGGGCCTGGCGGTGCTGTGGCAGCGGCGCTTCGGTCACGACCGCCTCACGAGGAGCACCTCCCCATGACGCTCTCGCCCGACGAGCTCCAGCGCACCGCCGAGGCCCACCTGTGGGGCCACTTCTCCCGGTTGACCCCCGGGGCCGACGGGGTCACGGTCATCGAGCGGGGCGAGGGCTGCTACGTGTGGGACAGCCGGGGCAAGCGCTACCTCGACGGGCTGGCCGGGCTGTTCACCGTGCAGGCCGGCCACGGCCGCACCGAGCTGGCCGAGGCCGCCGGCAAGCAGGCGTCCGAGCTCGGCTACTTCCCGCTGTGGACCTACGCCCACCCGACCGCGATCGAGCTGGCCGGGCGGCTGGCCTCGCTGGCGCCCGGCAACCTCAACCGGGTGTTCTTCACCACCGGCGGGGGCGAGGCGGTGGAGTCGGCCTGGAAGCTGGCCCGCCAGTACTTCGCCGCCATCGGCCAGCCCGAGCGCAAGAAGGTCATCGCCCGCGACCTCGCCTACCACGGCACGACGATGGGGGCGCTGTCGATCACCGGGCTGGCCGCCATCCGGGCGCCGTTCGAGCCGCTGGTGCCGGGCAACTCGCACGTCCCCAACACCAACCGCTACCGCTGCCGCTACTGCGCCGCCGCGCCGCAGTGCACCCTGGCCTGCGCCGACGAGATCGAGGTGGCCATCGAGCGGGCCGGCCCCGAGACCGTGGCGGCCGTCTACCTGGAGCCGGTGCAGAACTCGGGCGGCTGCTTCACCCCGGCCGACGGCTACTTCGCCCGGGTGCGGGAGATCTGCGACCGCCACGGCGTGCTGCTGGTGTCCGACGAGGTGATCTGCGCGTTCGGCCGGCTGGGGGCGATGTTCGGGTCCGAGCGGCTGGGGTACCAGCCCGACATGATCACGATGGCCAAGGGCCTCACGTCCGGCTACTCGCCGCTCGGCGGCGTGCTGGTGGGCGACCACATCGCCGAGCCGTTCCTCGAGCCGGGGGCGTCGTTCCTCCACGGCATCACCTTCGCCGGCCACCCCGTGAGCTGCGCGGTGGCGCTGGCCAACCTCGACCTGTTCGAGCGCGAGCAGCTGGTCGACCGGGTGCGCGCCCACGAGGGCGAGTTCCGGGCCGCGCTGGAGACCCTGTGCGACCTGCCGATCGTCGGCGAGGTGCGCGGGATGGGGTATTTCTATGGCATCGAGCTCGTCAAGGATCCCGTGACGCGCGAGACGTTCGACGACGAGGAGTCCGAGCGCCTGCTGCGCGGCGTCCTCACCCCCCGGCTGTTCGAGCAGGGCCTGATCTGCCGGGCCGACGACCGGGGCGACCCGGTGATCCAGCTGTCGCCGCCGCTGGTGGCCGGGCCCGACCAGTTCGAGGAGATCGCCGCGGCCATCCGCGTCGCCCTGGTCGACGCCATGAAGGAGATGGGCGGGTGACGCTCACGGTCGGGGTCCCGACCGAGACCAAGGTCGACGAGTTCCGGGTGGCGGTGACGCCCGAGGGCGTCCGCGAGCTGGCCATGCACGGCATCCACGTGCTGGTCCAGGCGGGGGCGGGCGCGGGGTCGAGCATCGCCGACGACGCCTACCGGCGGGCGGGGGCCGAGGTCGTCGACGACCCTGGCGAGGTGTGGGAGCGCGCGCAGCTGGTGTGCAAGGTGAAGGAGCCGCTGGAGGAGGAGTTCGCCTTCTTCCGCGACGACCTGGTGCTGTTCACCTACCTGCACCTGGCCGCCTACCCCAAGGTGGCCGACGCGCTGCTGGCCGCGGGGGTGACCGGCATCGCCTACGAGACCGTCATGCTCGACACCGGGGCGCTGCCGCTCCTGGCCCCCATGAGCGAGGTGGCGGGGCGGATGTCGGTGCAGATCGGCGCCCACTACCTCGAGCGCCACAACGGCGGGCGGGGCGTGCTGCTGGGCGGGGCGCCCGGCGTGCGGCCGGCCCGGGTGGTCGTGCTCGGGGCGGGCAACGTGGGCTGGAACGCGGCGTGGATGGCGGCCGGGCTCGAGGCCGAGGTCGACCTGCTCGACAAGAACGTCGACCGGCTGCGGTTCATCGACCAGATCCAGATGGGCCGGATCACCACGCTGGCGTCCAACCGGGGCACGGTCGAGCTGGTGGTGGCCGAGGCCGACCTCGTCATCGGCGCGGTGCTCGTGCCCGGCGGCCGGGCGCCGGTGGTGGTGACCGAGGAGATGGTGGCGTCGATGAAGCCGGGTGCGGTGGTGGTCGACATCGCCATCGACCAGGGCGGCTGCATCGAGACCTCCCACGAGACGACCCACAAGGACCCGGTGTTCGTGGACCACGGCGTGCTGCACTACGCGGTCGGCAACATGCCGGGGGCGGTGCCCAACACGTCGACCTACGCGCTGACCAACGTGACACTGCCCTACCTGGCCGAGCTGGCCCGCCTGGGCGTGGCCGAGGCGGTCGGGAACGACGCCGCGCTGGCGCTCGGGGTCAACACCGCCGGCGGGCGGGTGGTCAACGCGGCCGTGGCCGAGGCGCTGGCCCGGCCGGCCGCCGAGCTGGACGAGGTCCTGGGAGGCACTTCGTGAACGAACGGGCCGTGGCCATCGACGAGATCGACAAGGCCATCGTGCGCGAGCTCCAGCTCGACGGGCGGCTGCCCTACGCCAAGCTGGGACCGCGGGTCGGGCTGTCGCAGGCGGCGGTGCGCCAGCGGGTCCAGCGGCTGATCGAGAACGGCGTCATGCAGGTCGTGGCGGTCACCGACCCGCTCACGCTGGGCTTCGGCCTCCAGGCCATGGTGGGCGTCGAGGTGGACGGCGACCTGCGGGCGGCGGCGGCCAAGCTGGCCAAGGTCGACGAGGTGGCCTACGTCGTGGTCACGACCGGCCGCTTCGACCTGCTGGTCGAGGTGGTGTGCCGGGACAACGAGGAGCTGCTCACCATCGTCAACGACGTCATCCGCGCCCTGCCGGGCGTCCGCACCGCGGAGACGTTCACCTACCTCCACCTGGAGAAGCAGACCTACAGCTGGGGCACGGGCTAGCGCGCTGACCGTCGCCCGAGAGGGCAACGTCTCTGCCCGAACGGTCGCGCCGCGGGCCCTCTCCCCGCGCGCGCCCGGGCCATACGCTGGGTGGCGGCGGGAGGTCCGTCCGTGACATACCGGGTCGAGCGCGAGCAGGGCGGCGACGGACGCCGCGGCCCCCGGTCGTACGGGCCGCGGCGGGGCGGGTCGCGCCGACGCGGCGACGCGGCCGCCTCCGGCGTCGGCGGGGTCCTGCGGTTGCAGCGCCAGGCGGGCAACGCCGCCGTCGCTCGCTGGCTGGGGCGATGCCGCGTCGCCCAGCGCTTCGTGGGCCACGAGCACGAGAGCCTCGGCAACGTCACCGGCGACACCGTCGACCTCGGCAACGGCGTCGTGCTCACCTGGGGGCAGGTCGTCGCCATCGCGGGCGACGAGTTCGGCTCGGTCGAGGACCTGCGGCGGGCGGCGGGCGACGACGCCGGGCGCCGCCGCATCCGCGCCGCGCTGGAGCACGACGGCGTCCGCGGCCCCATCCCGGCGGCCCTCGGCACGCCATCGCCAGAGGAGCGGGCGGATCAGGAGCGGGGCGACATCATGCTGCTGCTGGAGAACGTCACCCACTTCTCGGAGGGCGGCGACGCCCGCGCCACCTGGCAGAGCCACCACGCCCGGGCGCTCCACAAGGCCTTCGAGGCCGGCACGACCCACAACGACGCCGCCTTCGGCGAGGCCAAGCTGCTCGAGGCGTTCGGGCAGCACTACCTGACCGACATGTTCTCCGGCGGCCACGTCCGTACCCCCCGCCGGGAGATCATGGAGTACTACGGCGACAAGGCCGACGCCATGGCGGCCGCGTTCGAGCAGAACCTGAGGACCCGGCTGGAGGACGCCCTCGTGTCCCAGATCATGCTCCAGCTCCCGCCGCAGCTCCGGGGCAACTACACCCAGCAGGCGGCCCGCCAGGACGTCCACGCCCGCATCGACGGCATGATCGAGCAGGGCATGGCACCGATCGGCGGGCGGGCCCAGCTCCCGAAGTTCTTCGGGCTGGCGCTGGCCGGAGCGGTCAGCGGGGCCATGCACGACCGCGAGGGCCGCCAGGGTGTCGTCGTCCGCTCCCAGGCCCACCCGACGCCCTGGTTGGCCAAGGGCGACGCCATGCTCGGCGAGAGCCCCGACAGCAAGGACCAGGCCGAGCTGGCCATCCTCGCCGCCCGGGACGAGCTGAACGCCGCCCGCTACGCGGGCGAGCAGGAGCCGATCCGCGAGCGCCTCGTGCCCGCCGATCCGCCCCGGGTCATCCACTTCGCGTTCGACTCGTCGGGCCTGGACGGGCCGGCGGCCGACGCGGCCGCCGCGGCCGGGGCGTGGCTCCACGCCAACCCGGGCGACGTCGTCGAGCTGGTCGGCCACACCGACCCCCTCGGCACCGACGCCTACAACATGGCCCTCGGCCTGCGCCGCGCCAACGCGGTCCGGGCCGCGATCGTCGCCGCCGGCGCCCGGCCCGACCAGGTGGTGAGCGCCACCAGCCAGGGCGAGGGCGCGCTGCGGACCAGCGACCCGAAGCAGTACGCCGAGAACCGGCGGGTCGAGCTGGCCTGGCAGTGCGGCGCATCGACGCCGCCGACCGGCCCCGACCCCGGGGCCGACCCGACCCCGGCCCAACGCAAGGCCCAGCAGGCGCTGGCGCAGCTCGGACCCCCGTACGCCGCGGTGGAGCAGTACATCCCGGAGGCGGTGCCCGAGATGAACGAGCCGCTCCCCGAGTGGCGCTGGGGCTCGATGGACGCGGAGATGGTCGGCGAGCTGGACGGTTGGCTCAACCGCTACGTCGGGCCGTACACCGGCCAGCTCCTGGAGAAGGTCCCGGAGACCTACGAGGTCAAGGTCGACCGCAACGGTGTCAAGGCCACGCTGATGGTCACGCCCCGTCAGTTCGTGGCCGACGTCGTCGGCGAGTTCACCCGCGGCCCGAGCCGTCTCCTCGGCCGCCTGATCGGCCGGCAACCAGGGCGCGCCTAGCGCCCCGGCCCTAGCTGTCGAAGCCGACGCCGAAGCGGTCGAGCAGGCGCAGCCACGGGCCCCGGCGGCCGTCGTGGGCGTCGGCGCGGGCCAGGGCCCGGCGGGTGGCCTCGATCGCCAGCCAGCGCAGCGGCTCGGGCGGGAAGGGGACCGGCGGCCGGCGCACGGCGGCGAGCCGGCTGCGCTCGGTGTCCTCGCCGGCCAGCAGGTCGAGCGCCACCCGGGCGCCGAACCGGCTGGCCGCCACGCCCAGCCCGGTGTAGCCGACAGACCAGGCCACCTTGCCGCCGAGGCGGGTGCCGGCGGTGAACATGAACCGCGAGGTGGTGGCGATCGGGCCGCCCCAGCGGTGGGTGAAGGCGATCCCGTCGAGCTGGGGGAACCGGGCCCGGAAGTGCCGGGCCAGCGTCAGCGCGGTGCGGTCGTCCTGCTCGAGGTCGGGGCCGACCCGGTTGCCGTAGTGGTACAGGGCGTCCCAGCCGCCCCACAGGATCCGGCCGTCGGGCGTGGGACGGTAGTAGTGGAACCGGTTGCCGGCGTCGGCCAGGCCCTGGCGCCGCCGCCAGCCGACGGCGTCCCACTGGGACGCGGTGAGCGGCTCGGTCACCAGCACGTGGTCGTAGACCGGGGCGACGGCCCGGCGGATGGGGGCGATCAGGGCGGGGAAGGCGTTGGTGGCCAGCAGCACCCGCCGGGCCCGCACGTGGAGGTGCGGGCCCTCGACCACCACGGCCTCGCCGGCGTCCCGCACGCCGGCCACCGCGGTGTGCTCGTGGACCCGGGCGCCCCGCCGGCGGGCCGCGGCCAGCAGGCCCCAGGCCAGCCGGCCGGGGTCGACGAGGGCGCAGTGGGTCTTGTGCCACAGCCCGCCCAGGTGCTCGGGCGACGCCACCTCGGCGCCGAGGGCGGCCCGGTCGAGCATCTCGACGTCCTCGCCCAGCGACCGGGCCAGGTCGGCGTCCTCGGCCATGCCGTCGAGCTGCCAGGCGGCGGCGGCCACGTCGATCTCGCCCACCTGCTCGACCGCGGCGTCGATGCCGTGGCGGTCGAGGTCGGCCAGGAGGCCGGCGTAGTTCTCGCGGCCCAGCCGCACCAGCGTGGCCAGCTCGGCCGGGAAGTGGGACCGGCCGTTGGCCAGGCCGTGGGTCAGCGAGGCGTCGAGGAAGCCGCCGTTGCGCCCCGACGCCCCGAGCGCGGCCCGCCCCGCCTCCAGCACGAGCACGTCGCGGCCCGGGTCCTCGTCGAGGGCTTGGTGGGCGGCCCACAGGCCGGTGTAGCCGGCGCCCACGACGACCAGGTCGGTCTCGGCCGTGCCGGTGAGCGGCGGGGCGGGGTCGGGCGCGTCCGGACGGTCGAGCCAGAACACCCGCCGCTCGGCGCCGGCCAGGGCGGCGCGGGCGGCGGCGCGGTCGGTCATCCGGCGGCGGCGCCGATCGCGCCGGCCAGGGCCTCCACGCACAGGGCGAGGTCGTCGTCGTCGATCACCAGCGGCGGGCAGAAGGCGACCGTGTCCGCTCCGATGGGCCGGGCGATCACGCCCCGGTCGAGCATGCCCTCCCGCACGGCCAGGGGGTCGACCCCCTCGGGCAGCACCGCGGCCCAGACGCCGCCCTCGCCCCGCACGCCGGCCAGCGTCCCGTCCTCGGCCAGCGCCGCCAGCCCGCCGCCCAGGATGGCGGCGATGGCCGGGACCCGGCCCAGCAGACCCTCGCCGTCCAGCAGCGCCAGGTTGGCCAGGCCGGCGGCGCACGAGGCCGGGTGGCCGCTGTAGGTGTAGCCGTGGCGCAGCACGTAGGCGGGGTCGGACTCCAGTGCCGCCCGGACCCGGGCGCCGACGACCACGCCGCCGAGGGGCAGGTAGCCGGAGGTGACCGCCTTGGCGAAGGTGATGAGGTCGGGGGTGACGCCGTAGTGGCCGGCGGCGAACCACGAGCCCAGGCGCCCGAAGCCGGTGATGACCTCGTCGAAGATGAGCAGCGCGCCGGCGTCGTCGCACAGCTTGCGCAGCCCGCTCAGGTAGTCGGGCGTGGCCGGGTGGACCCCGCCGGCGCCGATGACCGGCTCGGCGATCACGGCGGCGATCTCGTCGCCCCGCCGGGAGAACAGGGCCCGGGCGGCGTCGAGGTCGTCGTGGGCGAGGGTCTCGACGTCGTCGAGCAGCGGACCCCAGCCGGCCTTGTTGAGCGGCAGGCCCTGCAGCGACGTGCCACCCACGTTGGTGCCGTGGTAGCCGAGGGTCCGGGAGACGACGATCTGGCGGCGGGGCTCGCCGGCCAGAGTGGCGGTGAGGCGGGCCAGCTTGAAGGCCGTGTCGACCGCCTCGGAGCCGGAGTTGGCCAGGAACACCCGCGCCTCGGGCACCGGCGCCAGGCCGGCGATCGCCTCGGCCAGCCGGTCGGCGGGCTCGTTGGTGAAGATGTCGAAGGTGTTGTAGTTCTCCAGCGTGGCCATCTGGGCGGCCACGGCGTCGACGATCTCCCGCCGGCCATGGCCCACGTTGCAGTACCAGAGGCTGGCGAGGCCGTCGACTAGCCGCCGCCCCCGGTCGTCGACCACGATCGCCCCCTCGCCCCGGACGATGGTGACGAAGCGGCCGGCGCCGGCGGCGGGGCGGGCGAAGGGGTGGAGCAGGGTGGGCGGGGTGTCCGGGGTGTCCGCTGGGTCCGTCACGCCCGGCCAGTGTGCCAGAGCGGCCGGTGGGTCCGATCGGGGATGAGCAGGGCGGCCACGTAGGCGGCACCCACGACCACGTGCAGCGCGGTGATCCACAGCTTCGTCGCCGCCGGGGCGTCGGCCGAGGGGAGCAGCGTGAGGCTGAGGACGGTCAGCGCGGCCCCGACGGGGACGGCCAGGCGCAGGCCGGCGGGCCAGAACCGGGTGGTGACGGCGGCGGCGCCGAACCCGACGAGCAGCGAGGCGATCGTCATCATCACGACGCTCGATGCGGTCACGGTGGTGGCGCTGCCGTCCTTGACGACGACGAAGTCCTCGCCGATCGCCCGGGCGGCGGCGAACACGGCGGCGTTGACGGCGACGGCCGCCGCGATGGCGGCGCCGGCCTTGGGCAGGGTGACGGACGGGGTCGAGGTGGGCATCGGTGGCTCCTTCCGGTGGGCGGCCGGTGGTGGCCGCTGCCGAGGAGTCGCCGCCGGCGGCCGGGATTCGACACCCCGGCCCTGAGTCGTCACATCACGTAGCGGCTGGTGGGGATGACGTCGATGTCCCGGTCCGCGCCGAAGCGGGCGGTGCTCTCGGCCATGCGGGCCAGGTTGCGGGCGAGCGCGTCGTCGTCGGCCGCGGCGAAGAAGGCGTGCAGGCTGGTCAGCGCCTCGATCGGGAACAGCTCCTCGACGATGCCGTCGACGGCCGGGGCGCCGGGGGTGAGCGGTCGGGCCACGACGTTCTGGACGTAGCCGAAGGTGCTCTGGGTCTCGTTGGCGACGTCGGTGTGGCCGTTGTGCCAGGCGTCGATCCACTCGTCGGGCGCCATGCCGGCCGGGCGGCGCAGCAGGGCGATGTTGGCGAACCCCTCGGTCCGCTCGCCGGGCCCGGCGGGGTGGGCGGTGTTGTGCAGCGGCACCGACTCGGTGACGAGGTAGGCGGCGATGCGGGCGGTGCCGGGACCGGCGGCGACGGCGTCGTCGAGGGGGCGGCGGGCGGCGTCGCGGGCGCTGTCGACCCACAACCCGACGACGGCCTCGGGCTGGGGATCGAGGGCGGCGAGCCGCATGAGGGCCCCGGCGACGGCGTCGTCGGCGACGTTCACCTGCACGCCCGTGGCCCCGGCCTCGGCGAGCCGCCCGGCCACGGCGCCGCGCAGCGTGGCCGACCAGTCGGCGGTGGGGACGCCGGGGTCCCGCCAGGCGAGGTAGATCACCTTCTCCATCGGCCGAAGCTAGAGCAGCCGCTCCATGACGACGACATCCAGCCACCGCCCGAACTTGCGGCCGACCTCCCGCTCGGTCCCGACGACCTCGAACCCGACGGACCGGTGCAGCCGGATCGAGGCCTCGTGCCCCCCGACGATCCGGGCGAACACGGCATGGAACCCGTGGGCGGTGGCGACCTTCACCAGCTCCTCGAGGATGGTCCGCCCGATGCCGTGGCCGTGATGCCCGGGGTGGACGTACACGGAATCCTCGACGGAGGTGGCGTAGGCGGGCTTGTCCCGCCAGGGCGACAGGGCCCCGTACCCGAGCACGGCCCCGCCGTCCCCATCGGTGGCCACGATCACGGCATGAGCCCCACTCCGCGCCGACAGGTACCGCCGCTGCTCCTCGAGCGAGCGGGGCATGATGTCGAACGTGACGGTCGAGGTCGTGACCTCGGCGTTGTAGATCTGCCGGATGGCCTCGGCATCCTCCAACCGCGCCAATCGCAACACCGGGGGACCCATCGGGCCTACGTTACGGCCGCCCGAGCGATTTCCTGGACGCCAGCGGTTGACTCCCAACCACTTCTGTCCACGGAATGCAGGTGGGGCTGCGGCGTGCTGGGTTTGCCGCAGCCCTGGGGTCGGTCAGTCGGCGGCGAGGGCGGGTTCTACCAGGGCCAGTTCGCCGGCCAGGGCCTCCAGGCGGGCCCAGCTGGCGATGGCCTCGTCCTCCGTGAGGAGGATGACCTGGAGGTCGCCCACCAGGCCCGGCAGCAGCTCGAGCAGCAGCGGGACCACCGCCGGCTCCAGCTGGTCGAACGTCTCGTCCAGGAGGACCGGGGGCCGGCTGCCGGCGCTGTTGGTCGCCGCCGTGAGCTGCGAGACGATGCCCTGGGCGAGGGCGACGGCGTCGTCGTCCGACAGGTCCGGGGCGCTCGACGAGAGGGACCGCAGGGCGGCGATGTGCTGGCGCAGCCGGGCCGCGGCCTGGATCTCGGTGCGGTGGTCGATCGCCCAGTGCACGTCGGTGTCGCCGGCGAGCCGGCGCCACGTGCCGGCGGCGTCGCCCCGGCCCTTGCCGCCCCGGCCCAGCAGGTCGTCGGCGGCGCCCCACAGGGCCACCTGGTCGACGGCCGACAGCGCCCGCACCGCGTCGTTGCGGGGCGTGCGGTTGTGCAGGTCGGCGGCGGTGATGCGGGTGACGGTGGAGCGCCCGTACTGGCTCGACAGCAGGTCGACCCGGCCGTCGAAGCCCCGGTGCTGGGCGGTGACGTCGGCCGACGTGGCCACATCGATCACCCGGTGCGGGCCCGACGAGGGGCGCAGGACCACCAGGCGTCGCCCGGCGTCGTCCACGACCTCGAGATGTACGCCGCGCACCGTCCCGTGCAGGGCGCCGGCGAGCAGGGAGCCGAAGGCCCCACGAGCATCGCCCGGCATACCGCCCAGCACGGTCAGCCGCGGATGGAAGTCGACAGACGCGGCATCGCCGTCGCCCTCGACAATCAGGCGTTCCACCAGCACGAGAGCAGTATCGGCACCAGGTGCCACGGACTTGAGCAATTTCTTTACGAATGTGTCGCGAACAGACGACAGCCCCACCCTCCGTGGCGAAATCCGCCTACGACCCGGACGGGGCCCGCGCCAGGGCCCCGCACGCCGGCCGTGCCGCCCCCGCCCGCCGTCCCGCTAGCCTGGACAAGCCGGTTGGCCGGTCGGCCGCGCCCAGCGATACTCTGTGCGGCCCCTGGGTGACCAGGCAGGCCCCCTTAGCTCAGTCGGCAGAGCACAGCCATGGTAAGGCTGGTGTCGTCGGTTCGATTCCGACAGGGGGCTCGCTCATTGCAGCGCCTGGCGGCGTAGCTCAGTTGGTAAGAGCACTCGGCTCATAATCGAGGTGTCGCCGGTTCGAGTCCGGCCGCCGCTACTTCCATCACCTTGCGAGACCAGGAGATCCGCACGATGGCCAAGGAAAAGTTCGAGCGGACGAAGCCGCATTTGAACATCGGTACCATGGGGCATATTGACCATGGGAAGACGACGTTGACGGCGGCGATCACGAAGGTGTTGGCGGATGCCAA
>DATFRN010000018.1:0-5034 GCA_035263165.1 Acidimicrobiales bacterium | reverse complement strand
CCCAGCGACGGCGCCCGACGGCCCGCCCCGGCGACCAGCCACACCCGCCCCGACCAACACCACCCGCGCCGACCCTCCGCGGCGACGGCGGATGCGGGCTACCCGTCAGCCGAGCGGCCTGATCCGGCGCCACCAGGCGGCGGCATCCCGCCGCCCCGGTCGTTGACGATCCGCCCGGGCAGCGCCCCGCCTGCCGCCCGGCACGAGCGCACCCGACCGGATCGCGCCCCGGGCCGGCGGCGCCGGAACCCGGCGCCCGGGCGCGCGGGGCGGTGCGGATGCGTCAGGATCACGCCCATGAGCCAGCCCCATCCCCTGCCGCCCGTGGGTCCGGCGGCGCCGACGCCGCCCATCGCACTCGCCGGCGGTCCCGGGGCCGCCGTGCCCCGGCTGGCCGCGGCGCGGGTCGAGGTCGGCGACGCCCTGCTCGAACGGCTGCGGTCGGCTTGCGCCGACGTGACCGTCGAGCCCGCGGCGCTGGCCGAGGCCAGCCGGGACTGGTGGCCCCTCGCCATGGCCTGGGCCACCGCCGGCCAGGTCGCCGGCCTGGCCGCCGCCGTCGCCCGGCCGACCGACGCCGACCAGGTGGCCGCCGCCGCGGCCGTCTGCCACGAGGCCCGCGTCCCCCTCACCGTCGCCGGCGGCCGCAGCGGGGTGAGCGGGGCGTCGGTCCCGCTCCACGGCGGTGTCGTCCTCGACGCCACCGCCCTCGCCGGCATCGTCGACGTCGACGCCACCTCGCTGGTCCTCGACGTCGCCCCCGGCACCTTCGGCGACGCCCTCGAGCACGACCTCCGCAATGACCACGGGGTCACGCTCGGCCACTGGCCCCAGTCCGTGGCCCTCTCCACCGTGGGCGGGTGGCTCGCCTGCCGATCGGCGGGCCAGCTGTCGGGCCGCTACGGGAAGATCGAGGACATGGTGCTCGGCCTCGACGTCGTCCTGGCCGACGGGCGCCGCATCGCCACGGGTGGCTTCCCCCGGGCCGCCGTCGGCCCCGACCTCACCCAGCTGTTCGTGGGCAGCGAGGGCACGCTCGGCATCATCACCGGCGCCCGGCTGCGGGTCCACCCGGCCCCCGCCCACGAGCGGCGGGCGGCGTGGCTGCTCCCCGGCTTCGCCGAGGGGCTCGACGTCATGCGCCGCATCGTCCAGCGGGGCGCCACCCCGGCCGTGCTGCGCCTCTACGACGCCGCCGAGGCCGATCGCACCTACCACACCGGCGAGCACGCCCTGCTGCTGGTCCTGGACGAGGGCGACGAGCGCCTGGTGGCGGCGACAATGGACGTGGTGGCCGAGGAGGCGACCCGGGGCGGCGGCGAGGCGGGCGACGAGGCCCACGTCGCCCACTGGCTGGAGCACCGCAACGAGGTGGCGGCCCTGGAGGCCCTGACCAGCCGGGGCTACACGGTCGACACGATGGAGGTGGCGGCGTCGTGGGCCGACCTCCCCGGCGTCTACCGGGCGACGCTCGACGCCCTGGCCGGCGTGGAGGGGACGATCGCCGCCTCGGCCCACCAGTCGCACAGCTACCCGTCGGGCGGCTGCCTCTACTTCACGTTCGCCGGCCAGGTCGAGGCCGACCGGCGGGACGCCTACTACCGGGCGCTGTGGGACGCCGGCCAGGGTGCGGCGCTCGACCACGGGGCGGCGCTCAGCCACCACCACGGCGTCGGGCTCAACCGGGCCCGGTTCATGCCCCGGGCGCTCGGCGGGGCGTTCGACGTGCTGGTGGCGGCCAAGCGGGCGCTCGACCCCGAGGGCATCCTCAACCCCGGCAAACTCGGGCTGCCCTCACCCTGGGGGCCGGTGGGCGGCTGGTGAGCGCGCCGGGGGCCCCGATCGGGCAGACTCGGCCGATGCGCGAGGCGTGCGGGCCGGCACGGGCCGGGGGGCTGCGATGAGCGGCGGGCCGATCCTGGTGGTCGACGTGGGGACGTCGGGCGTGCGGGCCGCCGTGGTCCACCCCGACGCCACGGTCACCGCCGTCCACTACCGCCGGGTGCTGCCCGACTCGCCGGCCCCGGGCCTGGTCGAGTTCGACCCCCGGACCATGGCCGAGGCCGCCCTCGGCATGGCCCGCGAGGCGCTCGCCGAGGGCGGGCCGGTCGTCGCCGTCGGGGTGACCAACCAGCGGGCCTCGGCGATCGTGTGGGACCGGGCCACCGGCGAGCCGGTCGGGCCCGGCCTCGGCTGGCAGGACCTGCGCACCGTGGGCGACTGCCTGGTGTGGCAGGGCGAGGGCCTGCGGTTCGCGCCCAACGAGTCGGCCACGAAGTTCGCCCACCTGCTCGACGGCGCCGATCCCGAGCGGCGGCGCGACCTGTGCTGTGGCACGGTCGACGCCTGGGTGGCCTGGACCCTGTCGGGCGGCGACCTCCATGTCACCGACCTCTCCAATGCCGCGGTGACGGGCCTGGTCGTCCCCGACGCCCGGGACTGGGACGACAAGATCCTCGAGGCCCTCCGCATCCCCCGGGGCTCGCTGCCGGCCATCGTCGACACCACCGGCACGATCGGTCCGGCCTCGGCGCTGGCGGGGGCGCCGCCGCTCGCCGCGCTGGTCGGCGACCAGCAGGCGTCGCTGGTGGGCCAGGGCTGCGTGCGGCCGGGGCTGGCCAAGATCACCTTCGGGACCGGCGGGATGCTCGACGTCTGCGTCGGGCCCGACCGCCCCTCGTTCGCCCGCCAGGGCGGGCACGGCACCTTCCCGATCGTCGCCTGGCGGGCGGACGGCGCCGCCACCTGGGGCGTCGAGGCCGTGATGCTGGCCGCCGGGACCAACGTCGAGTGGCTGCGCGACGACCTGGGCGTGATCGACAGTGCCGAGCAGTCCGACGAGGTGGCGGCCGCCTGCGAGACCACCGACGGCGTCGTCTACGTGCCCGCGCCGCTCGGGCTGGGCACGCCCCGCTGGGACTACGGGGCCCGGGGCACGCTGCTCGGCGTCACCCGGGGCACCGGGCGCCCGCAGCTGGTGCGGGCCGTGCTGGAGGGCGTCGCCCAGCGGGGGGCGGACCTCGTCGAGGCGGCCGAGGCCGACACCGGCCTGGCGCTCGACCGGCTGCGGGTCGACGGCGGGATGAGCGGCAACCCCACGTTCGTCCAGGCGGTGGCCGATGCCTGCGGCCGCCCGGTCGAGGTGTCGCCCGAGCGGGAGGCCACGACCCTCGGCGCGGGGTTCCTCGCCGGTCTGGCCGCCGGGACCTGGACGGGCTGGGACGAGCTGGCCGCCACGTGGCGCCCGGCGGCGGTGGTGGAGCCCCGGCGCGCCCTCGACCGGGACCGCTGGCGGGACGCCGTGGACCGGGCCGCCGGCTGGGAGCCGGACCTCAGCGCCATCAGCTTCTAGGGTTAGGCGCTCTTAACCACGATCCGCGCTTAACCAAGATTTAGGACAGCGCAGGCCGAACCGTTGGGGTGGGTCGTGTCGTACTGGTCGCACAGACCGACGGATCGCACCGCAGCGCGTCCCGGAAGAGGAGTCCGACAAATGCCAAGTTCACGACGATCCCTCGGGATCTTCGCCGGTCTGGTGGTGGTGGTGCTCGCCGTCGTCGGCTTCGGCGGGTGGTGGTTCTTCATCCGGGACGACGCCCCGGAGAAGGCCGACATCGGCGCCGCCGCCGACACGCTCGAGTCGTCCGGCAGCGACACGACGGCCGCGGCGGCCGGCGGGAGCATCGACGGCACCTGGCAGGTCGACAAGTCGGTCGGGTCGTTCGACGACTTCAGCGGCACGTGGGCCGGCTATCGGGTCGAGGAGCAGCTGTCGGGAATCGGGTCCAACACCGCCGTCGGCCGCACCCCCGACGTCACCGGCACGCTGACCGTCGACGGCGGCAACGTCACCGGGGTGGACGTCGACGTCGACCTGACCACGCTGCAGAGCGACAGCGGCTCCCGGGACGCCGCGCTGCACGGCCGGGGGCTGCAGTCCGACCAGTTCCCCAAGGGGACGTTCAAGCTGACCCAGCCGGTGTCGGTGCCGCAGGGCATCGAGAGCGGCCAGCAGGGGTCGGCCACCGCCCAGGGCGAGCTGACCATCCACGGCGTGACCAAGCCGGTGACGGTCAAGGTCGACACCAAGATGGCCAACGGCCGGGTGGCCGTGGTGGGCAACGCCCCGGTCAAGCTCACCGACTTCGGGATCGACCCGCCGACCGGGTTCCGGGTGCTGTCGATCAAGGACAACGGGAGCTTCGAGTTCCAGATCTTCTTCTCCAAGCAGTGAGGCTGCTTGTCGGTCGTGGTCTCCGGTCTGGCTGTAGGTCGCCTGCCAGGCCGGAGACCCCGTACCCTGGGGTGTGACGGTGAGCCGGCCGGGTGGCCGCGGCGCCGTCGCCCCCTCGGGGCGGCGGGGTCGAGGAAAGTCCGGACTCCACAGGGCACGGGTGCTGGCGAGAGCCAGGACGGGGCGACCTGCCGGAACAGGGCAACAGAGAGCAGACCGCCGATGGCGGGGCGCCTTCGGGCGGCCCGCACAGGCAAGGGTGAAACGGTGCGGTAAGAGCGCACCAGCGCCGGGGGCGACCCCGGCGGCTGGCAACCCCCACCCGGAGCAAGGCCAAGCGTGGGACGGCCGGCCCGGCCGATGTCCCCAGGTAGGCCGCAAAGATGGATGGCCACCGGGCGGCAACCGCAAGGAACCCGCCTACAGAATCCGGCTTACAGGCCGGCTCACCGTCACCACACCATCTGACCAGGGCATCGACCGCTACTACCCCGCCTCGGTCCTCAACCAGTCCTCAGCGAGCTCGCCGCCCAGGAGCTCGTCGACGGCCTGTCGGGTGCGGTCTTCGTCGTCGGGCCACAGGTGGCCGTACACGTCGAGAGTCTCGACGGCCGAGGCGTGCCCGAGCCGGGCCTGGACGACCTTCACGGATAGGCCCTTGCGGATCAGGGCCGAGGCGTAGAAGTGCCGCAGGTCGTGGAACCGCACGTCGGGCGCCTTCGCCTTCACGGCCGCCGCCTTGACCAGCTCGGCCACCCGATTGCGGGTCACCGGCTTCCCGCTCTCGGCCGTGAAGATCA
>DATFRN010000017.1:0-3849 GCA_035263165.1 Acidimicrobiales bacterium | reverse complement strand
CGGCCGCCCCCTCCCGCCCGACCTGGTCGCCTGCGGGGAGGTCGGCCTGGGCGGCGAGATCCGCCAGGTCCAGCGCACGGAACGCCGCCTGACCGAGGCCGCCCGCCTCGGCTTCACGCGCGCCCTGGTCCCCCAGTCGGCCCCGCCGGCCCCGGCCACCCTCCACTGCCAGAGGGCCAGGTCCATCGCCGAAGCCATCCACCACCACACCTTCACCCCGACCCCTGCCTCGGCATGACACGCCTCCGCGCCCTGTTTCGCGCGCTCCGCGGTCGGCTGGCCGTGGCCTGGCGTCGCTTCGTGGTCGGCAGGCCAGGGCACACGCAGGGTGCTCTCAGGGTCGCACTACCATCGACGCCGTGGTCTCCCGTCCCAGCGCTCACCTCCTCACCGCGCTCGCCGCGGTGGCGCCCGGGACCGGGCTGCGCGAGGGCATCGACCGCATCCTGCAGGCCAACATGGGCGCGCTCATCGTCGTGGGCGACGGGCCCGAGGTCCTCAACATCTGCTCCGGCGGCTTCCTCCTCGACGCCGCCTTCAGCCCCCAGCGCCTCTCCGAGCTGGCCAAGATGGACGGCGCCATCATCCTCGCCGCCGACGCCAGCCGCATCGCCCGGGCCAACGTCCACCTGGTCCCCAACCCCAACGTCCCCACCTCCGAGACCGGCACCCGCCACCGCACCGCCGAGCGGGTCGCCCGCTCGATCGACGTGCCGGTCATCTCGGTCTCCGAGGACATGTCGATCATCGCCGTCTACATCGGCGACGAGAAGCACCCGCTCGAGACCATCCCCCGCCTCCTCGCCCGGGCCAACCAGGCGCTCCAGACCCTGGAGCGCTACCGCGACCGCCTCGACGGCGTCACCGCCTCGCTCAGCGCCCTCGAGGTCGAGGACCTCGTCACCACCCGCGACGTCGTCAACGTCCTCCAGCGCACCGAGATGGTCCGGCGCATCGCCGACGAGATCGCCGGCGACATCGTCGAGCTCGGGGTCGACGGCCGCCTGGTCAAGCTCCAGCTCGACGAGCTCATGGGCGGGGTCGAGGACGACCGCCGCCTGGTCATGCTCGACTACTTCACCCCCGAGACCGAGTGGCACCTCGACCAGGCGATGGGCGCTCTCTCCGCCATGGGCACCGAGGAGCTGGTCGACCCCAAGGTCGTCGCCTCCACCCTCCACGTCCCCGGCAGCGTCGTCGACCTCGAGGCCAACGTGCAGCCCCGGGGCTACCGGCTGCTGGCCCGCATCCCCCGGCTGCCCGAGTCGGTCATCGACCGCATCGTCAGCCGCTTCGGCAACCTGCAGAAGATCATGCGGGCCACGATCGACGACCTCGACGACGTCACCGGCGTCGGCCAGACCCGGGCCCGGGCCATCAAGGAGGGCCTGTCCCGCCTGGCCGAGACGTCGATCCTCGACCGCTACGCCTGACGGCCGGGCGCGCGGCCCCTAGTGCCCCGAGTCGCAAGTCCTGCCGCAGGTTCGCCGGCCCTCGACGCCGCTCGCGACGTCCGCCTTCTCTCGACCGGATCGACACCTGGGGTGCGCCGGGCTCGGGCGGCGGGTGTCGATCTGGGGCGATCGCCGCAGAGTTGGCTGCGACTCGTCGTGCGTTCTGGCGAGGGACGCCCGGTGCTCGCCCGAAACTGCGGGCGACCTGCGACTCGGGGCCCTGCGGCCTCAGCGGGCGCGGCGCTCCAGCTGCTCGCGGTCGGTGATCCGGTAGCGGCGGTCGGACTGCTCGATCCACCCCAGCCGCACGAAGCTGGCGATCGCCTTGTTGACGCGCTCGCGGGACGCCCCCACCATCGCCGCCAGCTCCTCCTGGGTGACCGGCAGCGTGAACTCGTCGGCCCCGGCCGCCATCTCGACGAGCCGCTTGGCCGTCCGCCCGGTCACGTCGAGGAACACCGAGTCGGCCAGCGCCACGTCCATCGTCCGCAGCCGCCCGGCCAGCAGGGCGACGACGCCCCACAGCAGCTCGGGCCGGCGCTCGAACACCGCCCGCACCGGCCCGTAGCCGATGGCCAGCACCTGGGACTGCTCCAGCGCCCGGGCCTCGGCGGTGCGGCCGGGCACGAACAGGCCCATCTCGCCGAACAGGTCGCCGGCCTCCATCAGCGCCACCACCGATTCGCGCCCGTCGATCGACCGCTTGGCGATGGCGATCCGACCGGCGATGACCACGTAGAGCGTGTCGGCGTCGTCGTCCTCCCGGATCAGCACGTCGCCGCGCCGCAGGTCCTCGATCGTGCTGGCGTCGGCCAGTTGGTGCAGCTCCTGCGGTGTTAGGTCGCCGAAGAGGTCGACGTCGGCGAGTAGCTCGGTCGGGGTCATCACCCCGGAACGATAACGACGGAGGGCAGGGACGTCTTGACATCGCGGTCCGGACGGGGCGTGGCGGTAGCCTCCCGGCCGTCATGGGAACGGTATGGGTGATCGTCGTCGCGGCCGGATCGGGGCTCCGGTTCGGGGGCGCCAAGCAGTACCGCCCGCTGGCCGGGCGCCGGGTCGTGGACTGGTCGATCGACGCCGCACGCACCGTAGCGACCGCGCCCGGTGACGGCGTCGTGCTGGTGGTGCCGCCGGAGCGGGCGGACGACAGCGAGGCGTCGGTCGAGGCCGTGGTCCCGGGGGACGAGACCCGCTCGGGCTCGGTGCGGGCCGGCCTCGCCGCGGTGCCGGACGGGGCCGACGTGGTGGTCGTCCACGACGGGGCCCGGCCGCTGGCCGGCGGGGGCCTGTTCGCCGCCGTGGTGGCGGCGGTGCGGGCGGGCGCCGACGCCGCGCTCCCGGGCATCGACGTGAGCGACACGCTGCGCTCCCGCTCCGGCGGGGAGGTCGACCGGGACGACCTCGTCGCCGTCCAGACCCCCCAGGCGTTCCGGGCCGAGGCACTGCGGTCGGCGCACGCAGGCGGCGGCGAGGCGACCGACGATGCGTCGCTGGTGGCCGCGGCCGGTGGCAAGGTGGTCGTCGTGGCCGGCTCGCCCACCAACCTCAAGATCACCCACCCCAGCGACCTGGTGGTGGCCGAGGCGCTGCTCCGTGCCCACTGACCCGGCCCCCGGCCCCGGCGACCTGCGCGTCGGTCAGGGCTACGACGTGCACCCGTTCGCCCCGGGCGACGCCGGGCGCCCGCTGGTGCTGGGGGGCGTGACCTTCCCCGGCGAGGCCGGTCTGGCCGGCCACAGCGACGCCGACGTCGTGGCCCACGCCGTGACCGACGCCCTGCTGGGCGCGGCGGGGCTCGGGGACATCGGCCAGCGCTTCCCCGACACGGACCCCGCCCTGGCCGGCGCCGACTCGCTCGACCTGCTGGGCCGGGCCGTGGCCGACGTCCGGGCCGCCGGCTGGCGGCCGGTCAACGTCGACTGCACGGTCGTGCTCGACCGCCCCAAGCTGGCCCCCCGGCGCCAGGACATCCACGACCGCCTCAGCGCCGCCGTCGGCGCCCCGGTCACGGTCAAGGGCAAGCGCCCCGAGGGCCTCGGCGCGCTGGGGCGGGGCGAGGGGATCGCCTGCCTCGCCGTCGCCCTCGTGGTGGCGGACCGATGACCCCGTCCCGCAAGGGACGCAGCGGCGGGCCCGGCACCCCCCGCGGCGGCCGTGGCAAGCCCACCGCCCCGTCGTCCGGCGGCGGCCGTGGATCGGCGGGTGCGGGGCGGTCCGGTGCCCGGGGTGGTGGCCGTGGCGCCGCCGGTGGGGAGCGGTCCGGCGCCCGGGGTGGTGGCCGTGGTCCCGAGGGTGGGCCGGCGGGTGCGGGGCGGTCCGGCGCCCGGGGTGGTGGCCGTGGCGCCGCCGGTGGGCCGGCGGGTGCGGGGCGGTCCGGTGCCCGGGGTGGTGG
>DATFRN010000016.1:0-10351 GCA_035263165.1 Acidimicrobiales bacterium | reverse complement strand
CGCGTCCCTCTCGTACGGGAAGCCCAGGTCGGGTGCCGTGACCAGGGCGCGCAGGGGCAGGCCCGCCTCGGCGGCCAGGGCCTCGACCGTGCCGCCGCGGTCGACCACCGGGATCAGGATCACCGGCTCGGCGCCGAAGGCGCGGACCACCTCGGCGGCTTCGAGCATCGAGACGCCCCTCGTCACCGCGTCCTCCGTGATGGCCACCTTGTCGCCCGGCTCCAGGGCTCCGGCGATGCGGCCGCCGGCGCCGTGGTCCTTCTCCTCCTTGCGGACGCTGAAGGCCCGCAGGCTGCGGCCCCGGGCGGCCGCGATGGCCGCCGTGGCGAAGGCGGCCGCGTCTGCGCCCATGGTCAGGCCGCCGATGGCCGTCACCTCCGGCGGGAGGGCCGCCAGCAGTGCGTCCGCCACCAGGAGCATGCCGTCGGGGCGGCAGGTCGTCTGCTTGGCGTCGATGAACCAGTCGCTGCGCCGGCCCGACTTGAGGACGAAGTCGCCGCGGCGGACCGAGTGCTTCAGCAGGTGGTCGATCAGGGCGTCGTTCACTCGACGACCACCTTGCCGCCCTCGCCCTCCGTGCGCTCGAGAGTTCCGACCTCGCTCGCCGGGACGCCCGCGTCGGCCAGGGTGCGCAGCGTGCGGGCCACGTCGTCCGGCGGGACCACCACGACCATGCCCAGGCCGAGGTTGAAGACCCGGGCCATCTCGTCGTCGGCGATCTCGCCCCGGCGCTGGATCTCCGTGAAGACCCGCGGCACCTCCCACCTCGAGCGGTCGAGGCGGGCGTCGACCCCCGGCGGCAGCACCCGGGGCAGGTTGCCCACGATGCCCCCGCCGGTGATGTGGGCCACCGCCCGGACGTCGACGTCGCCCAGGAGGCGGGTCACCGCCGGGGCGTAGATCACCGACGGGCGCAGCAGCTCGTCGGCCACCGTGTGGCCGGGGAACAGCTCGTCGTCCAGCGCCAGCCCGGCCCGGTCGAACAGGACCCGGCGGGCCAGCGAGTAGCCGTTGGACCGCAGCCCCGGCGACGGCAGCCCCACCAGCACGTCGCCCGGGCGGGAGGCCTGGCCGGTCAGCACCCGGTCCCGCTCCACCACCCCGACCACGAACCCGACCAGGTCGAACTCCCCCGGCTCCATCGCCCCCGGGTGCTCGGCCATCTCGCCGCCCACCAGGGCGCAGCCGGCCTGGCGGCAGCCCTCGACGATCCCCGACACCAGGGCGTCGATGCGGCCGGGGTCGAGCTCCCCCACCGAGATGTAGTCGAGGAAGAACAGCGGCTCGGCGCCCTGGCACAGGATGTCGTCGACGCACATCGCCACCAGGTCGATGCCGATCGTGTCGTAGCGCCCGGCCGCCCGGGCCACCATCGCCTTGGTGCCCACGCCGTCGGTCGAGGACACGAGCACCGGCTCCCGGTAGCCCGACGGCAGCGCCACCAGGCTGCCGAACCCGCCGATGTCGCCCAGCACCTCGGGCCGGTAGGTCGACCGCACCTTGTCCTTGATCCGGGCCACCGCCTCCTCGCCCGCGGCGATGTCGACGCCCGCGCCCCGGTAGGTCTCGCCCATCAGCCCCTCACGTGGTGGTGCCGTCGAGCGCCGGCTGGACGATCGCCTCGCCGGTCGGCATGGCGTTGCCCTCCAGCACGTGCTTGCGCAGCGTGACCGGCACCTCGACCGGGTAGTCGCCGGTGAAGCAGGCGTGGCAGAACCCCGCCCCCGCTGCCCCCGTCGCCGCCACCAGCCGGTCGAGCGACAGGTAGGCCAGGGTGTCGACGTTGAGGTACTCGCGGATGTGGTCGATCTCCATGTTGTGGGCGAGCAGCTCGCTGCGGTCGCCGGTGTCGATGCCGTAGAAGCACGACCACCGCACCGGCGGCGACGGGATGCGCAGGTGCACCTCGCGGGCCCCCGCCTCCCGCAGCATGCGCACGAGCTGGTGCTGGGTGGTGCCCCGCACGATCGTGTCGTCGACCACCACCAGCCGCTTGCCCTGGATGTTCTCCCGCAGCGGGTTGAGCTTCAGGCGCACGGCCTGGGCCCGGGCCTCCTGGCTGGGGGCGATGAAGCTGCGGCCGATGTAGCGGTTCTTGACCAGGCCCTGGCCGAGCGGGATGCCGCTGTGGCGGGCGAACCCCTCGGCCGCCGGCACGCCCGACTCGGGCACCCCCATGACCATGTCGGCCTCGACCGGCGCGTGCTCGGCCAGCTGCTCGCCCATCCGCACCCGGGCCTGGTGGACGCTCTGGCCGTAGAGCCGGCTGTCCGGCCGGGCGAAGTAGACGAACTCGAATAGGCACAGGTGGGGGTCGACCGCCCCGGCGCCGAACGGGTGGACCGAGCGGGTGCCGGCCCCGTCGATGACGATCATCTCGCCCGGCTCGAGCTCGCGCACGAAGTGGGCGCCGACGATGTCGAGCGCCGGCGTCTCGGAGGCCAGGACCCAGCCGCCGTCCAGCCGCCCGAGGCACAGCGGCCGGAACCCGTGGGGATCGCGCACGCCGATGGCCCGGGCCTCGTCCATGAGGACCAGCGAGAACGCGCCCTCGAGCCGGGGCACGACGGCGGCGACCGCCTGCTCGAGGGCGTCGTCGGTGCCGGACTGGCCGGCCAGCTCGGAGGCGATCATCTCGGCCACCAGGTCGCTGTCGCTGGTCACCGTGCCCTCGAGCATGCCGGCATCGGCGGCCAGCTTCTCGGTGTTGACCAGGTTGCCGTTGTGGCCGAGGGCGAACATGTGGTCGCCGACCGAGCGGTAGGAGGGCTGGGCGTTGCGCCAGGTGGAGCTGCCGGTGGTGGAGTAGCGGCAGTGGCCGATGGCGAGGTGGCCGGGCAGGCCGGCCAGCGTGCGGTCGTCGAACACGCTGGCCACCAGGCCCTGGTCCTTGACCACCGTGAGCTGCTCGCCGTCGCTGACCGCCATGCCGGCGGCCTCCTGGCCCCGGTGCTGGAGGGCGAAAAGTCCCAGGTAGACGAGCGGTGCCACCGTCTGGCCGGGGGCGTGGACGGCGAAGACGCCGCACGCCTCCCGCAGGCGGTCGTCGGGCTCAGCGGCGTCGTCGCCCGGCCCGGCGGGGGGTGTCATCACGGCGACCCCGGCTGTCGCTCGTCCAACATGCCCCCAGTCTGCCGTGCCCGAGGGGCGGAGCGGCGAACCGACCGGTTCTCGCGGGCCGCGGCCGTGCTTTACGCTGGTCCGCCGATGTCCCTGCGCCGCTCGCCCACGGTCGTGAAGCTGTTCCGCTACTCGGCGGCGTCGGTCGTCGGCGTGTGCGTCGGCACGCCCATCCTGGCCGTGCTCTACGCGGCGACGGGCAACGCCATCCTGTCCAACCTGATCTCGGTGACCTGCGGCGCCATCCCCAACTACCTGATCAACCGGCGCTGGACCTGGCACCAGACGGGCAAGAACCGGCTGTGGGGCGAGGTCGTCCCGTTCTGGGCCATGTCGGTCCTGGGGATGATCGCCTCGATGGTGGCGGTCGCCTACGCCGACGACCGCTGGGGCACGACGTTCGCCGTGACCGCGGCCAACCTCACCGGGTTCGGCCTGCTGTGGGTGGCCAAGTTCCTGGTGCTGGACAAGCTCATGTGGAAGGTCGTCCACAAGATGGAGCCCGACGTGGCCATCGACGAGGCCGAGGCCGGCCTGGTCGGCGCCCTGTCGCTCGACGGCACCGACGGCGAGCCGCCGCTGCCCGGGAGCAACGGCGCCGACGGCGCCGACGGCGCCGCCGGTGCCGAAGAGGTGGCCGCCACCCGCCGCCTGGACGATTAGCCCTGGGTCGTCCCCTGGCCCAGCAGTGCGGGTAGCCGGCCCCGCCAGGCCGCCACCACCTCGGCCAGCGCCAGGTCGACCCCGACCCCCGGCGGACCGTCGACCACCAGGCGGTCGCCGCCCGCCTCGCCCAGCACCGCCAGCGCCACCCCGGCGGCGGCGGCCCGGCGGGTGACCTCGGCCTCGGCGGCCGGGTCGACGGCGGCCAGGAAGCGGGACGGGGTCTCACCGAACAGCCAGCGCACGGCGGCGTCCTCGGGGGCCCGGACCCGGGCGCCCACCTCGCCGGCCACCGCCATCTCGGCCAGCGCGGGCCCCAGGCCGTCGGCCGTGTCGTGGATGCCGAGCACCAGCGCGTCGGCCACCAGGTCGCGGACCAGGTCGCACACCGCCCGGTGGGTGGCCAGGTCGAGCGCCGGCGGGCTGCCGGCCTTGTGGCCCCGGCGCCAGGCCCAGGCCGAGCCGGACAGCGTCGAGGGCTCGGCCCCGAGGGCGACCACCCGCGTGCCGTCGACCAGGCCGACGCCCGGGGGCGGCGCCACCAGGCGGTCGACCATGCCGACCACCGCCACCACCGGCGTGGGGTCGATGTCGCGGCCCCGGCTCTCGTTGTAGAGGCTCACGTTGCCGCCCACGACCGGCAGCGACAGCGCCCGGCACGCCTCGCCCATGCCGTCGACCGCCTCGGACAGCTGCCACATCGTCTCGGGGTGCTCGGGGTTGCCGAAGTTGAGGCAGTTGACCAGGGCCAGGGGACGGGCCCCCGCAGCGGCCAGGTTGGCGACCGCCTCGGCCACCACCAGCGCCGTGCCCCGGCGGGGGTCGAGGGCACACCAGCGGTGGTTGCCGTCGGCCGTCAGGGCCAACCCCCGTCCGGTGTCGGCGCCGGTGCCCGGGTGCTTGAGCCGCAGCACGGTGGCGTCGCCCCCCGGCCCCTCCACCGTGTTGAGGAACAGCTGGTGGTCGTACTGGCTGAAGGCCCACGACGTGTCGTACGGCAGGTCGAGCAGGTCGCCGCCCGGGTCGTCGGGTGGCGCCAGCGCGGCGTCGGCCTCGTCGGCCAGCCGGGCGGCACGGGCCTCGGGCTCGGCCCGGGGGCGGTCGAGCAGCGGGGCGTCGTCGTGCAGGGTCGACGCCGGCACGTCGGCCAGGACCTCGCCGTCGGGCCGGTCGAGGACCCGCAGCTGCCCGCCGCCGGTCACCGTGCCCACGACGGCGGCGTTGATCTCCCAGCGGGCGCAGATGGCCAGCACCTCGTCGAGGTTCTCGGGCGTGACGATGGCCAGCATGCGCTCCTGGCTCTCACTGGTCAGCACCTCGAACGGCTCCATGCCCGCCTCGCGCTGGGGCACCTCGGACACGTACACGTCCATGCCCACGCCGCCCCGGCTGGCCGTCTCGCTGGTGGCGCAGGTGAGGCCGGCGCCCCCCAGGTCCTGGATGCCCACGACGAGGTTGGCGTCGAGCATGGCCAGGCACGCCTCGATGAGCCGCTTCTCCTCGAACGGGTCGCCCACCTGCACGCTCGGGCGCTTGGCCGCGTCGTCGTCCGCGTCGCCGAACCCGGCCGACGCCAGCACCGACACGCCGCCGATGCCGTCGCGCCCGGTGGTCGACCCGAACAGGACCGCCAGATTGCCGACGCCCGACGCTATTCCGAGGACCAACCGCTCGATCGGCAGCACGCCCAGGCAGAACACGTTGACGAGCGGGTTGTCCTGATAGGTCTCGTCGAACACCATCTCACCGCCCACAGTGGGCACCCCGACCGAGTTGCCATAGCCGCTGATGCCGGAGACCACGCCTTCGGCGATCCACCGGCTGCGGGCGTCCGACAACGGACCGAACCGCAACGGGTCCATGAGAGCGATGGGACGAGCACCCATCGTGAACACATCGCGCAGAATCCCGCCGATGCCGGTCGCCGCACCCTGATATGGCTCGATTGCGGACGGATGGTTGTGGCTCTCGATGCGGAACGCGACGGCGATGCCCTCACCGGCGTCGACGACCCCGGCGTTCTCGCCCGGACCGACGATGACATCCCGGCCCTCGGTGGGCAGGCGGCGCAGGTGGAGGCGGCTCGACTTGTACGAACAGTGCTCGGACCACATCACTGCGTACATGGCCAGTTCCAGGTGGTTGGGCACCCGCCCGAGCAGGCGGGCGATGTCGGCGGCCTCGTCGTCGGTGAGGCCCAGGGCCCGGTGGATCGGCTCGTCGGCGGTCACGCGCCCAACTTAGGCGACGACAGCGTGTCAATAGGCATCCGGTGACAAATCGAAATATGATGCTCGATATGCCCCAAACCCCCCGCAAGCGCACGCCCATGAGCAAGGAACACAAAGCCGCCCTGGCGGAAGGGCGAGACCAGGGTCGGGCGGTGCGTCGTTACCTCGAAGCGCTCGAGGCGCACAAGCCCCGTCGCGGCCGCAAGCGCAGCCCGGAATCGTTGAAGAAGCGGCTCGACGAGGTCGAATCGGACATCGCCGTGGCCGACCCCCTGCAACGCCTGCGCCTGGTGCAGGAACGCCTCGATCTCCAGGCCGCGCTCGAGGCCAGTGAGTCAAAGGTGGACCTCGACCAGCTCGAAAAGGAGTTCGTCGACGCCGCCGCGCCCTACAGCGACCGCAAGGGAATCTCCTACTCGGCCTGGCGCGAGATCGGCGTGCCCGCGGCCGTGCTCGAGCGGGCCGGGATCAGCCGTAGCGCCTAGGCCGTCAGCGCGCCGGCCCGCACCAGGAGCGACCGCAGCAGCGGGGCGCCGTCGGTCGATCCCAGCAGCGGATGGCACGCACGCTCGGGGTGGGGCATGAGCCCCACCACGTTGCGGCCGGGCGAGCAGATGCCCGCGATGTCGTCCATCGAGCCGTTGGGATTGTCGACGTAGCGCAGCACGATGCGGTCGTCGGCCCGCAGCTCGGCCAGGGTGCCGGGCTCGCAGGTGTAGTTGCCCTCGAAGTGGTTGACCGGGATGGTCAGCTCGGTGCCGACGTCGACCCCGGTCGTGAGCGCCGAGTCGCCGGCCGTGACCCGCACCGCCACGGGGCGGCACAGGAACTTGAGCCCGGCGTTCTTCTGGAGCGCGCCCGGCAGCAGCCCGGCCTCGCACAGCACCTGGAAGCCGTTGCAGATGCCGACCACCGGGCCGCCGGCCGCGGCGTGGGCGGCGACGGCACCCATGATCGGCGAGAACCGGGCGATGGCGCCGGGCCGCAGGTAGTCGCCGTGGGCGAACCCGCCGGGCAGCACGACGGCGTCGACGTCGCCGAGCGAGTCGTCGGCGTGCCACAGCAGCCGGCCCTCGCCGCCCAGGGTCTGGACCGCCTCGACGACGTCGAACTCGCAGTTCGACCCGGGGAAGACGACGACGCCGACGACGGTGGCCATACCGTGGACGTTATCGGTTGGGAGTCAACCAATAACGTCCACGGAAACGGTCGCGTCCTCGATGACCGGGTTGGTGAGGAAGCGGGCGCACATGTCGTCGACCTCGGCCCGGGCGGCGGCCTCGTCGGCCGACTCGATCGTGAACCGGAAGCACTTGCCCACCCGCACGCCGGACACGCCGTCGAACCCGAGAGCGGGCAGCGAGCGCTCGATGGTGGACCCCTGAGGATCGGCGACGCCCTCGCGGGGACGGGTCTCGACCAGCACCGAGAACTGCATGGCGCTCAATCTACGCGGCCGCTCGCCGCCGGCGTGACGGCCCGGAAGGCCTCGCCGTCGAGGACCGGGGCGACCGACTCGGCGTCGAGGGCGGCGGCGCAGGCGACGTCGTCGGCCCAGCCGCGCTCGGTCAGCTCGCGCCCCGACGCGCTGTCGGCCAGCCACCCCGCCAGGTCGTCGCGGGCCGCCTGGAACGCCGCCCGGGCGGCGCGGGCCTCGGGCGACGCGCCCGCCGGGTCGCGCCCGGCGGCCACCACCGCGTCCACCACGGCGCCCGCCCCCAGGAGGTCCTCCACCGACGGACGCAGCGGGCCGAGCGCCCCGGACCAGCGTTCGCCGGCGGCCACCACCGCCACCGGGCCGGCCAGCGCGGCCGCCACCCGGCCCACGGCGCCGGCGTTGCGCAGGCACCCCGCCAGCACCCGCACGCCCGGTGCCGCCTCGGCCGCCCCGACCGCCAGCGTCGACCCGTTGGGCGAGGGCAGCACCAGCCGGGTGCCCTCGGGGATGCGGGCCAGGTCGGTGGGCGACAGCGACCAGCCGCCGTCCTCCCGCATGCCGGCCAGCTCGGCCTTGTGGGCCTCGGCGTAGGCCCGGGGGGCGTCGCCCACCGCCCACACGTAGGGCAGCACCTCCGCGCCCCGGCCCACGGCGACCGCCACCGCGGTCGTGAACCGCAGCACGTCCACCACGACCACGCTCGCCGCGCCGGGGCCGATGGCCGCCATGCCCTCGGTCGCCCAGTCGAAGCGGACGTCCCACGCGGACTGGTCGCGGGTCGCCGCCCACGGCGCGTCGATCACACGGCGGCGCCCGTCCCGGGCCAGTCGGCGAAGGAATGCCCGGTCACGCGCTCGTAGGCCTCGACGTAGCGGTCGCTGGTGGCGGCCACGACGTCGGAGGGCAGCGAGGGCGGCGGGGGCGACTTGTCCCAGTCGAGCGTCTCCAAGAAGTCGCGCACCGGCTGCTTGTCGAACGACGGCGGCGTCGACCCCGGCTCCCAGGCGTCGGTGGGCCAGAAGCGGGACGAGTCGGGCGTGAGCACCTCGTCGCACAGCACCAGCTCGCCGTCGACGATGCCCAGCTCGAACTTGGTGTCGGCGATGATGATGCCGCGCTCTCGGGCCCACTCGGACCCCCGCCGGTAGAGCTCGAGGCACACGTCGCGGACCTTGGCCGCCAGCGACTCGCCCACCAGCTCGGCCGCCTGCGCCTGGGAGATGTTCTCGTCGTGGCCCTCGTCCTCCTTGGTCGAGGGCGTGAACACCGGCTCGGGCATGCGGTCGGACTCGACCAGGCCGTCCGGCAGCCGGGCGCCGTGCATGGTGCCGGCCCGCCGGTACTCCTTCCACGCCGAGCCGGTGATGTAGCCCCGGACGATGCACTCGATCGGCAGCATGTTCGCCCGGCGGGTCAGCATGATGCGCCCGGTCAGGTCGGCCCGGTCGGCCGCGGCGCGCGCCGTGTCGGGCAGGTCGGCCACGTCGGTCGACAGCAGGTGGCCCGGCACCACGTCGGCCAGCTCGCCGAACCAGAACGCCGACATCGCCGTGAGCACCCGGCCCTTGTCGGGGATCGGCTCGGCCATGACGACGTCGAAGGCCGAGATGCGGTCGCTGGTGACCATGAGGAGCCGGTCGTCGCCGACGGCGTAGATGTCACGCACCTTGCCCGAGTGGATGTGGGGGAGCCCGAGGTCGGTCATGACCCGACGTTAGAGGATGGGCTCCGGGCGGTATCGGGACGCCTCGGGGTGCGCGGCAGCGATCGCCTCGACCTGGGCGACGAACGCCGCCACCTGGTGGGGCGCC
Organism: Acidimicrobiales bacterium; assembly: GCA_035263165.1. Taxonomy (GTDB): domain Bacteria; phylum Actinomycetota; class Acidimicrobiia; order Acidimicrobiales; family VFJN01; genus ZC4RG19. Next base: position 1,088 of record DATFRN010000016.1, on the reverse strand, counting down.
GTGCCGACGAAGCCCACGGGGTCGGCCACCACCGCCGCCACCTCGCCCCGGCTCAGGCCCAGGCGGGGGTCGGCGGCCAGCCGGTCGACCAGGTCGTTGGTGGCGGCGCCGTCGCGCAGCGCCAGCGCCACGGCCACGGCGTGGTCGCGGATGGCCTCGTGGGCCTGCTCGCGCCCGACGCCCCGGCGCACCGCGGCCATGAGCACCTTGGTGGTGGCCAGGAACGGCAGGTAGCGGTCGAGCTCGCGGGCGATCACGGCCGGGAAGGCGCCGAAGCCGTCGAGCACCGCCAGGACCGTCTCGAACAGCCCGTCGGTGGCCAGGAAGGCCCCCGGCAGCGCCACCCGGCGCACGGACGAGTCGGACACGTCGCCCTCGTTCCACTGGTCGCCGGCCAGCTCGGACACCATCGACAGGTAGCCCCGCACGATCACCGCCAGCCCGTTGACCCGCTCGGCCGAGCGGGTGTTCATCTTGTGGGGCATGGCCGAGCTGCCCACCTGGCCCGGGGCGAACCCCTCCGTGACCAGCTCGTGGCCGGCCATGAGCCGGATGGTGGTGGCCAGGCTGGACGGCCCCGCACAGGCCTGGACCAGCGCGGCCACCACGTCGAAGTCGAGCGAGCGGGGGTAGACCTGGCCGACGTTGGTGAGGGCGGCGCCGAAGCCCAGGTGGCGCAGCACCGCCGCCTCCAGCCGGTCGACGGCCGGGGCGTCGCCGCCCAGCAGGTCGAGCTGGTCCTGCTGGGTGCCGACCGGGCCCTTGATGCCCCGCAGCGGGTAGCGGGCCAGCAGCTCGTCGACCCGGCGGTAGGCGACCAGCAGCTCCTCGCCCGCGTTGGCGAACCGCTTGCCCAGCGTGGTCGCCTGGGCGGCGACGTTGTGGCTGCGCCCGGCCATGACCAGCGTGGCGGCCTCGGCGGCCCGCTCGGCCAGCCGGGCCAGGGCGGTGACCATGCGGTCGCGGACGAGCTCCAGCGCCAGCCGCACCTGGAGCTGCTCGACGTTCTCGGTCAGGTCGCGCGAGGTCATGCCCATGTGGGCGAGCTCGTGGCCGGCCAGCGCCGAGAACTCCTCCAGCCGGGCCTT
>DATFRN010000015.1:0-44747 GCA_035263165.1 Acidimicrobiales bacterium | reverse complement strand
ATCCGTCGCCCCACGCGGGGCACTCCGACTTCGGGCTTGTCCTGGCCGGCGGCTGGCTGATCGGCGTCGGACCCCCTGGACACGCCTGGACGCAAGCCCAGCTAGAACAAATGATCCCGGACGGTTGCGCACCGTCCGGGACCAGGGGGCGGAAGGTATGGGATTCGAACCCATGGTGACCCGGAGGCCACAACGGCTTTCGAGGCCGCCCCATTCGTCCGCTCTGGCAACCTTCCGGGGTCGACGCTACCAAACCGCCCCCTCGGCTCCTTAAGCCGAAGCGGGCCCTACACGACCACCGGGCGTGGCGGGGGCGGGCCGAGCGACTCGGTCGGCGCGTACGCCTGCCAGGCCTGCGCCAGCCGGCGCATGGTCTCGTCCAGCACCGTCGGCTCCGCGGTGTACGGCAGCCGGAGGTGGGCCCGGTCGTCGCCCGTGGGTGACATCTGGTCGCCCGGGATGACCTCCACGCCGAACCGCAGCGCCGCCTGGCTGAACGCCGAGGCCGACCCGGTCGGCAGCTCCACCCACAGCGACGGCCCGCCCATCGGCCGCTGCCACCGCCACGTCGGCAGCATCGTCGCCAGCAGGTCGCCCACCAGCGCCAGGTTGCGGGTCAGCATCCGCCGGTGATCGGCCCGCATCGACGGCAGGTGCGGCACCAGCCGGGCCGCCACCGCCTGGTCGAACAGCGGCGAGCCCAGGTCGTTCATCGCCTTCAGCTCGGTCAGCCGGGCGATCAGCGGCACCGGCCCCCGCAGCCACCCCACCCGCAGCCCGCCCCACGCCGCCTTGCTGAACGACCCGGCGCTCAGCACCGGGGCGTCCGGCGGGGCGAAGCCGGCGACCAGCGGCGGCACCGGCGAGTCGTCGAGCGGGGCGCTGGCCAGGGCGTTGTCCTCGATGACCGCCACACCCCGCTCGGCCGCCAGCTCGGCCAGATCCCGGCGCCGGTGGGCGGCCAGCAGCACGCCGGTCGGGTTGTGGTACGTCGGCATGACGTAGACGGCCGCCGGCCGCCCGGCGTCGACGGCCCGGGCCACCTGCCGGGCGTCGACCCCCTCGTCGTCGACGGGCACGGCCGTCACCCGGGCGCCCCGGGTGCGGAACACGTCGAGCGTGCCGGAGAAGCTCGGCGTCTCGACCACCACCTCGTCGCCCGGCCGCACCAGCAGCAGCGTCGCCAGGGTGACCGCCTGCTGGGCGCCGGTCGTGACGAGGATCTGGTCGGGCGTCGTCGGCGTGCCGTCGCCGGTGAGCATGTCGGCCAGCGCCCGCCGCAGCGCCGGCAGCCCGGCCGGCATGTAGCCGGTGTGGACGAGCAGCTTCTCGCCGTCGTCGGCCACCACGGCCGCCATCGCCTCGGCCACCCGGGGGTGGGCCGGGAAGGTGGCGCAGGCGAGCGAGATGACGTCGTCGCGGGCGTCGATCAGCGTGCGGTAGATGGGGCTGACGGTGAAGTCGCCCAGCGCGTCGGGCCGGGGCCCGCCGTCGCCGCCGCCCGCCGCCACCCGGGTGCCGCTGCCCTGGCGGCTCTCGACCACGCCCTCGGACCGCAGCGTGTCGTAGGCCGTGACCACCGTGCTGCGGCTCACCGCCAGCCGGCCGGCGAGGTCGCGCTCGGACGGCAGCCGCTGCCCGACCCGCAACCGGCCGGACCCCGCCGCGTGGCGCAGCGCGTCGCTGAGCTTGCGGTGGAGGGGACCGGGCCCGTCGGACCACATGCCCAGCACCTGCTCGATCGGCTGGCTCATACCAATCCTCCGCGATTGGCCCTGGATTGGATCCGAAGGTGGTCGCATCGTACAGACCAATTACCGGGCAGTCCAGGCCAGATGGCACCGAAAGTGGACTGCTCGTGAACGAGAGGAACGAGGCGATGTTCGCGGTCGACTGCCCCACCCACGGCACCCGGGTCCTGCTCGACTACTCCCGGATCGAGGCCCAGCGGAACACGGCCGAGGGCCCGGTCGTGGACTGGCGGTGCTGGTGCGGCGCCCGCGGCCGGCTGGTCCGGGGCTTCCACACCCGCCCCCGGCCGGGGTCCCGGGAGGGGATCGCCCCCTAGCCCCTCAGTCCGGCGGGTCGCCCGCCGCCCGCAGCTCCTCGAAGAACCCGGTGATCAGCGCCGCCGCCTCGTCGGCCCGGACGCCGGCGGTGACGGCGACCTCGTGGTTGAGGCGCGGGTCGGCGCACAGGTTGTAGAGCGAGCCGCAGGCGCCGGCCTTGGGGTCGGCCGCCCCGAACACGACCTGGTCGACCCGGGCGGCGACCAGCGCCCCGGCGCACATGGGGCAGGGCTCGACGGTGACGACCAGGGTCGTGCCCTCGAGCCGCCACGATCCGACGACGTCGGCCGCGTCCCGCAGCGCCAGGATCTCGGCGTGGGCGGTGGGGTCACCGGTGAGCTCGCGCTCGTTGTGTCGCTGGGCGATGACCTCGCCGTCCCGCAGGATTACGGCGCCCACGGGGACGTCGCCGTGCAGGACGGCCGTCGCCCCCTCGTCGAGCGCCTGGCCCATGGCAGCGTCGAGATCCACGCCCCGCGACGCTAGCGGGCCGCCAGCACCACCCGGGTCCCTGCGGCGCGGTCCGCGGGGGACCGGCGGGCACCCGCGACGATGCTCACGCCGCCCGCCACCGCCAGCACCGGGGCGAGCACCGACGGCAGGAACAGCGCCGCCGCCCACACCCCCCGCCACAGCGCCCGCCACCGCCCGACCGGACCGCCGCCGGGTGCCTCGACCCGCAGGCCGACCAGCCGCTTGCCGGCGGTCCGGCCCCACCGGGCGGTGCAGGCGAAGTGGTAGACGAGCGCCGCCGCGGCCACGGTCCAGGCCACGGGCCCGAAGGACCACGACCACGCCGCCCAGGTGCGGGGCCCGACCCCGAGCAGGCCGAGCAACCCGGACCGCCAGGCCGCCTCGGCCACCCCGAGCACGACGACGGGCACGAGCGCGAGGTCGACCAGCGCCGCCACCGCCCGCCGCCCCACCGGCGCCCGGTCGGGGTCGACGGGCCGGGACCACAGCCGCCGGCCGCCGAGGGCGGCGGCGACCCCGCCGCCGGACGTCCCCGGACCCCTGCCGGTGGCGCGGGCAGGCGGCGTGTAGCGGGAGGACCGGCCGGGGCGCGTGCGCAGTGCTTCAGCCATGCACCTGAGCATTCCGCCCCGGGCGGAGGCGGGTGCCGACGGCGCGGAGGCGGGCGAGGGGGGTCGGCGGCGTGGGGTCGAGGTCGGGGGCGACGAGGGGCTCGGCCACGAGCGCGGCCAGCACCGTGCGGACGGCGTGGTCGACCTCGGGGTCGAACCGGTCGAGCAGGCGGGCCTCGTTGGCCGCCCGGGCGATGGACGGCGAGTCGGGGATGGCCCCCAGGTAGCGGTAGCGGCGGAACTGGTCGCCCACCGTGCGGCCGTTCCAGCCCTGGGCCGGGTCGGCCCGGTTGAGCACCACCCCGATCCGTTCCGGCACCACGTTGCGCCCGCCGGCGCTGACCGGGTCGCCGATGATGTCCAGCCACTCCACGTTGTTGTGGATGGTCTCCCGGTGGGGATCGAGCACGACCACCAGCGAGTCCGAGTCCCGCAGCACGAAGTCCTCGAACAGCTCGTGGTCGACGGCCTCCGCCACCGGCGTGTCGACGATGACGTAGTCGTGCGTGCGCCGGAGGGTGGCCACGATCCGCCGGTACAGGCCGGTCGTGATCAGCCGCCGGTCGGCGGTGCGCAGGTCGGGGGCGCCGAGCAGCACGTCCAGCCCGCCCACCGGCGTGAGGGCGGCCGCCAGCACCCCCTCGTCGACGTCGCTGCGCACCAGGTCGAGCACCGAGCCGCGGGCCGGCCGCTGGAGCACGGTCCCGACCGAGGACTGGGCCGTGTTGGCGTCGACCAGCGCCACCCGCTTGCCCGCCGGGCGCAGCGCCCGAGCGAGGGTCCCGGCGGCCAGCAGGGCGGTCGTCGTGTTGTGGACCACGACGTCGTCGGCCACGAAGCAGCGGGTCGGCTCGACGCACAGGTCCCACACCCGCCGCTCGCCGGCGGGGACGATGGCGACGACCTCGTCCCAGGCCGTGTCCTCGGGGGCGACGCCGCCGACGCTGACCCGCCAGGCGCCCGCGGCACCGGGATCGGCGGCGATGCGGCTGGCGACGGCGAAGCGGGTCAGCAGGTGCTGCACGGCCCGGGCCAGCGCCTCGGTCGCCACCACGCCGCCGGACTCGCCCGGCCCCCACAGCAGCGCCAGCACCCAGGCGAGCTGGTCGGCGGGCAGGCGGTAGACGGCGGCGGGCATCGTCGCCGGGCCGGCGGCCACCTCGCGGGCCAGGGCCGCCAGGGAGGTGCCGCACACCCGCACCGGCCGGCGGGGGAACGGCGTGCGGGCGGCGACGGCGACCGCCTCGCCCACGGCGATGTCGTGGGCCGGGCGCCAGCCGTCCGCCAGCAGGAACGGGTGGTGGGGCGTGACCGTGACCCGCCGCCCCGACGCCAGCTCGACCCGCACCGTGGGCTGCGTGCCGGAGTCGACCTTGTCGGTGATCGGCGTGCAGCGGATCGTGGCGCCGCACAGCGTGAACACGGTGGCCAGCGCCGGGTCGGCGACCACCTCGTCGAGCCGGTGGGGGACGCCGGACACGGGATCGACCACCAGCGAGTCGCCGGTGAGGCACTTGCCGCTGCCGCCCTTGTAGGAGCAGACCGACAGCACCCGGCCCCGCCGCCGGCCGTCGCCGGTGAGGGCGCCGGGGGTGGGCAGGGCGTCGCCGGGGATGACCGGCGGGACCGGCCACCCCCCGTCCGCCCACGGCACCGGCCGGTCGACCGGCGGCGGGGGCGGCGGCGGGGGCGGCAGGTGCGCCCACCGGGGCAGGTCGGCCGGCACCCCCACGCCGGCGGCGGCCATCACGCGCACGCCGTCGGGCTCGGGCTGGACCAGCGGCCCCAGCGGATCGCCGTCGCCGCCGGCGGCCCAGGGGGCGGGCTCGGGCTGGACCAGCGGCCCCAGCGGGTCGCCGTCGCCGCCGGCGGCCCAGGGGACGGGATCGGGCTCGACCAGCGGGCCGAGCGGGTCGCCGTCGCCCCCCAGCGCCGCCGCGGATGCCGCGGCCCAGCGGACGGACGCCGGCGCGGGCTCGACCGGCGTGCCCAGCGGGTCGCCGACGGCGGCGGTCGCCCAGGGGACGGGCTCTGGCTCGAGCGGGTCGGCGTGGGAGGCGGGAGTTGCCGTGGCCGTCGCGGCCCAGGGGGCGGGCTCGGGCTCCGGCTCGACCAGCGGGCCGAGCGGGTCGTCGCCCGTGGGTGCGGCGGCCGTGGCGGCTGGGGCGGGGTCGACCAGGGCGCCGAGCGGGTCGTCGTCGCCCGGCTCGACCAGGGCGCCGAGCGGGTCGTCGTCGCCCGGCTCGGCCAGCGGGCCGGGCGGGTCCTCGTCGTCCGTGGGGTCGGCGGGGGCCGCCAGCCACTCGTCGAGCGTCGGGCCCGGGGGTGGGGCCTCCGGTGTGAGGGCCGAGCCCGGGGCGTAGACACGGGTCGCGTCGTCCAGCGGGAGGAACAGCGGGTGGTCGCCCGGGAGGCGGGTCACCGCCGCCAGGACGTCGTCGGCCGTGAAGGGGGCGGCCAGCGAGACCAGCGCCGGGTGGTCCGGGAACGGCAGGGTCGGGGCCGCCAGGCCCGTGAGCACCACCGCCCGGAACGACCCCCGGGCCAGCCGGGCCGGCAGGCGGTCGACGCACGGGTCCACCCCCGCGGCGATCACGAACACCACCTCGGCCGGGCGCAGGCCCCGGGCGCGCGACGCCAGATCCCGCTCCACCTCCGGCCCCGCCGCCAGCGACACCACCCGGGCGCCGCCCGGGGCGGCCGCCGAGAGCACCCGCCCCAGGGCCGGCAGGCCGACCACCGCCAGGCACAGATCGGTCATGCCCCACCTCCCCCGCCCACCGGGATCACCTCGGCGAGCGCCTCCCGGGCCCGCCGGTCCTCGACGTTGGTCGAGAACGCCCGGAACACGTGCTCCGGGATCGGGTCGTGCAGCACCGCCGACCGCCGCCCCCGCAGGTCCCGGTGCAGCGACACCGCCGCCCGCCCCGTCCGGTCCGCCGTCGCCCGCCGGGGGCCGGCGTCCCGCAGCATGCGGATCCGCTCGTCGGTCACCTCGAACCCCACCAGCCGGATGGCCGCGGCCGCCTCCACGTCGTCCTCCAGCGCCATGGCGAACACCCGGGAGATGTACGTCTCCATCCCCTTGGACAGCACGTCCGACGGCAGCTGCGAGGCGTAGATCAGCCCCACGTTGAGCGACCGCCCCTCCCGCATCATCTTGTCGTTGAGCGCCACCGTGTCGGCGTGCCCCAGCACCGTGTGGGCCTCGTCGGTCGCCATCACCCCGCCGTCGGACAGCGACAGGATCCCCACCGACGCCGACGTCACGCAGCGGATGGCGGCCAGGCTGATGCGCTCGGCGTCCGTGTAGGCGTCCTTGATCTGCGACGGCAGGTGGAGGTCGACGTCGAACTCGATGAGCGTGAGCGCCGAGGTCATCTCCCGGTCGTCGAAGCGGGGCCGGGGCCGCATCCCCACGCCCAGCTGGAACAGCGGCGTCGACGCCCACGTGCGCTCGACCAGGTCGGCCACCACCGGGTCGTCCACGCACCCGAGCGCGTCGCCCACGCACCGGGCCCCGCCGACCGCCCCCCGGTTGAGCCCGAACCGCAGCGCCGTCCGCTGCCGCTGGTCGAGGTCGATCACGGTGGTGATGAAGTTGGCGGCGATGCTGGCCGCGGTGTCGGGCCGGGCGAAGCGGAACGGGTCGAACGCCCCGCCCCCCTCCTCGCTGGCCAACGTGGCCAGCGACACCCGCTCGGCCGAGTGGTCGGTCTCGGCGTTGACCAGGTCGACGAACGGCAGCAGCGAGTCGAAACCCTTGGGGTTGACCACGATCACCCGGTGCCCCATCAGCACGCTCTGCAGGCACAGCAGCTGGAGCAGCATGGTCTTGCCGCTGCCCGGCCGCCCGCAGATGTAGGTGGTCGGCGGCCGGTCGTGGCGGGAGGCGGCCAGCGGGTCGAAGTAGACCGGCGCCCCGTCGGGCAGCCCCTGCCCCACGAACGCCCCCTCGGGGTCGCCCAGCTCGGTGAAGCTGGCCACCCCGGAGTAGGCCACCATCGCCAGGTTGAGCCGCTGCGGCCACGGCGAGCACCGCACCCGCGAGCACGGCTGCACCTCGTCGAGCGCCAGCATCTGCCGGTGCCCGAGGGGCTTGGTCTCGATGCCGTAGGCGCCCGACAGGTACTCGACGAACGTCTCGGTGGCGTGCGCCGGCGGCGTGCGGCGCCCGAAGACCAGCGAGCAGTCGAGCAGCGAGGGCACGTCCTTGCCCTGGGCGAACTCCTCCCGCACCGCCTTGGTGAACTCGACGCGCTCGGCGGCGTCCCGCCCCTCGCCGTGGGGATCGTGGGCCTTGACCGCGTCGTGCTCCTGGCTGTGGCTGCGCAGCGACCTGCGGAGGTCGCGGTTGGTGTCCTCGCCGGTCTGGAGCTGGGCCCGCAGCGACATGACGTCGGGCCCGTGGTCGAGGTTGAACGCGTCGGCCAGCCACATCGAGTCGGGCGCCCGCAGCAGCGGGGCGGTGAATCGCTCGAGGGCCACGAACTCGATCTCGTCGCCGTGCCCGACGACCAGCTTCTCGGGCAGCCGCACGATCTCGGGTTCCGCGTGGCGGCCGTCGTTGAACCAGGCCTCCAGCCGCCGCCGCTCGGTGCGGGTCGGGGCCCGGCAGTCGTGGCGGGCGAGGAGGGCGGCGACGTGCCGGCGGTCGGGCTCGAACGCCTCGTAGTCGGTGGGGTCGTCCCGCAGCAGGCCGGCCACCAGCTCCATCGACATGTCGAGCACCGACCGGGACCGGGCGGCGGCCACGGCGTCGAGGTCGCGCAGCCTCACCCCGAGGAACGTGGCCTGCTGGGGCACGTCGAGCCGCTCCAGCACCTCGGCCACGTAGGCCGACTGGGCCTCGGTCGGCGTGCCCGGCGGCACCTCGGGCGTGCCGTGCCAGCGGACGGACAGGACGTGGACGTCGCGGTACGAGGCGGTCGACCGCATGCCGAAGCTGCGGGACAGGCTGGTGCGGCCGATCTCGGCCAGCACGCTCTCGACCCGGCGCCCGACGTCGAGGACGGCCTCGTCGTCCTCGTAGTACAGCGGGTGGTTGCGGACCACGGCGTACAGCCACAGGCTGCCGTCCCGGCCGGTGTAGAGGGCGTGGCCGCCGCCGGTCTCCCGCTCGACCCAGGGCGTGGCCCGGAACTCGCCCCGGGACCGGTCGACCGTGCCGGGGCGGCGGTCGTCGGTGAGCTTGCCGAACAGGGTGCGCAGCGTGCTCATCCGGCCCCCTCCACGGCGTCGGCGGGGATGCGGCTGGCGTTCTGGAGCGGCGTGAGCCCGAGCGCCGACCCGGCCGGCCCCCAGGCCACGATCTCGGGCAGCGCCTCGCCGGCGTGCCGGACCAGCAGGTCGAACGCCACCCGGGTGGTGACCTTGCGGTCGCGGGCCGACACCAGCCCCAGCTCTACGGTGGTGCCGGCCAGGCCGTCGGCCCGGGTGAACAGGCCGCCGACCTCGGGGTCGCCGTCCAGCTTCCAGGCGCCGAGCCCGGCGTACTCGATGCCGGTGCGGCCGTCGCCGGTGATCTCCAGCAGCCGGCGGCGGTCGTCGGCGGCGAAGGCCCGGGCCCACTCGCCGACCCGCTCCTGGACGGCGGCCGAGGGCCGGGCGGTGGCGTAGGCCGCGCCCCAGTCGAGCGGGTCGAGGTCGGCGGCCCGGGGGTCGGGGACGAACGGCTCGATGCTGGGCAGGGCCCCCAGCGCCGGCCCGCCGGTGCGGGTCTCGACCAGCGGGACCGCCAGCACGAACGGCCCCGACGGCGTGCCGACCAGGAACCGGTGGGTCTCGACCGAGCGCCGGGCGGCGGCGCCCCTGCCGCCGGGCCCGGGGACCGCGGCGACGCCGGCGTCCATCGGGATCACCCAGCTGTGGGGGATGCGGGCGGGGCGGGGGTCGTCGCCGATCGCCGCCGTCCGGTCGCCGGCGGCCACCCGGCCGCCGTCGGGGTCGAGGCCCCGGGCGACGGGGACGGGGAGGGCCTGGCCGTCGAGGTAGCTCTCGGCCACCGCCGCGGCGTAGTCCTGGTGGTGGGGCACCTCGGGCGCCGGGGTGGTCACCGGGCGGTTGGCCACCGCGGCCATGCAGCCGATCGGGCCCGAGACGGCCGCCAGGGCGACGCCGCCCAGGATGAGCCGGAACCGCCGGGTGAACCGGCGGGGGTCCGAGAACTCACGGGGGATCGCGGTGCGTTCGAGCGCCATGGGCGGGCGTGCCTCCTCGGGGCGGAGCATTCCGCCGGAATGCTGGGGGGCGTGACCACGCGTCCGCCGGAATGCTGGGGGGCGTGACCACGCTGCGGTGTGCGACCTGCCGGCGGCGGGCTGCGACCCTCGGCGGCGGGCGCTGCGCCCGGTGCTGGCGGGACGTGGTCGACGGCGGCGACGAGGCGGCCCGGGCCGCGGCCGCCCGGCTGCCGGGCCTGCCGGGGTGGGCGCTGGCCGCCCTGGCGGCCGACCGGTCGGCGCTGGTGCGGGCCGAGGTCGCCGCCCGCGCCGACCTGCCGGGCGAGGTGGCGGCCCGGCTGGCCGACCCCCGGGTCGAGCCCGACGCGACCGTGCTGCGGCGGATGGCCGCCCACCCGGCGGTCGGGCCGTGGGCGCCGGCCCTGGCGGCGAGCCGGGACGTGGTCGCCCTCCGGCGGCTGGCCGCCAACCCCGCCACCCCGCCGGACGCGCTGGCGCTGCTGGCCACCCACCCGGATCCCTCGGTCCACCTGCGGGCCCGGGCCCGGGCGGTGGGGGCGTCGCTCGACGCCGACGCCCGCCGCCGGCTGCCGGTCGGGCTCCGCCGTTACCTCACCTGACCTGCGCAAACGCCACGACCAGGCCGTGGCAACCCTTGTGGCAACCCTGTAGGCAACGGGTGCGGCAACGCGCCCGGGTGACGGTCCGGGCATGACCTCCGTCTTCGCCCTGCTCGACGCCGAGTGGCGCACGCTCGGCCGCCGTCCGGCGCCCGAGGGCTGGCCGGTCGGGTGCCGCTCCCTGGGCGGCCTGCCCCGTCTGGCCACCGTGGTCGACGCCTGCCGCCGGGGCGACGATCCCCGCCCGCTGGTCGCGCTGCTGTCCCTGGCGGCCGCCGGCGACGCGGTGGCGTGCCGGGCCGCGGTGCAGGCCCTCGTGCCGGCGGCCGCGGGCGCCGCGGCCCGGATGGCGGGCTACGTGGGCTGGGGCCCGTGGCCCACCCGGGACGACCTGGACGGCGACGCCGCCGGGGCGCTGGTCGAGGTGGTGGCGGCGGGCGTCCCCGCTGGGGCCTGGCCGGCGGCGATGGTGGGGTCCCGGGTGCGGGACCGGCTGCGGGCGACGGTCCGCCGCCACGCCCGCCACCGGCGCCGGGAGGGGTCGGGGCTCGGGGCGGCGCCGTCCCCGGTCGCCCGGCTCGACGACGCCCGCTGCGCCGAGGAGCGGGCGGGGGACGTGGTGGTGGCCGCGGTGCGGGACGGCGTGCTCACGGCGGCGGGCGGGCAGACCGTCCTGGCCACCTCGGTGTACGGCTGGTCGCCGGCCGAGTTCGCCGCCCTCACCGGCCGGGACGTGCGGGCCGTGCGCACCCACCGCCTCCGGGCGACCCGGGCACTGGCCCTGGCTGCCGCCTAACCCGGGTCAGCTCCCGGCGGCGTCGCGCTGGAGGGTCTGGTACTCGGCCAGGGCGGTCGAGAAGAACGCCTCGGTCTCGGGCTGGAGACCGTCGAGGGCGTCGTCGGCGGCCGCCGCGGCCTCGGCCTCCCGGCGGATGCGGGTGAAGCCGCCCACGTCCCCCTGGTGCAGCCGGGCCAGCGCCAGGTGGCAGTACAGGCCCTCGTGGCGGGGCACCGCCCGCTGGCCCTGGCGGGCGGCCCACTCGGCCAGCCGGGCGTCGCCGGCGGCGAAGGCCAGCTCGCCCAGCCGGTGGGCGGCGTCGGTGACCTGGCGCTCGAGGGCGTAGGAGACGCCCTCGGCGCTGGCCCAGCCGTAGCCGCCGGCGGGCGTGTCGCTGAAGGGCTGGGCCCGGACCAGCGCCAGCGCCGTGCGCAGCAGCATGACCTCGCAGGGCTCGGGGGCGGTGCGGGCGGCGGTGAGCAGGGCCTGGAGCCGCCCGGCGTCGGAGCGGACGCCGGGCCCCAGCTCGTAGCTGCCGTCCTTGACCGCCGGGAGGATGTGGGGGTCGCCCGACGCTGCCCGGCCCAGCGCCGTGCGGGTGCGGGACACGGCCTGGCGCAGCGACGTGGCCTTGAACCCCGGCGGGAAGATGCAGTCCCGCAGGCGGTCGCCGCTCACCGGCCCGTCGTGGACGGCCAGGTAGCAGACGATCTCGACCGAGCGCTGGCGGGGGTCGGCCTGCCAGCCGGTCACGCTCGGCCGGCCGAGCACGACGACCTCGATCTCGCCGGGCGCGAGGATGCCCCGGATGAGGGAGGCGTACTTGACCCGCACATCGTCGGCCACGTCGGCCGGCGGGCGGGCCACGGCGAACAGCGGGGCGGCGAGGGGACCGGCGGGCGGGGCGTGGCCGTTGCCGTTCCCGTTGCCCTTGCCGCCGGTCGCCGGGGCGGGACCGGCGGCGGCCGTGAGGAGGCGGGCCGTGTCGCCGGCGGTGGCCGGGTCGACCCCGCTCAGGCGGACCATCAGCCCGTAGGGATAGAGCGTGGCGTGGCCGTCGGCGCCCGCCACCAGCCGGTTGGCGGCGCCGGGCACCGGTCCGGCGGCCACGACGGCGGCGCCCCGCCCGGCCGCGGCGGCGCGGGCGGTGGCGGGGTCGAGCCCGCCGTCGGCCACGACGATCGTCAGCGGGGGCCAGGGCTCACCGCCGCTGCCGGCCCGGGCGGCCTGGGTGGTGGCGTGGTCGCCGAGCGCCCTGTCCGTGGCGGCGACGGCGGTCTGCACGGCGGCGGGGACGGCGTCGGCGTCGAGCACCCCCACCTGCTCGAGCGCGGCCAGGGCGGTGAGCCCGCCCACCAGCCGCAGGTCGACGTCGGCGGCCCAGGGGGCGGTGGCGACGTCGAGGGCCACGCCGGCCAGCCAGTCCCGGACCACGGCGCCGTCGCCCTCGGCGCTGAGCAGGCCGAGCCGCTCGAGGTCGACGAGGACGGTCGTACCGTCCTCGCTGGTGCCCAGCGTGACCAGGCCGGGGGCGTAGGGGGACTCGTCGGCGGCCAGGCCCCGGATCTGGTCGAGGTCGTCGCACTGCAGCGACCAGGCCCAGCCGCTCGGGTCGGGGACGAAGCGGGGCGCCCCGCCGGCGGCCGGGCCGTCCAGCAGCAGGGCGACGCCCCGGGGGCCGGTGCTGACGCCGACGACGTCGATCGGGGCGGCCGTGGTGCGCACGGCCCAGGTGAGGTAGCGGAGGGTGGTGTCGACCCACTCGGCCGACTCGCGCTCGGCGATGGCCCGCCACCGGCGCTCGGTGGGCTGGAGCTCGGCCGCGACCGCCTCGGCCGGCGCCCGCCGCCGCCGGGTCCGCATCCGCCGCCGCCGCAGCGCGTCGAGCCGCAGCGCGATGCCCCCGGCCAGCACGGCGGGGATGCCCAGCCACACCAGCGGCCGGATGGCCATGTCCCGCTCGTCGTCGAACGCCTGCGCCGCCTCGCTCCGCTCGCCGACCATCTGGGCATCGTCGACCGACCCGGCGGCCGCCTCGTGCTCGTGCCCGCCCCCGTCCGGTGCCGGCGCCGCCGTGTCTGCCGCGTCGGCCTCGGGCTCGTGCACCGGAGCGTGGGTGTCGGCGGGCGCGGCGGACTCGGGTGCCGCGGCGGCGGGGGCGCTGGCGAGGCCGGAGAGGTCGAGGGCGGCGTCGGGCTCGGCCGCCGGTTCGGCCTCGGCCTCGGCCTCGGCCGCCGCGGTGCCGGGGACGGCGAGCAGCCAGCCGGGACGGATGGTGCCGGGCTCGACCCAGGCGCCGCCGTCGGGTTGGGGGCGGCCGCGGTTGAGGGCGAACAGCTCCCGCCAGCGGGTGCCGTCGCCCAGGTGGGCCTCGGCCAGACTCCAGGGGTTGTCGTCGGGCTCGACCACGATCTTGCCGCCGCCGGCCGCCGGGGCCGCGGCCGGGACCGCGGCACCCGGGGCCGCCGGCGGAGCCGCCGACACCGCCGGCAGATCCAGCCGCCACCCGGGGCGGATGAGCTCGGGCCGGGTCCACGCCTCGCCGTCGGGCTGGCGCCGCCCCTGGTTGAGCGCCCACAGCTCGCCCCAGCGGGCGCCGTCGCCGAGGTGGACCTCGGCCAGCCGCCAGGCGGTGTCGCCCGCCGCCACGATCACCGTCACGGGCGCGGCGGCCGCCGGAGGCGACGCCGGGGCGGGGGCCATCACCGCCCGGGTCGCCGCCTGCACCGGCGCCGGGGCCGGGGTGACCGTCACCGCGGCCACCGGGGCCGGCGCCGCCACCTCCGCCTTCGGCCGCACCGGCGGGGCCGCCGACGCCGTGCCGGCCAGCGGTCCGAGCGAGCCGGCCGTCATCGCCACCGTGGCCACCAGCCGCCCGGCCAGTCCCTGGAGCGGCCCGGCCGCCCGCAGCCGGCCCACGTCCCGGCCCCGCACCTCGGCCACGATCTCGGCCGCCACGCACAGGGCGAACAGCGCCCACACCACCCACAGCGCCACCGTGAACACGCCGATGACGGCGCCGTCCGAGACGGCGGTCGACGGCAGGTCCCGCAGCTGGTGGCCCGTCGGCAGCCCGGTGATCGGCCAGTCGCCCCACCGCAGCAGCGCCAGCGGCACCCCGACGAGCAGCCCGAGCAGGGCCAGCGCGGCGCCCACCCCCCGCAGCCACTGGCCGGCCGACATCGAGCGCAGGTGGCGGTTCACGGGCCCTCCCCTCCGGCGGCGTCGCCGTCCCGGGCCACCCGGCTGGTGGCCGTGGCGTCGAGGTGGGCGCTGCCCGGCAGCACGGAGAAGTCCACGTCCCGCCGCACGGTCACGGTGACCCGGGTGTCGGTCACCGACACGGACCCCGACAGCCCCCGGGCCGCCAGGAACGCCCGCGCCGCCCCCGCCGCGGCGTCGCCGTCGAGCCGCACCTCGCCGTGCACGGACGCGTCCGCGTCCAGCTCCTGCGCCCCGGCCCGGGCCGCGGCGGCCGCCGCCCCGAACGAGTCGCTCTGGGCCCGCAGCGCCCGCCCGCCGTCGAGCACCAGCCCCACCACCGACACGACGCCCAGCGCGACCCCGGCGGTGAACAGCGTGACGTAGCCGCAGTCGGGCCGGCTCACGGCACGGCCCCCACGTTCTCGCGGTGGCGGTCGATGACCTCGACCGCGCTGGCCGTCGCCGTGCGCGAGCCCGGCACCGGCAGCATCGTGATCTCCGACAGGTCGACCGCGCACGACACGGTGACCGAGACCTCGCCGGCGCCGACGTCAGCTCGGAAGTCCATCGACCGGCACATCGCCGACCCCTCGCGCACCGTCGTGGCGGCGTCGGCCTGGGCCGCCGGCACGGCGGCGGCCGAGTCGCGGGCGATGCTGATCTCCCGGGCCGCGTGGCGGGCCGCCGACTCGACCGCGGCGTGCCCGGCGTTGACCCGCCCGGCGAACACCAGCAGCAGCACCACCGGCACGAAGAAGCACATGCCCATGATCGTGAGGTCGAGCGCGCCCTCGCCCCGGTCGTCCCGGCACCGGTGGCGGACGCGCGGCGTCATCCGACCACCCGCTCCACCGGGGCGGTGATGCGCACGTCGATGGGCGGGTCCAGGAACCCGACGATCGCCACCGGGTGCCCGTGCACCCGGGCCGTCACGGTCTCCTCGCCCCGCTCGACCGACACGCTCGCCCCCCGCAGCCCGCCGACCTGGCCCAGGTACTGGCGGGCGGTCGCCTCGCCGGCCGCCCCCGACCCGTTCTCGACCCGGGCGGCGTCCACGGCGTGCTGGGCGGCGGCGGCCGCCACCTCCCGGCCGTAGAACCACAGCCCGAACTGCAGGCACACGAACAGCAGGAGCATGACCGCGCCGAAGACGGCCGTGTTGGCGGCCACCTCCCCGCGGTCGTCCTCCCACCGCACGGCGGTCAGAACCCGAAGTTGAACCGGCCGGCCGCGCCCTCGGCGGCCGCCAGGATGATGCCGCCCACGGTCACGGCGACGACGAGCATGAGCCCGGCCCAGGCGACGTTGGAGTTGATCTCGCCCCGGTCGTCGGCCCGGGCCGAGCGCAGGCGGCCGGCCAGGGTCTGCACGACGGTCACGACGAGGGTGAGGCTGTTCATGGTGGTGGTCCTCTCTAGAAGGCGGAGAGCAGGGCGGATACGGCGGGGTACATCAGGAAGACCAGGAAGCCGGCGGCCAGGGCGACGGCCGGCAGGCCCATCTGGGCCGTGGCCCGCTGGGCGGACTGCTCGGCGTCGGCACCGATGCGGTCGCTGATCGTGCGGGCCTTGGTCGAGATCGTCTCCCGGACGGCGGCGCCGTCCTCGCCGGCCATGGCGATGGTCGACGCCAGCTGGGACAGGTCGGGGATGGCCAGCTCCTCGCCCAGGCGGCCGAGCGAGTCCCACGGCGTCTCGCCCCGCGCGTAGCCGGCGTGGAGGGCGGCCCGCAGCTCGGTGAAGGCCCAGCCCTCGCCGGCCGAGGCCGCGGTGGTCAGCGCCTGGTCGACGCCCCGCCCGGCGGCCAGCGACATGGCGGTCACGTGGCAGTAGGCGATGAGGGCGTGGAGGAACCCGGCCCGCCGGGCCCGGGCCCGGTCCCGCAGGGTGACCCAGGGCATGAGCGCCCCGGTGGTGGTGGCGATCAGCGACACCAGGGCGGCGATGGCGCCGGGGAACGGCGCCCCGGCCAGCCACATCACGCCGCCCAGCCACGGGCCGAGGAGGAAGCCGAACATCCCGTAGACCACGGCCTCGCCCGCGTAGCCCTCGGGCCGGCGGCCGAGCACCCGCAGGTCGGCCCGGGCCCGGTCGACCATCCGGGCCAGCGGCGGCACCCGGCGCAGCGCGGCGGCGCCGATGCGGCCGTCCCAGCTCAGCCCGCCGTCGGCCACCGGCACCGCCGGCGGCCGGGGCTCGTACCGGCCGAGCACGACGCCGAGCGGCTCGGGCGCCGGCCGCAGCCCGCTGGCCGCCACCCAGGCCCCGGCGGCCACCAGCAGCCCGGCGAACGCCGCCCAGGCGATCATCGGGCCATTCCTTGGACGTTTCTGGTTGACTCCCCACCGTTTCCGTCCACGGAACGATGGAAACCGGTGAGGAACCGCTCGACCGGCTGGCTGCGGGCCAGCCGGGCCATGGCCCGGAAGCCCACGGCCCAGATCCCCGCCACCACGCACAGCACGAGCTGGCCGGCCGGGGTGCGGTAGGGGGCGAGGTAGGCCTGCCCCATCACCGCCAGGCCGACCACCACGGCCACCGAGATGAACGCCACCTGGTGCATCTCCGACCGCGGCCGGGCCCGGGCCACCTCCTGGCGGCGCAGCATGCGGGCCTCCTCGCGGGCGGCCTCGGCCAGGTCGTCGAGCACCTCCCGGACCTGGCGGGCCCCGGTGCGGGCGGCGATGTCGAGCGACATCACGATGAGGTCGCCCAGCCGGTGGTCGAGCTCGTCGGCCAGGTCGGGCAGGGCGTCGTGCAGGTCCTGCCAGGCCAGCCGGTGGGCGAAGCGCATCACCGTCGGCCGGATCAGCGGCGGCGCGGTCGAGGCGGTGGCGGTGATGATCCCCTCGATGCCGCGGGGGGTGCCGACGCCGTCCCGCAGCATCTCGGCCCACGACGCCAGCGCCTCGGTCTTGTCGATCTCGCCGGCCGGGCTCGTCCGCCCTCGCCGGCCCATGACCAGCCACGTCGCCGCGCCCGCGCCCAGGGCCGCCACCGGCCACCGGGTCACGACCAGCGCCGCCAGCCCCGCGGCCCCGGCGGCCGCCACCCGGGGCAGCACCCGGTCCGCCCGGCGCCGGAGGGCGTCGCCCACCGGCCGGGCCGGCGGGGCGGTGCGCACCAGCCCGCTGGCCACGAGCGCCAGCCCGAGCGCCACCAGCAGCCCGGCCCCGGCGGCGAGGGGGGTCACGGGCTCACCACCCCGTCACCAGCCCGGCTCCAGGGTCGGGTCGTAGCCGTAGGCCACCAGCTCCTCGACCAGCTTGGCCGGCGGCGGCGCCAGGTGGTTGCGCACGGCGGCCCGGTCCGGGCCGGGGACGTACCACTCGTCGGTCACCACGATGCGGTCCCGCGAGTCGTAGCCCCGCACGTGGGTGATCTCCGACACGACCCGGCGCCCGTCGGGCGTCATGTCCAGGTAGACGACCAGGTCGAGGGCGTCGGCCGCGGTGTCGAGCACGAAGTCGGGCGGGATCGTCGGCTGCCCCAGCTGGGCGTAGTGGACCATGCGGGAGAACACCCGGTAGGCGTCCTTGGCGTGCATGGTGCAGATGGCGCCGGCGATGCCCTGGCCGGCGGCCTCGAGCATGGTCATGACCTCGGCCCCCAGCACCTCGCCCACCACGATGCGGTCGGGGTTGTGGCGCTTGATGGCCCAGGCCAGGTCGGCCAGCGACACCGAGCCCTCGCCCTCCATGTTGGCGGGGCGGGCGATCCAGCTCAGCACCTGGTTGTGGCGCACCGGGTCGGCGTCGAGCTGCAGCTCGGGCTCCTGCTCGAGGACCATCATCCGCTCGCTGGGGTCGCACTCGTGCAGCAGCGCCCGCATGAGCGTGGTCTTGCCCCGGCCCTGGCCGCCGGCGACCATGATCGTCTTGCGGGCCCGCACGGCCGCGGCCAGCAGGCTGGCCACCCCCTCGCCGTACATGCCCCGGGCCACCAGGTCCTTCTGCGCGGCGTCGGCCAGCGGGTGGCGCCGGATCGACACGTAGGGCCGGGCGGTCACCCAGGCGGCCGCGGCCAGCCGGGAGCCGTCGGACAGCCGCAGGTTGAGCAGCGGCGCCGAGGCGTTGAACTCCTTCTCGTTGTCGCCGCCCACCCCCGTCGGCGTGGACGTGTCGCCGGCGCCCATCCGCCCGCCCCGCCGGGCCAGGCCCTGGATGAGCGTGACCAGCTCGGCGTCGCTGCTCACCAGCGGGGGGACGAGGATCTCCTCGCCGTCCATCGTCCGCAGCCGCACGTCGTCGGAGCCGTTGAGGAAGATGTCGGTGACGTCCTCGCGGGCCAGGTACTCGTCCAGCCCGGGCAGCGCCGAGAACACCGAGGTGAGGACCGCGTCGGCGACCTCCTCCTCCTCGTCGCGGGTGAGCGGCGCCTCGCCCCGCTGCGAGCGGGTGCGCCAGTGCTCGGTGAGCGTCCGGCGGATCTCGGCGTCGGCCATCATGCGCCGGTCGGTGTCGTCCAGCGCGGCCAGGCCCTCGCGCTCGCGCCGGTCGACCTCGTCGCTGACCTGCAGGGCGACCTGCCGCCGTAGCCGGACGACCAGCTCGTGGGTGTCGGCCGCACTCATGGGCGCACCCCCGCCGCCTCGGCGACGTCGGCCGCGGTCGACTCGGCGACGTCGGTCGTCGCGGCCGCCGGGACCGCCGGCGCCGGCACCAGCGCCTCCACTCCGGCCAGCACCTTGGCGGCCGAGCGGACCAGGGGGGAGCGCAGCCCGCCGGGCACGGCGCCCTTGGCCCACAGGGCGGCGGCGCCCCGGGCGTCCCAGGCGAGCCCGCCGGCCAGCGGCAGGTCGAGGGCGGCGGCCACGACGTCGGGCGGGTAGGGCCGCTGGCCCACGACCAGAGCCGCCACCGGCCGCTGGGCGGCCTGGCGCACGGTCACGACCAGGTGGCGGGCGTGCTCGACGCTCGGCGCCGCGGCCCGGCACACGAGCAGCACGACGTCGGCGCCGGCGATGCGCCCCGCGGCCTCCTGGCGGGGGTCCCAGCGCCCGGCGTCGACGACGACCGTGCCCGACCAGCCCCGGAAGGCGGGCATCCAGCGGTCGCCACCGATCGACGACACGACGGCCGCGGCCTCGGCGGCACCGGCCGGGGCCGCCAGGCCCCGCAGCCCCGGCAGCACGTCGACGGCCTCGGCGTCGAGCGCGGCGTCGGCGCCCCGCATGTGGCGCAGCTCGCCGGCGGCGTGGACCAGGTTGGGCTCGCTGGGCGGCTCGGCGGCCAGCAGGCGCAGGTCGCCGCCCGACGGGTCGAGCTCGACCAGCAGCGTGCGCCGCTCGCTGGCGGCGGCGGCGGCGGCGAGCGCCGCGGCCGCGGTGGTGACCCCGGGGGAGCCCTTGACCGAGAGCAGGGCGACGACGGTCATCGCTTGGTGTCCCCCAGCGTCACGACCGCCACGCGGTCGTCGGCCGCGGCGGCCGCCACCGAGGCGGCGGCGCTGGTCGGCACCACCAGCGACGCCTCCCGCACGCCGGTGTTCTCGGCCGGGTCACCGATGTCCCGCAGCCAGCCGGTCACCTCGACCGCCTTGGGCGCCTTGCCCCCGGTGGCCGGCGGGTCGACGACGACCAGGATCCTGGTGCCGGGGGCCACGTCGCCCCGGGGTGCGGCGCCGGGGGACAGGTTGGCCCCGACCACGGCCTCGTCGGTGGTGACCAGGCGCCCGCCGTGCGCCAGCACCTGGGCCCGGGCCAGCAGGCTGCCCCGGGGCAGGTCGGTGGCGGCGGCCTTGCCGACCACGGCGCGCAGGTCGCCGGCGGGGACCGTGGCCACCCCGGTGTCGGCGGCCACCCGCACGACCCGGAGGTCGCTGCGCTCGATCGTCTCGCCCTTGGCCACGTCGTGGGCCAGGGCCAACCGCTCCTGGCGGCCGCCGGCGGTGGCGACGAGGATCATCCCCGCCCACGCCCCGAGCAGCGCCAGCATGCCGCCGACGGCCACCCGCCCCCAGCGCCGCCGGGGCGGCAGCCCGGCCGGTGAGGCGGGCGGCGGCACGGCCCGCCAGCCCGCCTGGGCCGGCGGCAGCGGGCGGGACTTCGTTCCGTTGGCGACCACCATGACCCCTCCGATCACCCGGCGCTCTCGACCACGGTCTGGACCTCGTCGACCGCCCGGGGGACGGCCGCCGACTTCGTCACGTCCGCCAGCGAGCCCCCGCCGCCCCGCGACGAGCGCCAGGTCAGCTCCCACACGACCGTCACCTGACCCGGCCACTCGCCGGGCCGGCCGGCCACGCCGGTGCGGGACCGGTAGGCGTAGGCGCAGGCCCCGGGGGCCCCGGCCTGGGCGTCGGGGGAGCCGCCGCCGGACACGAAGTGGGTGCCGGCGCCGGCGCAGGCCACGGTGGGAGCCCCGGGCTCGCCCGGCTGCCATTCGAGGCGGGGCGTGGCCTCGACCGCCACGCACAGCCCGCCGGCGGGGTCGCACTGGCGGTCCCGCACCGGGCCGGACCAGTTGTCGACGGCCACGAAGGACGGGAAGCCGACGATGGCGGCGACGCCGGGGTCGGGGCTGGAGCTGACCCGGGGGGCCGGCAGGTTGCCCTCCAGCCGCACCCGGACGATGTCGGCCAGCTGGGCCGGCGACATCGGGTTGGGCGGCGGGGCCTGGCCCGGCTGGACCCAGCGCACCCGGCCGGTGACGGCGCCGTCGCAGCGCTCGAGGAACAGCTCGGCCTCGCCCGAGGGCGGGTCGGGGATGATCGGGAACGCGCTCTCGGCCTGGGTCCAGTGGACCCAGACGCACACGGGGGCGGGCGGCGCCCCGCCCTTGGAGCCCGAGCCGGCCTTGGCCCCGGGGCGGGGACGTGGCGCCCGCGGGTGGCCGGGCACGGGGGGCCGGGGCCCGGGGAGCTGGTCGCCCACGCAGTAGTCGAAACTGCACGGCGGCGTGTCCGCCGCCCGGGCGACGCTGGCCCCGGCACCCGCACCGGCGGTCGCGACGAGCAATGAAGAGGACACGGCCAGGGACGACGCGACCAGCGCGGCGGCCAGGGCCGCTGCGCCGGCGCCGCCCAGCCCCCGGCTCACTGCGCCAGGCCCCCGAGGAGGCTGTCGCAGAAGCCGGAGGGCGCCGACCCGGGGGCGATGGGCAGCGTGGCCGCCTCGTCGGGGTCGATGCCGGCGAAGTGCCAGATGCCCTTGGTCCGCTGGGCCCAGCCGTCGCCCTGGGTGACCTGGGACCGGCGCCCGACGACCTTGCCGGCGGCGTTGACGATCTCCATGTCCTCGACCGCGCAGACCCGGAAGGCGACCTGGTCGGCGCCGCTGGCGGTCATGCGGTAGACGCCGACGTCCCGCAGCCGGCCGCTGGGCCCGGGCCGGTAGCGCCGGCCCGCCGCGTTGAGCTTGCGCAGCTGGGCCTCGACGCCGGCCGGGGTGGGGCTGTCGGCCGTGTAGACGTCGTGGAAGCGGTCGAGCAGCTTGGCGTGGCCGTCCTCGACGACGCTCGGGTCCTCGAACAGCTGGTCGGCCAGGCCGGTGGCCTCGATGACCAGGTTCTCGACCACGGGGAAGGCGGCGTCGGGGGTGGTGGCCGCCGGCTGGGCCACGACCTTGGGGCGGGCGGCGGCGGCCGCGGCCTCGCCGCCGGTGGTGGCGTCGCCGCTCGAGCCGCCGCCGGCGCAGGCGGACGCCAAGCCGGCCAGCACCAGCGCGCTCACGGCCACCCGCCACGGTCGCCTGTGATCAATGTCATCACGGAAAGTCGTACTCCCAGCACGATTCGGAGCGGAGCCGGCACGGTAGCCGCGCCCGCGGGCGCGTGCCGTGCCGATGGGGGATCGACACCAGAAGTTCATGTCCCGGCCTCCCGGTCACGGCGGCGGGCGGCGTCGAGGGCCGCCCGGAGCTCGCCAGGGGTGGCGCCGGGGACGGGCGGGAGGGCGTCGGCGGTCGCGATCCGCTCGAGGGCGGCGAGGAGCGCGGCGGCCACCGCCGCCGCTCGGGCCGCCCCGGCAGGGTCGCGATCGCCGGCAGCGGGGGCTCCCATGGCGAGGAGCATTCCGGCGCCGTGTGCATGGCCCGTCACGGATCCCTCCCCCCGTCGCGTGGTGGCGAGCTAGCGGCATCCGCATTGATCCGCTGTTGTCAGCAGAATGGCATATACCACTTCACCCGTCGAGGGCGTCTGTGTGACAACACTGTGAGCATCGGATGAAGCACTGAGCGTGTGAGGCCGATCAGCGGCCCAGCGGGTACTCGTGCTCCACGGTCCAGGTGTCGGCCGGGTAGACCGCCTGGGTCAGCTCCAGCGGCGTCTCCGAGCCGTCGACCACCACGTGGTGCATGGCGGTCACGGCGGCCGGGTCGCCCAGTTGCAGCAGGTCACGCTCCTCGGAGGAGGCCAGCCGGGCCGCCGAGCGGTCCCGGGCCAGCCGGGCCCGCCGCCCGCTCATGGCTTCGACGTAGGCCAGCGTGCCCTCGAGGATGCGCCCGGTGGTGATCAGCCGGGGGGCGAAGGGCACGAGGGCCCCGTCGAACCAGGAGATCGACAGCTCGACGGGGGTGTCACCCCGGAGGATGAGCCGGCGCCGGCGCACCACCTCGGCGCCCGGGCCCAGGTGCAGGGCGTCGGCCACCTCGGCGGGGGCCGTGACGCAGCCCGCCTCCAGGATGCGGGCCTGCTCGCCCGGCGGGTAGATGCGGCCGGTCTCCAGGCTGCGCAGGTAGCGCTCGCTGGCCTGGCGGTGGATCCGGGGGAGGAAGGCGACGAACGTCCCGGCTCCCTGCCGGCCCTGGAGGTGGCCCTCGTGGCGCAGCAGGTCGAGGGCCTTGGTCGCCGTGGGCCGCGAGACGCTCCAGTCCTCGGCCAGCTGGCGCTCGGACGGGACCTCGTCGCCCGGCCGCAGGTCGCCGCGCAGGATGCGGTCGCGGAGGTTGTCGGCCATCTGCACGTACTTGGGCATGGCCGAGCGGAACTCAGGCATCGGTTCGCAACGCTAATCCCAAAGTGGTCTGTACCAATTTACGCATTGAGTGTTGTGGCTACCACCCGGTATCGTCAGAGGGGATGTCGTCGCTGTACGTGGCGGCCGGCGGCGGAGGAGACGCCCTGGCGGCGGCAATCGTCCACCGGGCACTCGGGCACCATGCGCCCGCCGTCATCGCCACCTACGCCTGGGACCGCCTGGCGGTCGATCCCCGGCCCGGCCCCCGGTCGGCCCGGGACTTCACCCGGCTCCGCCGGGTCGGCCGCCACGTGCGGGCCATCGGGCCGTCCAGCCGGGTGCGCCCGCCGAGCAACTCGACGCTCCCCCGGCTGGCGGGCCACCTCGACGACACGCTCGTCCTCCTCGATCCCAGCGCCGGGGCCCAGGGCCTGGCCGAGCAGCTGGAGGAGATGGTGTCGCTGGCCGGGCCGGAGACCGCCATCGTGGTCGACGTGGGCGGCGACGTCGTGGCCCGGGGCGACGAGCCGGGGCTGCGCAGCCCGCTGGCCGACTCCCTCGTGCTGGCGGCCGTCGGGCGGCTCGACCGGGCGGCGGCGGTGCTGGTCACCGGGCCGGGCCTGGACGGCGAGCTGAGCGAGGGCGAGGTGCTGGCCGTCGCCGGCCAGCGGCCGGTGATGACGCTGACCGCGGCCGACGTGGCGCCGTTCCAGCCGGTGTTCTCCTGGCACCCGAGCGAGGCGACGGCGCTGCTGGTGGCGGCGGCCCGGGGGCTGCGGGGGCGGGTCGAGATCCGGGACGCGGGGCTGGGCGTCGAGCTGACCGACCTCAGCGCCGGGGTCTACGCGGTGTCGCTGTCCGAGTTGCTGGCGGTCAACCGGCTGGCGGCGGCGCTGGGGGACACGGCGTCGCTGGCCGAGGTCGAGGCGATCACCCGGGACGTCTGGGGACGGTCGGAGATCGACTACGAGCGGGACAAGGCGGCCCGGTGGGCCACCCAGCGCCGGGCGGCCGCCACCCGTGGGCGGGCGCCGTCGGGCGCCGACCTCGACCGGCTGGTGGCCCACGTCGAGGCCACCGCCGCCCGGCGGGGCGCCGACTTCCTCACCTTCCGGCGCATCGCCGAGGCCACCGGGCTGCCGCCGGCAGCGGTGGCGGGGCTGCGGGAACGGCTCGTCGCCGCCCGGCCGTCCCACTACGTGTGGCCGCTCTGGTCGCTGACCGGCGCCCGCTGGCGCTGACGGCCTGACGGCCTGACGACCTTCCGCAGGGGCGCGTGTCGCGTCCGGGCGGGTGGCGACCCAGTAGCCGGGTGGACCGGTGCCGGGGAGGCGCACCGGCCGGAGCGAGGGGGCCGTCCGTGACGCTGACCGAGACCACCGCCGAGGTGCCGTCCGCCCGTCCGCACAACGTGGTGATGGAGGACCTGTTCACCGACCTGCGGGCCGGGGCCGGGGCGGGGTCCGCCCTGGCCGCGGGCGACGTACTCGACCGGGGTGGGGTGCCGGTGTTCCGCTGCTCGGTGGCCCAGGCCGGCCGGGCCGCCATCGCCAACCCCGCCCAGGCCCGGGGGACGGTCAACTTCTACGAGCTGCTGCCGACCGTGCTGGGGGCGGCGTTCGAGCCGGGCACGCCGCTGGCGCCGGGGATGTGGACCGTCGAGTGGACCTGCCCGGCCTACCCGGCGGCCCGGGGCGGGGCTGCGGCGGGGGCGTTCCACGTGGGTGTGGGAGTGGCCGCGGCCGACCTGCCGCCGGCATGGGGGCGCAACGCCGCCGGTCCGGTCGACGGCGTGCCGGGCAACGTGGTGGTACCCGTGCTGGAGGGCCGGCGGCTGGTGCGGGCGCTGCGGGCGCTGGCGTCCGGGCGGGAGGCGGCCGAGCGGGCGGCGTGCGAGGCGATGCGGGGGTTCGTGGTGGCCAAGGCGGCCCGGGTCCGCAACGCCGACCCGACGGTGTTCGACCGCGACGATGCCGTGCAGGAGGGGCTGGCCCGGCTGGTGGTGGTGATGCGGCGGTTCGCGGCCCGGGGGCGGCCCCGGGCGTGCTGGTCGGTGGCGGCGGGGCTGGTGCTGGAGCGGGACCTGCCCCGGGCGGCCGACCGGGTCAGCCCGGTGCCGACCAACGTGGCCCACTGCGCCCACTGGCTCACCCACACCGACCTGGTCGAGCCGGCCGACCCGGGCCTGACCCCGGCGGCGGCCAGTGCGGCCTACGCGGCCGACCAGCGGGCCCGCCGCCGCCGGGCCCCGGGGACCCGCACGTGGCTCTCCACCCGTTCGGCCGCGGCGGGCGACGCCACCGCCGACCGCCCGGCGTTCGCGCCGGAGGTCTGGCGGGCGGCGCTGGCCGAGGCCCGCCGGGGCGCGCCGGTCAGCCTCGACCGCGCCCCCGACGGCCGCCCGGCGGGCGACCTCGTCCCGTCGATCGACCGCGACGTCGAGCTGGTGGGCGAGCGGCGCCTGGTCGACCTGGTCGACGACCTGCTGGTGGGCACGGGCCTGACGTACGAGGACCTGCGCGACCACCTGTACCCCCGCCTGGCCCGCCGGGACTACGGCGAGCACACCCTGCGTCCGACGGCCCCGCCGCCGGCGGGCCCGGACGGCAGCCGCCGCCTGGCCACGGCGGCCGAGAACCGCCTCCTCGCCCTGGTCGCCCGCCCGGGCGAGTCCCTCACCCGGGACCGCGCCGCCCTCCGCCGCCGGGTCCGCGAGGTCATGTTCGACGAGGCGGGCCGCTTCCGCCCCACCGAAGACCGCCGCCAACGCTGGGCCGCCCACCGCGGCCTGGGGTGAGCGTCAGCTGCGGATCCGGGCGCCGTACTTCCGCTGGGCCGCCTGCTTCGACACGCCGAGCATCGCCCCGATCTCCGACCAGGGCCGGCCCGCCTCCCGCGCCCGCCGCACGGCGGCGGTGAGCTCGTCGTCCACCCGGTCGCGCTGCACGACCAGGTCGGCGATGGCCCGCAGCGCCGCAGTGTCTGCCGACCGAAGCTCGCCGGCCTCGACTCGATCGGCCCACCGCTCCAGCGCAGCGGCCCGCTCGGCCCGGGTCGGGCTCACGGCGACCACCATCCCTTGAGGAACTTGGGCCGTGCCGCCATGGCGTGGATCACTGCACTGCCGTCCGGGTCGGTCACCACGCCGACCTCCAGTGGCGATCCGGCCAGTGACGGTCCGATGAACAGCGTGACCGCCGGGTCGTCGGTCTCGAAGGCACGCCAGTGGTTGCGAAGTGCGTGAAGCATGTCGTCGACGTGGACACCGTGCTTGCGGGCGCTCGCCTCGATGTCCACCGTCCGCCGACGCTACCCGCCAGCCGTAGCGGCGTCAACATATGTTGACGTCGCTACTTCCCCGTCGTGGACCAGTGCCAGGCCTCGCTCGGGAGGTTGTGGAGGCCGTAGGTGGCGGCGTGGGCGGAGAGCCAGAGGTAGCAGGGGTTGCCGTGGTCGTGCTGGCCGATCGACCCGCCGTTGCAGGTGAAGTCGATGGCCAGCCCCCGCTCGTGCTGGGACGTGCCCGGGATCGCCGTCGGCGGCGAGCAGCGGGACGCCGGCATCTGGTAGATCGCGTACTGGCTCGACCCGCAGTGCGCCCGGCGCAACGCCACCTGGCTCGCCTGCGACCGCCACCCGCCGGCGCCGTCGGCCAGCTCCAGCCCGTCGGCCCGGGCAGCGGCCAGCATGGCCCGCACCGGCTCGGCGATGGCGGCGTTGACCCCGATGCCGTCCACCCGCACGATGGACACCGGCCCCCCGCCCAGCACCACCGCCCGCCCCGGCCCGGCGTCGCCGCTGCCGGCGGCGCCGGGCCCCAGGCCCTGGGCGGCCAGCCCGGCCCGGTACTCCGCCGCCTTGGCCAGCACCCCGGCGGCGTAGGCCGGCGACCGGTTGTAGGACAGCGCCGCCCGCCGCTGGCCGGCCGCCGTGGCCAGCCCGCCGCCGTCCCGGCACGCCTTCACCGCGGTGGCCAGCGCGCCGTCGTAATAGTTGAACGGGTCGGCCACCCCGTCGCCGTTGCCGTCGGCCACCGCCCGCACCGTCTCCCACGTCGCCGGCATGAACTGCGTCGGCCCGACCGCCCGCAGGAACGGCTCGTCCTGGCCGTAGAACGCCCGGTCGGCCGGCGACAGCCGGTTGGGCACCGGCGTGCGGTTGCCGCCCGCCCCCGAGCCGTCGAGCAGCGCCCCCAGGATGCGGGGCTGCGAGTCGCCGGTGGCCGGGTCCCAGCGCACGGGGGCCCGGGGCGGCGGGTGGTCCGACTCGCCGGTCGCCGGGTCGACCGCCACCGTGCCGTGGCCCGACTCCATGAACCCGAACCCGGCCAGGAAGGCGGCGTCGACCGCGCACCCAGGCTCGATCGCCGGCACCAGCGTGACCGCCTTGGCATAGGCCCGGGCCGCCCACTCGGGGATGCCGAGCGCCGCCAGCGCCTGCCACCCCGGCGCCTCGCCGGCGACGGCCGTCCGGTAGCCGGCGTAGACCTCGGCCTTGGCGATGACCCGGTCGGCGAAGTCGCCGGGGTGGGCCGGCGCCGCCGCGCTGACCGGCGGGCGCGTGATCGGCGGCGCCACCAGCCGGGGGTTGTGCAGCCGGGGGACCAGCCCGGTCTTCCCGGCCACGGGCACCGCACCCCGCCCGGCGACCCAGGTGGCGTAGGCGGCCGTCCCGGCGACGCCGGGGTCGTCGTGGCCCTCGTGGGCCGCGAGCTGGGTGGCCAGCCAGCCGAACCCCGCGGCCCGGTCGGTGCCGGGGTCGCAGGCGCCCCGGGCCCGGAACAGCGGGGCCAGCGGGGTGCCGGCGAAGTCGGCGTCCCACCGGGCCGGGTCGAAGTCGACCGCCGCCGGGGCGAAGCCGGCCATCCGGGCCAGCCCGTCCCACGGCGGCGTGCCGGCGTCCCCGGCGGCCTCCCGGGACAGCACGCCGCCCAGCGTGGACGTGCACGCCGGCGACGGGCGGAACCCCACCGGTGCCGGGCCCTCGCTGGCGAACCGGTTGCCGGTCCCCTCGCCGAACGCCGGCGGCATCGTCGCCCACCCGGCGGCCGCCCGCTCCCACTCGTTGTTGCCGGGCCGCCGGTCGAGCGGGCGCGACTCCTGGTCGAGGACCAGCCGGGCCGCCGCCCGCACGTTCTCGACCGGGTTGCACCGGTCGGCCAGCGCCGTCGCCGGCACGGGGAACACCCCGGCGAACGGGGCGCCCGGATCGCACCGCTTGGCCCCGTACGACGACCACGCCGCCGCCACCACGTGGGCCTCGTCGAGCAGCTGGTCCTGGGCCGCGGCTCCGGTGAGCATGCCGCCGGGCGTCCACACGGTGGGCGGGGTCCGCAGCATCTCGCACCGCCACACCAGCTCGACGATGCGGGGGACCGGCGTCGTCGGGTCGGGCTGCAGGCACGCCCCCTCGCCCGCCACCACCGGCGCCTCCGCCACCACCGAGCGCCACAGGTCCTCGGACTCGGGCAGGAACTCCCGCCCGAAGCGGGCGTCCCGGGCGTCGCCCGCCCCCTTGGTCCGGGCCCGGTCGGCCAGGCGGGCCATCTCGGCCGCCAGCAGGTCGACCGACCGCGACACGACCTGCGCCCCCTCCGCCCCCAGGCTGCCGAACCGGGTGGGATCGAGCAGCAGCGGACCCAGCCCCTTGTCGCCGGCCGGCGCGTCGACGGCCCTGGTCCCGGGGGCCGCCACCTGGCGGGCCAGCCAGTCGGCCATGACCCCGTAGCCGGCCGGCGTGTAGTGGACGCCGTCGGGGGCCCGCAGCCCGTCGCCGCCCGGCAGGCCGGCGAGGTGGGCGGCCCAGTCGGCCACGACCAGGCCGGGATGGTCGCGGGCGGCGGCCGTGAGCGCGTCGGTGAGCACGGTCGGGCGGGTGGCCAGGCCCCGGGCCGCGCTGGTGACCCACACCACCGGCCGGTCGCCGGCCTCGGCCAGCAGGTCGTCGATGCGGGGGCCGAGATCGGCGGCGGTGACCCGGCGGGCGAGGTCGTTGGTGCCGAGCACGACGACGACCGCGGTCTCGTCGCCCGCGGGCGCGTCCCGGAGCACGGCGGCGCCCTCGGCGATCGTCCGCCCCACCCGGCCGTCGACCGCGGCCAGCGTGCAGGCCGGGATCCGCCGGGCCAGGCCGGCTCGCATGCCGACCAGCAGCGAGTCGCCGACCACCCGCAGCCGGCAGGTGGCGCTGGCCTTGGCCCCCACCGCCGCGCCCGGGGCGATGGCCGGGTCGACCACGGGGAACCGCTGCTCGTCGGTGCGGCGCAGCGTGTCGTAGGGGCTGCGGGCGCCGTGCTCGGTGAGGACGGCGCCCATGGCGGCGAGGACCGGCCACGGGACCCGGTACTGGTCGTCGGCGGCCTGGTAGGCGGCCATGTAGCCGGTGGGGATCTCGGCGGTGGCCTGCGGGTCGGGGTCGACGGGCGGGGTGTCGGGGCCGACCAGCCCGGTGGAGGGCACGACGCCGCCGACGAGCACGACGATGGCGGCGAACAGGAACAGCGGGACGGCGGCCGCCGCCATCACCGCGGCCCGCCCGCCGCCCTTGAGCGCCACGCCGGCCTTGGCCCCGACCCCGGTGCGGATGAGCAGGTCGCCGGCCTGCTCGACCCGCCGCCCGGCCGACCTCATCCAGCGGGCCGCATCCTCGACCCGGTCCCGCTCCTCCTCACCGCCGGACCCTCGCCGGCCCTGCGCCGGCCGCGCCCCCAGCGCCCGCCCGAGACCCCGCCGGGCCGCCTGCCCGGCCCCGGCCCCGCCGGTCCCGGGCGCCGCGGCCCGCTCGACCCGGCTGGGCCGCCCCGCCCGTCCCCGCGGCCCACGGGCGTCGTCGCCGGGTCGCCCACCGCCGGGCGGGGCCGCACCCGTCCCGCCAGGGGCCGGCCGCCGGGCGCCGCCCCGGCCCGCGTCGTCGCCGGGTCGCCCACCGACGGGCGCGCCCGCACCCGTCCCGCCAGGGGCCGGCCGCCCGGCGCCGCCCCGGCCCGCGTCGTCGCCCTTCGCCCCGGCTGCCGTCCGCCCGTCGCCCGCCGCACCGGGCGCCCGACGGTCCCGGCCGCCGCTCCCACCCCGCATGCCCCGCCCCCGCGTGGCCGCCTCGCCCGCCCCGTCCCGCCCCAGCCGGGACGGGAGGGACCGCCCCGGCGACCGGCGGGCGAACGGGTCGGCCCGGTCGCTCATTGGCGCACCCTTCGGGCGCCGCGCAATGAGCAGTCGGCCCTGCGGGCCGAGAAGCGCACTGTGCCTATGGTTCGCTCCCTCCGGTCGCTCACGTCACGCCGCGGAGGCCGGCTCGGGGACCACGCGGTCGGCCTCGGCCAGCGTCGTCCGGGCCCGGTCGAGCGCGTCGACGTACGCCGTGCGGGCGGCGAGGAGCAGGGCGCGCAGCCGGTCCTGGTCCGCCGGGTCGGTGTAGACCGCGGCCATGTGCGGCTCCAGGGCGGCGCACCGGGCGGCGTGGGCCCGCTCGACCTCCACCGCGTACGCCGCCGCCCCCCGCGGCGCGTCGAGGTGGGTCTGCCGGTCGACCTCCGCCGCCAGCACCGCCCGGGCGCCGTCGATCTGGGCCATGCGGGCCAGCAGCCAGCGGTAGGCGGCGTCGAGCTCGCCCCGCCGCTCCCGGGCGTCGCCGGTCCCGGTCCCGCCCTCGGCGGCCGCCCGCAGCGCCTCGCACGCCTCGGTCAGCCCGCGGCTGTCCGACGCGAACCCCGCGCCCCGCAGGGTGGCCCGGGCGTCGGCCACCGCGGTGGCCACCGTCCGCCGGTACAGGTCGATGAGCGACTGGTACGCCTCGGCGTGGGCGTCCCGGGCCCGGCCGGCGGCGGCGGCCAGCGTCCCCGCGGCCGTGGCCGGGTTGGGGGCGACGACCAGCCCGCACAGCCCCGGGTCCCAACCGCCGTCCCGGTAGGCGACGATCCGGGCCCGGTCGCCGGCGTCCCGTACGTCGATCCCCAGCGACAGCAGCGGGTTGCGCAGCCGCCCCGACTCGCCGTCGAGGTACCCCCGGTCGACCAGCTCGAGGAACAGCCGGATGGCGTAGGCGTCGTCGGGCTCGTCCCGCCCCTGCCGCCGGGTCGGCCCGTCGAGCCACAGCACCGGGTGCCCGGCCATCTCCGGTGCCAGCCCGGCCGGCAGCCGCCCCGACCCGTCGGCCCCGCCCGCCGGCGGCCGGGGCAGCGGCGGGTAGCCGTACGGCGTCATCAGCACCTGGTCGGGCCGCAGCCCGGCGCCGGCGGCGAACTCGTGCCGGATCTCCTGGTACTCGTACACGTTGAGCAGGTCGCCCGGCCGGATGACCGGCTGCTCGGCGTCAGTGGCGCCCGGCGGGACGGACTCGACCGTGGTCATCGCTGCCTCCCGGCAGGTGGTGGCGCCGGCGGTGGACCGGCGGGTGGTGGCCCCGGTAGCCCTGCGGGGCCGAGAACGCCTCGCCGTCCCGGGCGGCCCAGCCCGGCGTGGGCAGCGGCACCGACCGGCGGGACGACGTGATGCCGTGGACCACGCCGTCGGCCCCGACCGCCCGGCCCGCGGTCGCGGCCGGGGCCGCGACGTCGGGATGGTGGGCCGCCCGGCCCGGATCGGCCCCGGCCCCGGCGGCGGCGATGGCCTCGACGTGGCGGCCGTAGGCGGCGCCGATCTCGCCGACCGGGGCCGCGGCCACCGTCCCCGCGCCCGGTGCCTTCCCGTGGCCGGCGGGCAGGTCGGCCGGCCCGGCCCGCTCCCGGCCGCTGCGTCCGGCGGCCCAGGCGGCCAGCGCTGCGCCCCCGGCCACCCGGGGGAAGCGGAAGTGGGCCCCGGCCAGCGGCGCGTCCCCCCGGGCCCGCCCGGCACCCCGGGCGGGGACGTCGCCGTCGCGGGTCGCCTCGGCCGTGAACCGGGTGGGACTGGCCACGGTGGCGAGCAGCGCCGCCCCGCGGGCCCGCGGCGACCCCCGCCCCGGCGCCGCCCCGGCCTCGGCGCGCTCGCCCCGCCACAACCGGGCCAACCGGCCCGGCCCGGCCCCGGTCCCCGCGGCCGCACCGTCCTCCCCCGCGTCGGCCCCCGCCCCGGCGGCCCGCCGGCCCCGGCGCCCGACGCCGGCGGCCTCGTCCCGGGCGCCCCGGCGCCGCAGGTCCCGCACCAGCGACCGGCGGTCGACCCGGCGTCGCACCGCCTCCCGCCCGCGCTCGTCGATCGTCCGCACGGAACCCCCCGCCGGCCCCACGGCGCCCTCGCGGTCGCCCCGGGCCAGCCGCCCGGTCAGCGCCATCGCCCCCCGGAAGCTGAAGATGTTGCCCATCCCGAGGTCCCGCATGGCCCAGCGCATGGCCCAGATGGCGGCGACGGGCGCGGCGGCCTGGAGCATGGCCGCCCCCAGCCCGCCGGTCACCCCCGAGCCGCCGGCGGCCCCGAACGCCCCGGTCAGCGCCCCCAGCGCGTCGACCGTGCTGATCAGCGTGAGCAGGATGGCCAGCAGCGACACGAACGCCGCCTTGGCGAACAGCGACCCCGCCCCCAGCCGCACGTAGCGCCAGAACAGCCGGCGGGCCCCCTCCGTCGGCCACATCCCGAGCACCAGCAGCACCGGCAGGGCCACGAAGAACAGCACGGTCAGGAACTGCGCCACCAGCGTCCCGAGCGCCAGCCCGCCGATGGCCCACAGGTAGATGCCGGCGATCACGATGGCCAGGAAGGCGTGGGGCACCGACGACGGCAGGTTGTGCCCGTTGAGCGCCAGCACCCAGTCCCGGGCGTCGGGCAGGTTGGCCCGGTCGGCCTCGGCGTAGGGGGCGATGCTGGCGCCGAGCGCGCCGCCGCCGGTCGCCTCGGCGATCTCCTCCTGGCCGAACACGGTGAACGCCTCGTCGATGTCGCCGGCGGTGCCGAACTGGAACGGCCCGTCCCCGTCCCGCACCCCCCACTTGGACCCCCGGGGCTCGGGCTTGGTCGTGCCGCTGCCGTCGGTGCCCCACCAGGCCGAGCAGGTCGACGAGCGCACCTCCGAGGGCGGCGACCCCAGGTTCCACATCAGGCGGAACTCGGGGTTGACCGCGAACCCCGGCCCCGACAGCGGCACCAGCCGGCCGTCGTCCTCCTCCTTGAGCCCGTGGCGGTCGGGGTACCAGCCGCACACGGCCCAGGCGACCATGCCCCGCCGGAAGTCCTTGTCGTCGTTGTAGCGGCCGAAGGGCGCGGTGCCCCGCGTGCCGGCGGCGGGCACGGCCGCGCCGGCCCGGCGGGCGGCGGTGGCCTGGATGGCGGCCTGCTGGGCCGGCGGGATGTGCGACCGGTCCTCCAGCATGCGGCAGTAGGCCCGGTGGGCGAGGTCGTCGTCGTCGCCGAACTGGGCCTGGACCCACAGGTCGAGGTAGGCGGCCTCCCACAGCGACGACATGAGCGAGGCGAGGTGGGGCTGGAACGCGGCGGTGCCCCCGCCGCCGCGGGCGTCGTCGTCGAACGACGCCCGCATGGCCTCGACGTAGTAGTGGCAGTCGAGCCGGTTGCGGGGCGCGTCGCTCGGCGACGCGTGGGGGGCGGCCTGGGTGATGCGGTCGGCGACGACGTTGGACAGGCCGACGCCCCGCTCGGCCAGCCAGGCCGGGCTGCCGGTGTGGGCCCCGCCGCCCGCCCCCGGCGCCGCCCGGGCCAGCAGGAACAGCAGCAGGGCGAGGCAGGCGAACGGCCGGATCAGGTCGCGGGCCGGGTGCTCGCCGTCGCGCACGGCCCGGGCGGCCACCACGACCACGGCGACGGCCAGGACGATCAGCCCCAGCCCGGACAGCGCCAGGTCGGCGGCCATGGCGTAGCCGTCGTTGATGGGCTGGAGCGGCACCGGCCGGGACGCGGCGCCGCCGGTCCCGTGGCCCGACGAACCCAGGTTGAACAGGTCGAAGGCCAGGGCGGTGCGGGTGATCCACTGGAGCACCCGCCACATCAGCCCGGCCATGCCGTAGAGGAAGGTGACCAGCGGCTGCATCACGCTGGCCTTGCCGATCTCGCTGGGCCCGAAGTTGCTGTAGAAGCTGTCGGCGTCGTCGGCCCACCGGTAGAACGGCAGGCAGTCCCAGGCCCCGGTGGCCTGCCGGGCGTCCTCGACGCAGGCGTCGGCGCCCCGCCCGGGCTGGGGGGCCGCCGCCCCCGCCGCCGGCGCGTGGGCGGCGAGGACGAGCCCGGCGACGAGCAGGACCCCGGCGAGCGCGGCCGCCCGGCCGGCGGCCCCCCGACGGGCGGGCACGAGCGTCAGCCCCCGGCGCCGGTGCCGGTGCCGGTCCCGGGAACCGGGAGGAGCTGGCCCCGCTCACCCACCCGGCACGGGTCGATCTCGACCGCGGAGGACCGCAGCACGATCGTGTCGCCCCGGGCGATCTCCTCCACCGGCACCGGGCACAGCCCCACGTACAGCCGCCCCTTGCGGCCCCGGTACTCGACCAGCGCCCGCCGGGCCCGCACGGTCCGCCACAGGTGGCGGGCGACCGGCTCGCCGCCGGGCCTGGCGGTCACCGCCAGCCAGCCGCCGGCCCCGCCCAGGGCCACCACGATGGCCAGCAGGTTCCACGACCCGACCACGCCGTAGGCCAGCGCCGCCGCCGGCGCCACCACCAGCGCCCCCAGCGCCGCCCCGACGACCTGGCGCACGGGGATGTTGAGCGCCCCGCGCCGGATCCGCCACGGCGCCCGGCGGGTGGCGTCGCTGAAGCACACCATCTGCGGGCCGTCGCCGGGCACGTCAGTGGACCAGGTTGAACAGCCAGTCGGCCAGCGACGTGATGGCCATGAACCCGAGGTCGGCGATCTTGCCGATCAGGCTGGGCACGAACAGCAGCAGGGCCAGCAGCGCCCCGCGGATCGCCGAGCCGGTGGCCTTGCGGTTGCCGTCGTTGCTGGACTGGAAGATCGCCTTGATGATCAGGTACGCCACCAGCAGCACGCCGACCCCCGCCATCAGCGAGGTCAGCCAGGTGTTGCTGGCGAAGAACTGGTCGATCATCGGGCCGGGGCTCTTCTCGCCGGCCGGCCCCGTCGGCGCGGGCTGGGTCTGGAGCAGGTGGGCGGCGCCGACCAGCCCCTGGTAGGTGGTTGCGGTGAGGTGAGACACGCTGGCCCCTTCGGTCGGCCTGGTCCTTCACCGGGGAGCATTCCGACGCCCGCGCGGGTCGCGCCTCACGTCACGGGCGGCCCGTACGTTGGGAGGGGCATGGGATCCGCACGCACCGCCGGCCGCCGCAGCCGCCTCGGCGGCCGGCCGACCACGCTCGCCCCCGCGGCGGTGGCGGGGCCGGGCCAGCTCACGCTGACGCTGGCCGACGACCGCCCGCCCCGGGCCCGGGCCGAGGTGCTGCCGGGCGCGGTCCACGTGCCCGACTGGCTCGACCTCGACGCCCAGCAGGCCCTGGTGACCGACTTCCGCCGCTGGGCCGAGCCGCCGGCCGGGCTGCGCCACCCCCGCATGCCGTCGGGCCGGCTCATGACCGTCCAGGCCGTGTGCCTGGGCTGGCACTGGCGGCCCTACGGCTACAGCCGCACGGCCGACGACACCGACGGCGCCCCGGTCAAGCCCCTTCCCCCGGACCTGGCGGCGCTGGCCCGGGCCGCGGTGGGCGCCGCCTACGGCGAGGACAGCACCGAGGCCCGCGGGTTCGCCCCCGACGCGGCCATCGTCAACCTCTACGGCCCGGGCGCCAAGCTGGGCCTGCACCAGGACGGCGAGGAGCCGGCCGCCGCCCCGGTGGTGACGATCAGCCTGGGCGACGCCTGCACGTTCCGCATGGCCGGCGTCGACCGCCGCACGGGGCCGTTCACCGACGTCGAGCTGCGCAGCGGCGACCTGCTGGTCTTCGGCGGCCCGACCCGCCGCATCTTCCACGGCGTCCCCAAGGTGCGGCCCGGCACGGCCCCGGAGGGCCTCGGCCTCCCCCCGGGCCGCCTCAGCATCACGATCCGGGAGACGGGCCTGGCGGGCTGAGCCGAGGCGCCGGCCACCCGGGGTCGGGCCGCCACGGCAGCCAGCGGGGGTCGAACGGCGGCCCCCCGGCGTCGGCCAGGGCGACCGCCTCCTCCCGCGCCCGCTCGACCGCGGTCACCTCCGCGTCCGACACGAGCCCGAGCCGGCGGGCGTGGACCAGGTCGCTCTCGTCCTTCCACCAGCGCCGCCCGCGGTCGGGGTCGAGGACCAGGTCGAGCTGGAGGTCGAGGGTGTCCACGCGCCCGGCCGCCCGCACGAACGGGCGCTCGAAGTTGACGTACCAGGACACGGGATCGCCGGTGGCGGCGTCGGTCAGCGCCCGCACCGAGAACCAGCGGTCCGGCGCCATCAGGTGGACGGCGTTGGTGGCCACCCACGGGCGCCCGACCAGGTCCCACCGGCCCGCGACCCGGGCGGCGTAGCTGGCGTCGCGGTCGGCCGGCGCCCCGGAGGCCATCCACCGGGCCAGCGGCGCGGCCACCACCGCCTCGGCGCCCGGCCAGCAGCCGAGCGCCAGCCACTCGCCGCCCCCGTCGACGACCGGGTCGGCCAGCACCCGGGTGGCCAGCGCCGCCCACACCCGCCCCCCGGCCACGTCCCGGCGGACCACGGTCGACCCGGCGGGGAAGGGCGGCACCGGCCCAGGTTGTCAGGTCCCCGGGACGGGCGGGGCGCCGGGCGTGCCGGCGATGAAGCTGAGGTGCAGCCCGGCCAGCAGCCAGCCGCCGCCCTCCGCCTCGGGGACCAGCGTCAGGCTGGCCCGCAGCGCCTCGGGCAGCGGCGTGCCGGCGAAGTCGCCCTTGGCCGTGTGGGTGGCGGTCACCAGGGCGACGCCGCCGTGCTCCCGCACCGCCACGTCGCACACGCCGAACGCCTCGTAGTGCATGGCGTCGCCGGCCAGGCGGCCGACCCACGCGTCCTTGGGCAGCGCGAACCCGAGGGGCCCGACGCCCACGAAGTCGTCGGTCAGCAGGGCGCCGACGGCTCCCGTGTCGCCGGCCTGCTCGGCGGCGGTCCAGGTGTCGAGGAAGGCGGGGATGTCGTTGCTGGTCACGCGGATACCTCCAGGTCGGCGACCGCCGGGACGACGTGGCGGCCGAGGTGCTCGATGCCGGGGCGGGGGTCGTCCCCGTCGACCCGGCCGATGACGGTCTCGATGCCGAGCGCCGCCAGCCCACGCAGCTGCTCGATCAGCTCGCCGGTCACGGCCGCGTCCGCATCGCCGGCGGGGAAGGCGTAGGCGCACGTGCGCTCGATGCGGGCGAAGTCGGTGCCCGCGGCGTCGCACGCCCGCCGCAGCACGTCCAGCTTGTGGGGGATGTCGGGGCCGGGCCGCAGGCTGCAGGCGTCGGCGTAGCGGGCGACCAGCGGCAGGGTCCGCCGCTCGCCGGCCCCGGCCACCAGGATCCCGGGCCGGGGCTGCGCCACCGTGCGCGGGCTGTCGAGCAGCCGCTCGGCCCGCACCCGGTGGCCCTCGAACGGCCGGTCGTCGCCGGCCCACATGCGGGTGCACACCTCGAGGGCGTCCTCCAGCAGGTCGAAGCGCTCGGCCGTGGGCGGGAACGGCACGCCCAGCCCGACGCACTCCTCCTCGTAGTGCCCGGCGCCGATGCCCAGCCAGGCCCGCCCGCCCGACAGCACGTCGAGGGTGGTCACGGTCTTGGCCAGCACGCCGGGGTGGCGGAAGTGGGCCCCGGTGGCCAGGGTCAGGAGCCGCACCCGCGAGGTGTGGGCGGCCAGCCACGCCAGCGTGGTG
Organism: Acidimicrobiales bacterium; assembly: GCA_035263165.1. GTDB lineage: Bacteria > Actinomycetota > Acidimicrobiia > Acidimicrobiales > VFJN01 > ZC4RG19. The sequence goes on along the minus strand of DATFRN010000015.1, from coordinate 7,217 downwards.
TAGGCCTCCAGGCAGGCCCCCTCGGGCCCGCCCATGATCGGGTGCTGCCACAGGTGGTCGGCGACGGCGATGCCGTCGACCCCGGCCGCCTCGGACAGCCCGCCGACGTCGGCCAGCAGCGGCCCGAGGTCGGCGGGGGCGACCGGCCAGCCGACGTCCGACAGGTGGACGACGAGACGCACGGCCCGCTACTCCGGCTCGGCGCCGTGGTTCGGCTCTGCGATCATGTGGAGAACGTTAGATCACGAATCGTTCGATGTCTACTAGTTTGGCGCGACGACGTTGGCCTGCATCCGGTCGAGCAGCCGGTGGGCGGCGTCGATGTCCCGCTGGGACAGGCCCGCCCGCAGCCGGGCGTCGAAGTCGACCACGGTCACGAGCATCTCGTGGAACCAGGCGCGCCCCGCCTCGGTCAGCTCGACCACCTGCACGCGGCGGTTGGCCGGCGCCCGGGTGCGGGTGATCGTGCCCGTGGCCTCCAGCCGGCTGAGGTGGTGGGTGAGGGTCGGGCCCTCGATCCCGACGGCGGCGGCCAGCTCGCGCTGGGTGCGGTGGGTGCCGCCCTGGAGCTGGAGGAGGATGAGCCACACGGGCAGCGACCCGCCGTGGGCGGCCAGCGCGTCGTCGAACGCCCGGCTCACGGCCTTGGACGCGCGGGCCAGGTGCTGGCCGATCGGCTCGGTCGGGGGAGGCGGCACGGGGACAGTGTGCCACCGAAACGTTCGATGTCTATGAATCGGCGTCGGACACGTCGAGCCGGGGCCCGAGCAGGAATCCCCGTCCCCGGGACGAGAACACGTCCAGCCCCAGCGGCCGCAGCCGGCGCCGCAGCCGGTAGACGGCGTCGTCGGCCGTCCGGGCGGTCACGACCCCCCGCCCGGCCAGCGCCGCCTCGACCTGCGCCCGAGGCACGACCCCACCCGGCTCCGCCAGCAGCGCCTCGGCCACCGCCGCCTCCCGGGGGCTCAGCGCCGCCGCACCGCGGTGCGTGCGCAGCACGCCCGCCTCCAGCACGACCCCGGCGCACCGGGCCCGCAGCCCGTCCAGCCGGGCGGCGACGTCGCGCTCGTCGGCCGGCGCCCGGATCCAGTCCTCGTCGCCGGCGACGTCGGGGGGCGGCGCCCCGGGGTCCACGACCAGCAGGCGGGGCACGCCCCGGCCCGCCAGGTCGGCGCGGCGGGCGGCGTCGCGGGGCCAGCGCACGATGGCCACCGGCATGCCGACGTTCGCTCGCACCGCCCTCGCCTTCCTCGATCGTGGACCCCGGTCACGCTAGTGGGGTGGCTAGACGGCGTCGCCGTCGAGCTCGCCGGTGCGGATGCGCACGACCCGGTCGACCGGCGTCACCCACACCTTGCCGTCGCCGATCTTGCCGGCGTTGGCCGCGGCCACCACGGCGTCGACCAGCCCCCCGACCTCGTCGTCGGGAGCCAGCACGTCGATGCGCACCTTGGGCAGGAAGTCGACCGTGTACTCGGCGCCCCGGTACACCTCGGTGTGGCCGGCCTGGCGGCCGAAGCCCTGCACCTCGGTCACGGTCATGCCCGCGGCGCCGGCGCCCTTGAGCGCCGTCTTCACGTCCTCCAGCTTGTGGGGCTTGATGATGGCGGTGATCAGCTTCACGTCGTCCCCGTTCAGCCCGTGTAGGCGGTCTCGGCGTGGAGAGCGAGGTCGAGGCCCTCGTCCTCGGTGGCCTCGTCGACCCGCAGTCCGATGGTCACGTCGATCGCCTTGCCGATGACCAGGCTGGCCGCGAACGAGAAGCCGAGCGTCACCACCGAGGCCAGCACCTGGTCGGCCAGCAGGTCGAGCCCGCCGCCGAGGAACACGCCCTCGTGGGTGACGGCCTCGTTGACGGCGCTGTCGGCGAAGAAGCCGAGCAGCAGCGAGCCGAGCAGCCCGCCGACCAGGTGGACGGCGATGACGTCGAGGCTGTCGTCGAAGCGGAACCGCTTCTTGATGCCGAGCGCCAGGTAGCACACGGCCCCGGTGACCAGGCCGATGTAGACGGGGGCCATCCCGCCCACGAACCCGGCGCACGGCGTGATCGCCACCAGGCCGGCCACGGCCCCGGAGGCGGCGCCGAGGGTGGTCGGCTTGCCGTCCCGCAGCTTCTCGACCACCAGCCAGCCGAGCATGGCGGCCGAGGCGGCGAGGAAGGTGTTCATGATCGCCTGGGCGGCGACCCCGTTGGCAGCCAGCGCCGACCCGGCGTTGAACCCGGCCCAGCCGAACCAGAGGATGCCGGTCCCGAGGATGGTGAGCGGCAGGTTGTGGGGCGGCATCTGCTCGTGGGGGTAGCCCTTGCGGGGCCCGAGGAGCAGCACCAGGGCCAGGGCCGCGGCTCCGGCGTTCATGTGCACGACCGCGCCGCCGGCGAAGTCGAGCGCCCCCTTCTCCGCCAGCCACCCGCCGCCGAACACCATGTGGGCCAGCGGGCTGTACACCAGCACCAGCCACACGCCGATGAACACGGCGTAGGCCGAGAACTTGAGCCGGTCGGCCGTGGCCCCGGTGATGAGCGCCGGGGTGATGATGGCGAAGGTCATCTGGTACGCGGCGAACAGGACGAAGGGGATCGTCAGGAACGAGAGGAACTCGTTCGACGTGGCCCCGACGCCCACGTCCTTCATCCATGCGTAGTCGAGGTTGCCGACGAACCCGCCGTCACCGGCGTTGCCGAAGGCGAGGCTGAACGCCACCGCCGCCCACACGACCGCCAGCAGTCCCATGGCGAAGATGTTCTGCATGAGCATGGCCAGGACGTCCTTGGCCCGGACCATGCCGCCGTAGAAGAACGCCAGCCCCGGCGTCATGAACAGCACCAGGGCCGTCGACGTCAACACCCACGCGGTGTCACCTGTGTCCACTGGGTCTCCCTTGTCCCGAGGTCAGTGGGCGACAGATTCCTGCGTAGTTGTTTCCGATTTGTTTCCCGATCGCATCGGGATCGTGAACCGCGCCTAGGGCCGCTCCAGCAGGTATCCCCGCTGGCGCAGGCTGTGGAGGACCAGGCCGATGCCGGCGATGCGGGCCCGCAGCCGTTGGACGACCGTGCGCAGCGCGGCGGCGGACGGGCCGCCGGCGGCCAGGTACTGCTCGAGCACGACGGCGTGGGGCACGGGGCGGCCGAGGTGGTTGACCAGGGGGAAGGCGACGGCCCGGGGGCGGTCGGGGAGGTCGATCCAGCGGTCGTCGACCCGCAGCAGGCCGTCGGCGTCGATGCGGACGCCGCGGGTCGAGCGCTGGTAGCGCTCGAGGACGGTGCGGCGGCGGGCGGCCACCTCGTCGAATTCGGCGGGGACCCGGACCCAGTCCTCGACGCTGTCGAGGCCGCCGGGCGGCGGGGCGGTGGGCGGGACGAGCAGCAGGCGGGGCAGCCCGAGGCGGGCGAGGTGGCGGCGGACGGGGTCGTCGTCGGGGTGGTGGAGGACGGGGACGTCGTCGGGCGACGCCGGCGACACGGGGGCCGTGTCGGCGGCGAGCGCGCCGGGGACGGGGGTGGGCATGGCGTCTCCTCGATCGGCGTTGCTGACGGCTCGTTGCCGCCGGCCCGGTGGGTTGCGGGGGCCGGCCGGCGGGACGCGTCAGGCCGGGGGAGCGCGGCTGGCGGCGGCGAGGAGGGCGGGGCGACCCCGGAGGGTGCCGAGCCGCTGCCGGGCCCGGCCGGCCGGGCCGGCGAGGGCCAGGGCGGCGAGGGCGGGCAGCACGGCCGCGGGCCACGAGGGGGCGGTGCGGCTGCCGCGGGCGGCCGCCGCCTTGGCGACGGCGACGGCCGGGGCGAGGCCCCGATGGGCGATGACGTCGACGCCGGGACCGGCGGGCGAGCGGTCGCCGGCGGGGCCGGCCATCCCGGCCGCCAGGCCGACCAGCAGGGCCAGCGCGGCCAGCACTGCGGCCGCGGCGGCCCGGCGATGGTGGCGATGGCGCTGGCCCGTCACGGCGCCGACCCTACCGTGCGGCCTGCGAGAGCAGGCTGGCGCCGAGCGGCGTCACCGAATGGAGGACCGCCCTGCCCGCCCGCTCGGTGACGATCAGGTCGGCGTCGCGCAGGACGGCGGCGTGCTCGCTGGCGGAGGTCAGGGAGATGCCGGCCCGGCGGGCGAGCTCGCTGGTCGTGCACGGCCCGCCGGCGACGGCGTCGAGGACGCTGGCCCGGGTCCGGCCGAGCAGGGCGCCCAGCGCCGAGCGCGTGGGGGTCCCGGCGAGCGGCTCCCAGAGCCCGCGCATCGTCAGGGCGTCGCCGGCGACCGGGTAGTGGATGACCGGCGAGGCGTCGGGGTCGTCGGCCGGGGCGCACATGGGGAAGCCGGGCGGGCAGAACAGGGACGGGACCAGCACCACGCCCCGCCCGTCGAGGTGGGCCTCCTGGTCGGGGATGGGCAGGCAGGTGTCGATGGACAGCACGGGCGGGTCCCACCGGATGGTCGGGTGGCGGGAGGCGAGGAAGCGGTCGATGCCCTGCTCGCTGAGCTGGCGGACCGCCCGCTCCCGCTCGGTCGCCAGCAGCCGGGCGACGGCCGGCCAGTGGGGGGCGACGGCGTTGTCGTGGTAGGTCCGCAGCGCCTCGGCGAGCTGCTTGCGCCCGCCCGCCGCCGGCTCGGCCAGGACGGCGGCCCACGCCGGCGGGGCGAACGGCCCGTCGGCGCTGTCCGCCAGCTCCACCCCGACGAGCCAGCCCGGCAGGGACATGACCGCCTCCAGCCCCTCGTCGATGGACGGCGACCGGCCGGTCATCGTGATGATGTCCAGGGCCCGGGGCAGGAGGTGGGCGAGCGCCCGGTCGCTCGGGGTGACCCGGCTCGCCATCCGCTCGCGCCACCCGGCGAAGCGGATCGGCTCCGCCGGATCGGCCGGGGCGCCGGACCAGTCCGTCCGGGCCAGGCGCTCGAGGCTGAGCGCCGTCTCGGCGAGCGGCCCGTAGGTGTGCCCGACCCGCACGTTCCGGAGGTCCTCGTCCGTGAAGTGGATGCGTTTCATGCCCGGCAGTCCTGGGTCGGCGCGGAGCTTTCGGCTGTGCCCGAAAGGATTGCAGAGCCACCCCGCCCGGCCGCATCGTGCGCGGCGTGTCGCTGCATCGTGCCCTCCGTTCGCTGACCGCCGTTCTGGCGCTGGCGTTGCTCCCGACGACCCCGGCGGCGGCGGAGGTCGGGGTCGTCGGGCATCCGGGCGACGCGCCGCCGCCGACGACCATCGCACTGCCGGACGGGTTCGGGCCCGAGGGGATCGCCATCGGCGCCGCGCCGCTCGCGTACTTCGGCTCGACGGTCGACGGGTCGATCTACCGGGCCGACCTGCGCACCGGGCGGGGCCGCATCGTCAGCCCCGGGCCGGGCACGCCGTCGGTCGGGCTCAAGATCGACCGGGACGGGCGGCTGTTCGTGGCCGGGGGGCCCGCCGGCGACGGCCGGGTCGTCAGCGCGTCGAGCGGCGAGGTGCTCGCCAGCTACACGTTCACGACGGCGCCGAGCTTCGTGAACGACGTGATCCTGACGCCCGACGCGGCCTGGTTCACCGACTCGTTCAACCCGGTGCTCTACAAGGTGCCGCTGGGCCGCTCCGGGCGCCTCCCCGGCCCCGGTGGCGTGGTGACCGTGCCGTTGACGGGCGACGTCGCCTTCCAGGACGGCTTCAACGTCAACGGCATCAGCCGCACGCCGGACGGCCGCGGCCTGCTGGTGGTGCAGACCAACACCGGGCTGGTCTTCCGGGTCGACCCGGCGTCGGGGGCGACGACCACGGTCGACCTGGGCGGGTCGCTGGTGCCCGACGGCGACGGCATCCTGCTGAGCGGGCGCACCCTGTACGTCGTCCAGAACGTGGACAACCAGGTGGCGGTCGTCCGCCTGGACCGCACCGGCCGCCGAGGCACGATCGTGGACCGCCTCACCGACCCCCGCTTCGACGTCCCGACGACGGCCGCCCGCTTCGACGGCCGGCTCTACCTGCCGAACTCGCGGTTCCTCGTCGACCCCACGCCGGCCGTGAGCTATACGGCCGTCGCCATCCCGGCCGACCCGGGCTGATCGGAGGTCGAGGGCCGTGGGAGAGTGCCCGGCATGGACATCCTGGACCAGTACGTGCCGGACCCCGGCCGGTACGACCGCATGCCCTACCGCCGGGTCGGCCGCAGCGGGCTGCGGTTGCCGGCGCTGTCGCTCGGGTTCTGGCACAACTTCGGCGACGACACGCCGCTCCAGCGCCAGCGGGCCATCATGCGCCGGGCGTTCGACCTCGGGATCACCCACTTCGACCTGGCCAACAACTACGGCCCGCCGTACGGCGCGGCGGAGATCAACGCCGGCCGCATCCTCGACGAGGACTTCCGGCACCACCGCGGCGAGCTGGTGATCTCGACGAAGGCGGGCTGGGACATGTGGCCGGGCCCGTACGGCGACCTGGGCTCCCGCAAGTACCTGCTGGACTCGCTGGACCAGTCGCTGCGCCGCCTGCGCCTGGACCACGTCGACGTCTTCTACCACCACAGGTTCGACCCGGACACGCCCCTGGAGGAGAGCCTGGGCGCCCTGGACACGGCGGTCCGCCAGGGCAAGGCCCGCTACGTGGGAATCTCGTCGTACTCAGCAGCCCGCACCGAGGAGGCGGCAGCCATCCTCCGGTCCCTGGGCACGCCGCTACTGATCCACCAACCGTCGTACTCGATGCTCAACCGCTGGATCGAGGAGGGCCTGCTGGACGTCCTGGAGCGGGAGGGGGTGGGCTGCATAGGTTTCTCCCCCCTGGCCCAGGGCATGCTGACGTCCCGTTATCTAGAGGGCATCCCAGAGGGCTCCCGCGCCACCCAGGCCAAGTCCCTGGACCCAGCGATGCTGACCGAGGACACGCTCGCCCACATCCGAGCCCTAAACGCGATCGCGGAGGCACGTGGCCAAACCCTGGCCCAAATGGCAGTCGCCTGGACCCTCCGCGACCCAAGGGTCACGTCGGCCCTGGTAGGAGCGTCCACCGTGCCCCAGCTAGAAGACACGGCGAAAGCCCTGGACAACCTCCACTTCACGGCCGAAGAACTAACGGCGATCGACACCCACGCAGTCGACTCCGACATCAACCTCTGGTCCGGCCCAAGCACAGCCTGACCCGGGACCACGCGCGACCCGGAGGCTCGTCCTGACCGACGGTGCGGAGGGAGTGGGATTCTGTGGACCACCAGGTGAGCCCGATCTTCGGGAGCAGTTCCGGTAGCAGCGGTCGGTGCG
>DATFRN010000014.1:0-6003 GCA_035263165.1 Acidimicrobiales bacterium | reverse complement strand
GACCGACCGACCACCGCCGACCCGCCACCGCACCGACCGACCACCGCCACCGCACCGACCGACCGACCGGGCGGCACATCGGTGCACCCCGCCGGGGCCGGAGCGCCCGCGGGCCGCTGGTCGTCGGCCGTTGCCGGCCGTCGCCCTCGTGGGGATCGCCGCCCGGGAGTCGCCCCGCACCGCCCCCGCCGCGCGCCGCGGCCTTCCCGCCGCAGGCGGTGATCCCGGCCTTCCCGCCGCAGGTGGGCGCGGCTCACACGACCAGCGAGTCGTGGCCCTCCCAGTAGCGCTCCCGCAGCAGCCGCTTGTACAGCTTGCCGTTGGGGTCGCGGGGCAGTTCGGCGACGAAGTCGACGTCCCGCGGGCATTTGTAGCTCGCCAGCTCGGCCCGGCACGCGGCCAGCAGGTCGGCGGCCAGGTCGGGGCCGGCGGCCGCCGGGTCGACCGGCTGGACCACCGCCTTCACCGCCTCGCCCATCTCGGCGTCGGGCACGCCGATCACCGCCACGTCGACCACCGCCGGGTGGCCGGCCAGCACGTTCTCGGCCTCCTGCGGGTAGATGTTGACCCCGCCCGAGATGATCATGTGCGCCTGGCGGTCGGTCAGGTACAGGTAGCCGTCCTCGTCCAGGTAGCCGATGTCGCCGAGGGTCCGCCACCCGCGCTCGTTGGTGACCGACGCCGTCTTCGCCGCGTCGTTGTGGTACTCGAACGGCCGCCCGCCCGCGAACCAGATGACGCCCGCCTCCCCCGCTGCCATCTCGGCGCCGTCGTCGCCGAGGATGTGGCACTCGTCCAGCGGCCGCCCGACCGAGCCGGGGTGGGCCAGCCACTCCTCGGGCGAGATGAACGACGACCCGATGTCCTCCGTCCCGGCGTAGTACTCGTGGATGATCGGCCCCCACCAGTCGAGCATCTGGCGCTTGACCGCGATCGGGCACGGCGCCGCCGCGTGCATGACCACCTGCAGGCTGGAGACGTCCCACCGGGCCCGCTCCTCCGCCGGCAGCCGCAGCATCCGCACGAACATCGTCGGCACGAACTGGGCGTGGGTCACCCGGTGGCGCTCGATCAGCTCCAGGCAGCCGGCCGGGTCGAACCGCTCCATGACCACCACCGTTGCGCCGAGGCGCTGCAGCGACATCGAGTAGACGAGCGGCGCCGAGTGGTACAGCGGTGCCGGGCACAGGTAGACGGACCCGGCCCCGCGCCCGCCTCGCCGCCCTGGAGGGCCAGCGCCCGGGCCAGCTGCACCGGCGTGGCCGAGGGGTCGCCGAACGGCGTGCCCGGCAGCACCTTGCGGACGCCCTTCGGGCGCCCGGTCGTGCCCGACGAGTAGAGCATCTCCCGCCCCTCCCGCTCGTCCTCCAGCGGGCCGGGCGGCGTGGCCGCCAGCACCTCGTCGTAGGACTCGAACCCGTCGAGGGCACCCAGGCCCGAGATGCGCACGGGGATGCAGGACAGGTCGAGCCCGGCCACCACGTCGGCCATGGCCGCCGACGCCACCAGCGCCACGGCCCCGCAGTCGTCCAGCACGTACTGGACCTCACCGCTGCGCAGGTGGCTGTTGATCGCCGTGTAGTACAGGCCCGACCGCTGGGCCGCCCAGGCGGCCTCCAGGTAGGGCCGGTTGTTCTCCATCAGGATGGCGACGTGGTCGCCGGGGCCGACGCCCCGGGCCCGCAGCGCCCGGGCCAGCCGGGTCGAGCGGTCGTCGAGCTCGGCGTAGGTCACGGTCTCGCCGCTCCCGCCCATGACGAGGGCGGGGGCGCCCGGCGTGCGGGCCGCGTGGTGGCTCGGCGTCAGCGATTCGGTCTCCATCCGGCCCATGGTGGCAGGATCGGGCGATGTCCTCCTTCGCTGCCCTCCACGACCTGTCGGGCAAGGTCTCCGTCGTCACCGGCGGATCCCGCGGCATCGGCCGGGCCATCGTCCAGACGCTGGCCGAGGCCGGGGCCGACGTGGTCGTCGCCTCCCGCAAGCTCGACGCCTGCGAGGCGACGGCGGCCGAGGTGCGGGACTCGACGGGCCGCCGGGCCGAGGCGGTCGCCTGCCACGTGGGCCGGTGGGACGACTGCGACCGGCTGGTGGCCGAGACGCTCGACCGCATGGGCCGGCTCGACGTGTTCGTGAACAACGCCGGCATGTCGCCGCTCTACGAGAGCCTCGACGCCGTCAGCGAGGAGCTCTACGACAAGACGCTGGCGGTCAACCTCAAGGGCCCGTTCCGGCTGGGGGCCCTGGCCGGCACCCACATGGCGGCCCACGGCGGCGGGTCGATCATCAACGTCGGCACGGTCGGGTCGCTGGTGGCCAGCACCAACGAGCTGCCCTACGCCTGCGCCAAGGCGGGGCTCAACGCCCTGACCGTCGGCCTGGCCGAGGCGTTCGCCCCGAGCGTGCGGGTCAACGCCATCCTTCCCGGCCCGTTCCACACCGACGTCACCAAGGCCTGGTCGCCCGAGGCGCTCGACGGCAAGTTCGTCCCGCTCGGCCGCCTGGGCGACCCGGCCGAGATCGCGCCGCTGGCCCTCCACCTCGCCAGCGCAGCCTCCAGCTACACCACCGGCGCCATCATCCGGGTCGACGGCGGCCTCACCCGGAAGGTGTGATGCCTGCGCACGAGCTGGCCGCCCGCGACGCCGACCGACGTTGACCTATCAGCCCAGCGCGGCGACCAGTCCGGTCGTGTGCGACGCCTCCGCCCTGGTTGCCGCGCTCGTCGATGGGCGGAGCGGCCGGCGGGTGGGCATCGGCACAGCTGGCCGGCGTCGACCTCACGTGGACCTGATCGATCTGGCGATCGAACTGTGGCCGTACGAGTTGCTCGCCGGGCGGGCAAGGGCGCTCCGGGCGAACCTGTCGATCGGCGGATCGCCGGGGCTCCGGGCCTGCGGTGCGACGTCGCTCACCCGCCCGCCGCGATCACCTCGGCGAAGCGGGCCAGCGTCTCGGGCGGGGCGAAGTCGGCGAACCACGCGTAGATGCGCTCGACGCCCCGCGCCCGCAGGCCGGCGACGCCCGCGGCCAGCTCGTCGGGGGTGCCGACCAGGGCCGTGTCGCCCATCGGGGTGCCGCCGTAGCGGCGGGCCAGCGTGGCCTCGACCGCCGGGCGGTCGGCCTCGGTCGGGACCAGGGCCACCATGACCTGGGCCGAGACCCGGGCGCCGGGCGAGGCGACGGTGTCCAGGGCGTCCAGGCGGTCGATGGGGACGTTCCACCAGTCGGCGTGGGCCCGGACCAGGGCCAGCGTGCGGGGACCGGTGCCGCCCACCACGATCGGGATGCGGCGGGTGGGGGCCGGGCGCTGCTGGGCGTCCCGCAGCCGGAAGTACCGGCCCTCGTAGCTGACGGGCTCGCCGGTCCACAGCGCCCGCACCACCTCCAGCGTCTCGGCCAGCCGGGCCACCCGGTCGCGGGGCGGCGCCGCGCCGACGCCGAAGGCGTCGAGCTCGGCCGGCACCGACCCCCAGCCGATGCCCAGCTCGAAGCGCCCCCCGGAGGCGTGGTCGAGCGTGGCCGCCTGCTTGGCCAGCACGGCCGGATGGCGCAGCGCGTCGCACAGCACCAGGTGGCCGACCACCAGCCGCTCCGTGTGGGCCAGCAGCCAGGCCGCCGCCGCGGTCGCCTCCCACATGTCGTGCTGCGCGGCCAGCGGCGGCGCCAGGTGGTCCATCAGCGCGATGCCCTCGAACCCGGCGGCCTCGGCCGCCCGGGCGCGGGCCACCAGCGCGTCGACCGGCATCCGCATCTGGGGCAGGAAGAGGTGGAACGTCATCGTGAACCCCCGCTCGGCCTCATGCTAGGGTGACTCTCAAGAAATGCGAACCTCGTTCTCGGCATATGAGGGGAAGCCATGCTGGAAGTCGATGATCTCATCCTCGTCAGCGTCGACGACCACCTGATCGAGCCGCCCGACCTGTTCGTCAACCACCTGGCCCCGGCCTACCTCGACCGGGCCCCCAAGCTGGTGCGCAACGACGAGGGCTCCGACGTGTGGACCTTCGGGCCGGTGGTCATGGAGACGGCGGCGCTCAACGCCGTCGCCGGCCGCCCCAAGGAGGAGTACGGCATGGAGCCGCAGAGCCTCGACGAGGTGCGGCCCGGCTGCTACGACGTCCACGAGCGGGTCAAGGACATGGACGCCGGCGGCGTGCTGGCCTCCATGAACTTCCCGTCCTTCCCCACCTTCACGGCCCGCACGTTCGCCAGCGACGACGTCGAGCTGTCCAACGCCCTGGTCCGGGCCTACAACGACTGGCACATCGACGAGTGGTGCGGTGCCTACCCCGGGCGGTTCATCCCCATGGCCGTCCCCGCCATCTGGAGCGCCGAGGAGACCGCCGCCGAGGTCCGCCGCACCGCGGCCAAGGGCTGCCACTCGCTCAGCTTCACCGAGAACCCCGCCGCCCTCGGCTACCCCAGCTTCCACGACGGGTACTGGGACCCGGTCTGGCGGGCCTGCGTCGAGACGGGCACGGTCGTGTCGATCCACCTGGGCTCGTCGGGCCGGCTGTCGATCCCCGCCGTCGACTCGCCGCCGGACGTGATGATCACGCTGCAGCCGATGAACATCCAGTCGGCGGCGGCCGACCTGCTGTGGTCCCGGGTGCTCAAGACCTATCCCGACCTGCGGGTGGCGCTGTCGGAGGGCGGCACCGGCTGGATCCCCTACTTCCTCGACCGGGTCGACCGCACCTACGAGATGCACCGGGCCTGGACGCTCCAGGACTTCGGCGACCGCCTGCCCAGCGAGGTGTTCCGCGAGCACTTCCTCACCTGCTTCATCAGCGACCCGGTCGGCGTCGAGCTGCGCCACCGCATCGGCGTCGACAACATGAGCTGGGAGGCCGACTACCCCCACAGCGACTCGATGTGGCCCACCGCCCCCGAGGAGCTCCACGCCGTCTTCGCCGCCAACGCGGTGCCCGACGACGAGATCCGCAAGATCACCCACGAGAACGCCATGCGCTGGTACTCGTTCGACCCGTTCGCCCACGTGCCCGAGGACCGGGCCACGGTGGCCGCGCTGCGGGCGCAGTCGGCCGGCCACGACGTGTCGGTCATGGCCCGCAGCACCCGGGTGCGGACGGCCGACGAGAAGCTCGAGGGCTTCCGGCGCCGGGCCCAGCGGGCCGTGGCGGCGGGGCGGTGAGCGCGGTGGCCGGCGATGGCGCCCGGCGGCAGATGTCCCTCGTGGGCTTCATGCAGGCCGGCAACGTGACCGTCTACGCCGGGTCGTGGCGCCACCCGGCCACCGAGCACGGCTTCCTGACCGCCGACTACTACCAGAAGCTCGGCCGCACGCTGGAGGCCGGCTGCTTCGACATGATGTTCTTCGACGACCGGCTGGCCATGCCCGGCATCTACGCCGGCTCGGTGGCCGACGCCGTGCGCCTGGGGGCGCGGCCGGTCAAGCTCGACCTCAGCGTCGTGCTCGGCGTGGTGGCCGCCGCCACCCGCCGCATCGGCCTGGGGGCGACCTACTCGACCACCTATTACACGCCCTTCCACGTGGCCCGGACCTTCGCCACGCTCGACCACCTGACCGGCGGCCGGGCCGCCTGGAACGTGGTCACGTCGGTCAACGACGGCGAGGCCCAGAACTTCGGCGTCGAGCACCACCTCGACCACGATGCCCGCTACGACCGGGCCGACGAGTTCCTGGAGGCGACCACCGGCCTGTGGGACACCTGGGACGACGACGCCCTGGTGCTCGACCGGGCCGCCGGCGTGTTCGCCGACCCCGACAAGGTCCACCCCCTCGACTACGAGGGCGACTGGTTCAAGGTGAAGGGCCCGCTCACGGTCCCCCGTCCGCCCCAGGGCCGGCCGGTGCTGCTCCAGGCCGGCTCGTCGGGTCGGGGCCGGGACTTCGCCGCCCGCTGGGCCGAGCTCATCTTCACCGGCGACCCCAACATCGACGTCGCCCGGTCGCACTACAAGGACCAGAAGGAGCGCATCGCCGCGGGCGGCCGCGACGCCGGCGCGGTCAAGATGCTG
>DATFRN010000013.1:0-2132 GCA_035263165.1 Acidimicrobiales bacterium | reverse complement strand
TGGGGAAGCCCTGCAGGGTCTGGTAGGCCTCGGTCGACTGCTCGGGCTGCATGATCTCGTCGTAGCGGTCGCAGAACGCGCTGCTCGACAGCAGGACGAAGTTGATGTGGCCGTGGATCCACCACTGGTACCGCATCCACTCGGTGAAGTCGTCGAGCTTGGCGACGAGCTCAGCGTCGGACAGCGACGAGTAGTCGACCGTCTTCTCGGCCTCGTTGCGCGCCCGCACCTTGGGCTTCCACTCCTCCTCCCATGTCTTGCCGATGCCCGGCACCATCGCGGCGAGCTTGTCGGGGTACCGCGTCATGGGGTCCGCGATCTCCGCCTCGTCGGGGATGGGGTGGAAGGCGACGTAGAAGTAGTGGTTGACCTCCTTGGCCGTCACCATGATCGGGCAGTCGTACTCGGCCTGCGCCTTGGTGAACCCCTGGGCCAGCGTGTGCGCCACCAGATCGAACGACAGCGGGGTCACCGGCCGGGGCGCGTGCATCTTGTCCAGGTTCCAGAAGCCCTCGATCTCGTCGGGCCCGGGAAACGTGATCTCGTCGGTCGTCGTCACGGTCGACCTCCCCCATCGCTGTGACTGACCCGCACGTGCACGGGAACTGCTCTCGCACTGTACAGACGCATCAGGGTCCCTGATGTGCGAGTGCGACCGCGGCGGCGTCCAGCCGTCCGAGGAACTCGAGCGCACGGTCCAGGATGGCCTCGACGTCGGGGGCGCCGCCGAAGAAGTGGTCCGCGCCCGGCACGCTCTCCAGGTCGACGGGCGCGCCGGCGGCCCGCAGCGCGGCCGCCAGGCGGACGCTCTGGTCGTGCGGCACCCAGGTGTCGTCCTCGCCGTGCTGCAGCAGGAACGGCGGCGCGTCGCCGCGCGCGTGGTGCGCCGGGCTGGCGGCGCGCGCCAGGTCGAGGTGCCGACCGATGGGCCCGCCGACCAGGTGGGCCTCGAAGGTGTCGTCGGCGGCGTGATCGAGCGCGAGCAGGTCGGTGACCGGGTACCAGCAGACCACCCCGGCGACCGGGGGTGCGCCGGGGACCAGCGCGGCGAGCGCGGCCAGGAGGCCACCCCCGGACGCGCCCCACACGTAGGTGCGGCCGGGCGCGACGCCCAGCCGGCCGGCGTGCTCCCGGAGCCAGCGGAGCGCCTCCACGAGGTCGTCGATCTGGGCGGGGAAGCGGGCCTCGCCGCTCAGGCGGTAGTCGGGGGCCGCCACCACGAAGCCCCTGTCGGTCAGGCGCTCGAAGAAGCCCCGGTCCCAGTCCCGCGTCTCCCGGGGCGCCCGGCTGCGGTGGCTCACGCGCCACCCCCCGCCGTGGACGTAGACGAGCAGCGGCCGTGCCCCCTCGGGGGAGGCGTCGGGCCGGTAGACGTCGAGTTCCAGGGCCCGGAACCCCTCCCGCTCGGCGTAGACGACGGCCTTTTCGACCTGCACCGCCGCCAGTCAACCACGGCGGCCACGGCGGCGTGGGAGGCTGGGGAGCATGACGCCGACGGCGGACGACCTGCTGGACGCGGCGGTCGCGGCGGCCCGAGCCGGCGGCGCCGTCCTGGTCGAGGGCCTGCGGCGCCCCCTCGATGTGGCGCAGAAGACCGAGCGGACCTCCATCGTCACCTGGGCGGACCTGACGGCCCAGGAGGCCATCGTCCGCGTCCTCGGCGAGCGGTTCCCGGAGCACGCCGTCCTCGGCGAGGAGGGCGACGTCGAGGTCGGCGGGGCCGAGGCCACCTGGCTGGTCGACCCGCTCGACGGCACCTCGAACTACGCCCACGGGATCCCGTTCGCCTGCACCTCGGTGGCGGTGCGCGACGGTGGCGGGCTGGCCGCGGGCGCCATCCTCGACCCCTTCCGGGACGAGCTGTTCACCGCCGTGCGGGGTGGGGGAGCGTGGCTGGACGGCCAGCGCCTGGCCGTGTCGGCCACCGATGCCCTCCGCCGGTCCCTCGTGTGCACGGGCATCCAGTCGGACGAGGCCGACGAGATCGCCGCCTTCGGCCGGCGCATGGTGGCGCTGTGCCGCGGGTGCCGGGCCGTGCGCTGCGTCGGGTCCCCGGCCCTGTGCCTCGCCTACGTGGCGGCCGGGCGCATCGACGCCTTCGTCGAACGCGACGCCACCTACGCCTGGGACGT
>DATFRN010000012.1:0-4105 GCA_035263165.1 Acidimicrobiales bacterium | reverse complement strand
CACGGAAGTTAAGCCCTCCTGCGCCGATGGTACTTGGCAGGAGACTGCCCGGGAGAGTAGGTCGCCGCCGGATTTCTCCTGGAGAGAGCCGCCCGATGGGCGGCTCTCTTCGCGTTTTGGCGCCAGTAGGCTCGCGCCTCATGGCACCTCCCCAGGGCGACAGCAGCGGCGGCCGGCGCCCGCCCCGCAAGGCCGCGCCGCGCCCGGGTGGCAAGCCGGGTGGGAAGCCGGGCCGCCGGCCGTCGGGAGCGGGCGACCGCAGCGGGCGACCGCCGCGCCGCGGCGGCGAGTCCGGTGGCGGTGCCCGCGGGCGGGGGGGCACGTCGGGGACGTCGGGCACGTCGGGCTCCCGGCCGCCGCGGGCCGGCGGCAGCCGGTCGGGGCGCGACACGACGGAGGCCCGGGGCGGGTCGGGCGGTCGCCGGGGCGGGCGGCCCACCGACGGCGGTGATCGGCGGCCCCGGCGGGCGTCCGACGGGGGGAGCGATCGACCCGGGCGGCGCCCGGCCGCGGGCGGGGGCGACCGGGGGCGGCGGGAGTCGGCCGGCGGGTTCGCCTACGGGGCCGCGGCCCGCAAGGACAAGGACGCCCGCAAGGACAACGACGCCCGGCCCGGCCGCGAGGAGCCGCGGGGCCCCCGCTCCTGGGGCGGGCTGGCCCGGCGGGGGGCGGGGCGGATCACGTCCGACGTGGGGCCGCTCGAGGCGAAGCGGTCGGAGCCCGGCGAGGCCTGGGAGCCCGAGCAGTGGATCGACGAGGGCGAGCTGCGGGACGAGGCGACCGGCGCCGTCGGGCGCAGCCGGTCGTCCGAGGCCAAGCCGGCGCCCGGGCGGCGGCCGCGGCGGGACGAGGCCGCCGGCGACAGGCACGACGACGGCGACGAGGGCGAGGACGCGGCCCGGCACGTGCCGCCCGAGCGGCGGGCCCGCTTCGAGGCCCGGCTGCGGGACGCCTCCGAGGCCTTCCGGCGCGAGCGCTACGACGACGCCCGCCGGCTGCTGCGCCCGCTGGCCGGGCAGGCGCCCGGCGCCGCCTCCGTGCGCGAGCTGTACGGCCTCACGCTCTACCGCCTCGGCCGCTGGGCCCAGGCCCAGCGCGAGCTCGAGGCGTTCCACACCCTCACCGGCTCGGCCGAGCAGAACCCCGTCCTGGCCGACAGCCTCCGGGCCCTCGGCCGCTACGACGAGGTCGACGACCTGTGGGAGGAGCTCCGGGCCGCCAGCCCCAGCGCCGAACTGGTGGCCGAGGGCCGCATCGTCACCGCCGGCGCCTGGGCCGACCAGGGCCGCCTCGACGACGCCATCGGGCTGCTCGAGTCGGCGGCCAAGCCGACCAAGCGCCCCAAGCTCCACCACCTGCGCATCGCCTACGCCCTGGCCGACCTGTACGAGCGCTCGGGCGACCTGCCCCGGGCCCGCGAGCTGTTCCGGCTGGTGGCCGACAACGACCCCGATTTCGTCGATGTCGCCGCCCGCCTGCGCGCCCTGCGCTGAGGCTGCGCCGACAGGCGCAGCCGTGGCCCGATCCGCCTAGATCGACACCTGTCGGACCCGGGCTGCGCATAGCGGGTGTCGATCTAGGCGGAGAGCGGCCCGCTGCGAAGCAGCAAGAGTGGGAAGTACGCACCGCCCCCGCGGGCGGCCGGACGGGCCGCCACCGGGGGCCGTCCGTTAGCCTGGGCCCACTGCCGGACAGCGAGACCGACAAGGAGCCACGCCGTGGTCGACATCCAGAGCCTGCTGGGCGACGAGGCCGAGAGCCTGCTCACCCACGAGTCGAAGGGGATCCCGCGCGAGGACCTCCACCTTCCCGGGCCCGACTACATCGACCGCGTCTTCTCCCTGACCGACCGCAGCCCCCAGGTCCAGCGCAACCTCCAGTCGCTCTACGACCACGGCCGCCTGGGCGGCACCGGGTACGTCTCGATCCTCCCCGTCGACCAGGGCATCGAGCACTCGGCCGCCGCCAGCTTCGCCCCCAACCCCCAGTACTTCGACCCGGGCAACATCGTCGAGCTGGCCCTCGAGGGCGGCTGCAACGCCGTGGCCTCGACCTTCGGCGTCCTGGGCGCCACCTCCCGGCGCTACGCCCACAAGATCCCCTACATCGTCAAGCTCAACCACAACGAGCTGCTCACCTACCCCAACAAGTTCGACCAGGTGATGTTCGGCTCGGTCGAGCAGGCCTTCGACCTCGGGGCGGCCGGCGTGGGCGCCACGATCTACTTCGGCTCCGACGAGTCGACCCGCCAGCTCCAGGAGGTCGCCGAGGCCTTCGCCCAGGCCCACGAGCTGGGCATGTTCACCGTGCTCTGGTGCTACCTGCGCAACTCGGCGTTCAAGAAGGACGGCGTCGACTACCACAACGCCGCCGACCTGACCGGCCAGGCCAACCACATCGGCGTGACCATCGAGGCCGACATCATCAAGCAGAAGCTGCCCACGGTGAACGGCGGCTACAACGCCTTCGAGGGCTACGGCAAGACCAACAAGGCCGTCTACGACACCCTCACCAGCGACCACCCGATCGACCTGTGCCGCTGGCAGGTGGCCAACAACTACATGGGCCGCATCGGGCTGATCAACAGCGGCGGCGAGTCCAAGGGCGCCTCCGACATGGCCGAGGCCGTGCGCACCGCGGTGATCAACAAGCGGGCCGGCGGCATCGGGCTCATCTCCGGGCGCAAGGCGTTCCAGCGGCCGATGTCCGAGGGCGTCGAGCTGCTCAACTCGATCCAGGACGTCTACCTCGACGCCGCGGTGACCATCGCCTGACACCCTGCGTGGCCAGGGCGTCGCCGCCGGCGACGATGCGTCGTTGCGCCGCGCGCGGGCGATAAGGTTGTCAACCGGCAACGGAAACACGTCAAGGGGGACGCGGTTGACCGCCACCACCCACGGGTCCCGTGTGCCCGAGGTCGTCGACCGGGTCATCATCCGGTTCGCCGGCGATTCGGGCGATGGCATGCAGCTCACGGGCGACCGGTTCACGACAACGAGCGCGCTCTACGGGAACGACCTGGCCACGCTGCCGGACTTCCCCGCGGAGATCCGCGCGCCAGCAGGCACCCTGGCCGGCGTCTCGGCCTTCCAGGTCCACATCTCCGACCACGACATCACCACGCCGGGCGACGCCCCCAACGTGCTGGTGGCCATGAACCCCGCCGCGCTGCGCAGCCAGATCGGCCGCGTGGCGGCGGGCGCCACCATCATCCTCAACGGCGACGCCTTCGACGAGCGCAACCTCCGCAAGGCCGGCTACGCGGCCGACCCCCGCCAGGACGGCAGCCTCGACGCCTTCACGGTGTACGACGTGCCGATGACCTCGCTCACCAAGGGCGCGGTCACGCCGCTGGGCGTCAAGCCCCGCGACGCCGAGCGGTCCAAGAACTTCTTCGCGCTGGGGCTCATCTCCTGGATGTACACCCGGCCGGTCGACCCCACCCTCGAGTGGATCGCCCGCCGGTTCGTGGCCCGCCCCGAGGTGGCCGAGGCCAACACGACCGCCTTCAAGGCCGGGCACGCCTTCGGCGAGACCGCCGAGCTGTTCGACCATCCCTACGAGATCAAGCCCGCCGTCCTGCCGGCCGGCACCTACACCAACATCAACGGCAACACGGCGCTGGCCTGGGGGCTGGTCGCGGCCAGCCAGCTGTCCCAGCTGCCGCTGTTCCTCGGCTCCTACCCGATCACGCCGGCGTCGGACATCCTCCACGAGCTGTCCAAGCACAAGAACTTCGGCGTGCGGACGCTGCAGGCCGAGGACGAGATCGCCGGCATCGGCGCCGCCGTGGGCGCCGCCTACGGCGGCCACCTCGGGGTCACCACCACCAGCGGCCCGGGCATGGCGCTCAAGGCCGAGACGATGGGCCTGGCCGTCAACCTCGAGCTGCCGCTGCTCGTCATCGACATCCAGCGGGGCGGGCCCTCGACCGGCCTGCCCACCAAGACCGAGCAGGCTGACCTGCTCATGGCCTACTACGGCCGCCACGGCGAGGCCCCGCTGCCGATCGTGGCGCCCCGCAGCCCGAGCCACTGCTTCGAGGTGGCCATCGAGGCGGCCCGCATCGCGCTGGCCTACCGCACGCCCGTGGTGCTGCTCTCCG
>DATFRN010000011.1:0-12812 GCA_035263165.1 Acidimicrobiales bacterium | reverse complement strand
GGCCACCAAGCTCAAGGTCGACTTCCAGTGCGTCACCGGCTGGCGGGTCGAGGACGTCCACTGGACCGGGGTCCGCCTGGCCGACCTGCTCGACGAGGCCGGCGTGGCCAAGGGGGCCAAGGCGCTCCGCCTGTTCTCGTTCGACGGCGCCTACACCGAGAGCCTGACGATGGACCAGGCCCGGCGGCGCGACGTCATCGCCGCCTACGACATGCTCGGCGGCCCGGTCACCCACGCCCACGGCGGCCCGGTCCGGCTCTACGTGGCGCCGATGTACGGCTACAAGTCGCTCAAGTGGCTCGACCGCATCGAGGTGGTCGACGAGGTCGTCCCCGGCTACTGGGAGCGGCTGGGCTACGACGTGGACGGCTGGGTCGGGCGCTCCAACGGCCGGGACGACGAGCGCACCTCGTGACCGCCACCACCCCCGACGCGGCCGCCGCCCGCCCCGGCGCCGGCTGGATCGAGCGCTTCACCCCCGCCACCCGGGCCCTGCACTGGGCCACCGCCACGCTGGTCCTCGTCTGCGCGCTGACCGGCTTCAGCCTCTACGTCGGCTCGGTGAGCGCCATCGTCGGCCACCGGGAGGTGGTCCGCACCGTCCACGTGACCGCCGGGCTGCTGATCCCCGTCCCGCTGGTGCTGGCCTACCTGGGCCCCTGGCGGCGGGGGGTGCGGGCCGAGTTCCGCCGCCTGGGCCGCTGGAGCCGGGACGACCGCCGCTGGCTGCGCAGCCGGGGCCGCGAGGCCCGCGACCAGGTCGGCAAGTACAACGCCGGCCAGAAGGCCAACGCCGCCTTCATCGCCGGGATGATCCCGCTCATGCTGGTCAGCGGCTCGGTCATGAAGTGGTTCCACTACTTCCCCCTCCGCTACCGCACCGGCGCCACGTTCGTGCACGACTGGACGGCCATCGTCGCCTGGGCCGTGATCGCCGGGCACATCCTGTTCGCGCTCAACGACACCGGCTCCCTGCGGGGCATGGTCACGGGGCGGGTGTCGCGGGCGTGGGCCGCGCTCCACCACCCCCGTTGGGCCGGGGAGGTCGTGGAGGAGGCCGACAGCCCCCTACGATGACGGCCGCCCGACACAGGAGGAACGTTTCTTGGACGTCCGCATCGGGGTGAGGAACGCCCCCAAGGAGCTCGAGGTCGTCCTGGCCGACGACACCGACAGCGACGCCGTGCGCGAGCACGTCGACGCGGCCTTCGAGAAGGGCGGCACGCTCTGGCTGACCGACCGCCGGGGCCGTCAGTACGGCGTGCCCGTCGACAAGGTCGCCTACATCGAGATCGGGTCGAGCGAGGCGGGGCGGCGCATCGGCTTCGGCGGCTGAGGCCCCGGCGCCACCTCCCATGCCGACCGCGCTGCTCGACCGCCGGCTGCTCTTCGTCACCGGCAAGGGCGGCGTCGGCAAGACGAGCATCGCCGCCGCCCTCGGGCAGCTCAGCGCGTCCCAGGGCCGGCGCACCCTGCTGTGCGAGGTCGACGCCAAGGGCAACCTGGCCGGCGCGTTCGAGACCGGCCCCACCGAGTTCCGGGAGCGGGAGATCGCCCCCGGCCTGTGGGCCATGTCGATGGACACCGAGGCGTCGCTGCGGGAGTACCTGCGCCTGCAGCTCAAGCTGCCCCTGCTGTCCCGGCTGGGGCCGCTGGCCCGGACCTTCGACTTCGTGGCCAACGCCGCCCCCGGGGTCAAGGAGATCCTGGTGGTGGGCAAGCTGTGCCACGAGGTGCGGGAGCGCCACTACGACCTGGTCGTGGTGGACGCCTCCGCCACCGGCCACATCGTCGGCCAGCTGGCCGCGCCCCGGGCCATCGGCGACCTGGTCCAGGTGGGGCCCGTGCGCAACCAGACGGGCTGGATGCTCGACATCCTCTCCGACCCGGCCCGGACCGGGGTCGTCATCGTCTCCACGCCCGAGGAGATGCCGGTCAACGAGACCCTGGAGCTGGCCGGGCGGCTGAAGGCCGAGACGTCCGTCGACCTGGCCTCGGTCGTGGTCAACCGGGTGCTGCCCGAGCTGTTCACCCGGGGCGAGGAGGAGGTGTTCCGGGCCCTGCGGGAACCGGCGCGGGTCGAGGCGCTGGCGGGCGCGGCCGGCGGGCCGGTCGAGCCGCTGCTGGACGGGGCCGAGCTGGCCGTGAAGATGCGCCGCACCCGGGCCGAGCACCTGGGCGAGCTGCGGGCCGGCCTGCCCGCCGGCACCGAGCTGCTGTACGTGCCCGAGCTGTTCCAGCGCACCCACGGCGTGCGGGCCACCGGCCAGATCGCGGAGGCGCTGGCCGCGGAGCTGGGGTACTGACGATGGCCGCCGCCCGCGCCCGCAACCGCAACCGCCCGGTGACGTCGCTGGAGTCGCTGCTGGCGACCAAGGAGATCGTCATCTGCTGCGGCTCGGGCGGGGTGGGCAAGACCACCACCGCGGCGGCTGCCGCCGCCATGGCCGCCGCCCACCTGGGGGGCAAGGTCCTGGTCATCACCGTCGATCCGGCCCGGCGGCTGGCCAACGCCCTCGGGCTCGAGCGGTTCGGCAACGTCGAGAGCCAGGTGCCCCAGGAGCTGTTCGCCGAAGCCGGCGTCGAGCCCCGGGGCGAGCTGTGGGCCGCCATGCTCGACACCAAGCAGTCCTGGGACGAGCTGGTGCGCAGCCACGCCCCCGACGCCGCCACCCGCGACGCCATCCTGGCCAACCCGCTGTACGAGAACATCACCGGGCGGTTCGTGCAGAGCCACGACTACATCGCCATGGAGCGGCTCTACGAGATCCACGCCTCGGGCCGCTACGACCTGATCGTGGTGGACACCCCGCCCACCCGCAACGCCATCGACTTCCTGGAAGCGCCGGACCGCATGGCCGACTTCTTCTCCAGCCGGCTGCTGCGCTGGCTGACCGTGCCGGCCCGCAGCCGGGTGTTCACGATGGCGTCGCGGCCGTTCTACACGGTGGCCGACCGCATCCTGGGGTCGCAGTTCCTCCAGGACATCGCCGAGTTCTTCCTGCTGTTCCAGACCATGTACGACGGGTTCGTGGCCCGGGCCCGGGCGGTGACCCGCACGCTGTCCGACAAGCGCACGACGTTCGTGGTGGTGTCGACGCTGGAGGCGGCGCCGGCCCGGGAGGCCGAGTTCTTCATCGAGGCCCTGGCCGAGCGCACGTTCCCCCTGGGTGCCGTGGTGGTCAACAAGGTGTTGCCCGAGTGGTTCGGCGACCGGGAGGCCACGGCGGTGGCCCAGCGCCTGTGCGGCGGCCCGGCCGGCCTGGCCAAGGCGGTGGCCGACGCCGAGCCCGGGGTGGGGGACCCGGCCCAGCTGGCCCGGGTGCTGTCCGAGGTGGGGGAGAGCTTCCTCAACTTCCAGGTGGTCGCCACCCGCGAGGCCGAGCAGCGGGCCGAGCTGGCGGCCCAGGCCGACGTGCTCGCCACCGTCCCCTACGCCGACCACGACATCACCGACCTGGGCGGGCTGCTGGAGCTGGGCAAGGCCCTCTGGCGCTGACCGTCAGCGCCAGAAGGGGGTGACGCCCTCGGCCCGGAGGCGACGGGCGTGCTCGACCTCGTGGCCGGGGACCAGGCGCCCGCCGGCGGTGACCACCCGCCACCAGGGCAGGTCGTCGCCGCCGCTGGTGGCGAGCAGGTGCCCGACGGCGCGGGCGGCGCCGGGGAACCCGGCCTCGGCGGCCACCTCGCCGTAGGTCACGACCTCGCCGGGGCGCAGGCTGCGGAGGACGCCCACGACCGCCTCCTCGAACCCCGTCATCCTGCCGACCCTATCTGCGCTGCCACAATCGTGGCGATGGCCAGCCTCGCCGAGCTCGCACGCTTCTTCACCCGGCTCGACAACAAGGCGATCGCGCACCTCCAGCGGCTGGCGGCCAGCTGGGGGTTGCTGGCCGACTTCTGCTTCGCCGACCTGCTGCTGTTCGGGGTGGTGGGCGAGCACCGGGACAACGGCGGCAACCGCTTCGTCGTGCTCGGCCAGGTCCGGCCGACCACCGCCCAGACCGTGTACCGGGCCGACTGGGTCAACACCGTGCTGGAGGAGGAGGACCGGCCGCTGGTGGCCCGGGCGTACCGCCTGGGCGAGATCATCGAGGGCGAGATGACCATCTCGCCGCTGAAGGAGCGGGTGCGGGTGCTGTGCATCCCCATCCGCTACCAGGACAAGGTCATCGGCATCCTCACCCGCGAGTCGGCGCCCTCGTTCGGCCGCCAGCCCGGCGAGCTCGAGCGCACCTACGTCGACGTGTTCAACCGGTTCGCCCGCATGATCGCCAGCGGCGACTTCCCCTTCGACGCCGACGACGTCGAGACCGAGGAGGCGCCCCGGGTGGGCGACGGCGTCATCGTCATCGACGCCTCGGGCCGGGTCGAGTACACGTCGCCCAACGCGGTGTCGACGCTGCACCGGCTGGGCGTGCACGCCAACGCCGAGGGCCTGCGGTTCTCCGAGCTGGGGCTCGAGGAGTCGGTGGTGTCGACCGCCTTCGCCATGGGCGTGCCGGTCACCGAGGAGCTGCCCCGGGGCGTCGACATCACCGTGCTCATGCGCGGCATCCCGCTGCTCGACCACGGGGCGGTCACCGGGGCCGTCGTCCTGCTGCGGGACATCTCCGAGCTGCGCCGGCGGGACCTGCTGCTGCTGTCCAAGGACGCCACCATCCGGGAGATCCACCACCGGGTGAAGAACAACCTGCAGACGATCTCGTCGCTGCTGCGGCTCCAGGGCCGGCGGCTGGAGAGCAAGGAGGCCCGCACGGCTGTCGAGGAGTCGGTGCGCCGCATCCGCTCGATCGCCCTGGTGCACGAGATCCTGTCCCGGGAGGCGGGCGACGACGTGCCGTTCGTCGACATCGTGCGGCCGATCGTGAGCATGGTGGCCGACATGATCAGCTCCGACCACCCCATCCGGTTCGCGGTGGACGGCGACGGCGGGGTGCTGCCGGCCGGGGTGGCGACGCCGCTGGCGGTGGTGCTCAACGAGCTGCTCCAGAACGCCGTCGACCACGCCTACCCGGCCGAGCTCGACCTCACCGAGCGGGCCGGGCAGGTGCGGGTGGCCATCGAGCGGGACGGCCGGTCGCTCACGCTGCGGGTGGTCGACGACGGGGTCGGCCTGCCGCCCGACTTCACGCTGGACACGGTGACCGGGCTGGGCCTGTCGATCGTCCGCACGCTGGTGACCAGCGACATGGCCGGCGAGATCGACGTGCGGTCGGCCGGGGGCCCGGGCGGCCGGCCGGGCACCGAGGTGGTGCTGACCGTGCCGATCGAGGACGAACGCGATGACGGCCTCGCCGTGGCGAGGCCGAAGTCGCGGTGAGTGCTCTACTGGCCGGCGCCCCAGGGGCCGGCGACCCAGCGGTTGCGGTTCAGGCCGAGCGGCGGTGACGCGCCACCCACTGGCGGCGCAGCACGCGGCGCTCCTCCTCGGAGGTGCCGCCCCAGATGCCGCTGTCCTGGTTGGTGGTCAGGGCGTACTCCAGGCAGGCCTGCTGCACGTCACACGTGCGGCACACGGCCTTGGCGTTCTCGATCTGCTCGATGGCGGGGCCGGTGGTGCCCACGGGGAAGAACAGGTCGGGATCGGTGTCGCGACAGGCGCTCAGCTCGCGCCAATCGTCGCGCTCGATGGACAGGGACAGACTGCGGCTCTGCGTCAGGGCCACGGGACCTCCACGGCGGTTTGGGTCACCGAGATTTGTGACGAGTTTCACATGCCACCGCGTTACGGAAAGGGAAAGCGTGTGGCTGCGACGGATCAAAGATAGCGGCACTCGGTGTGTTGGGCAAGGATTTTTTCCTCCATCGAAAGGACAACTTCGTGGCACTCGTGATCGGGCACCGGGGCGCGCCCCGCGTGGCGCAGGAGAACACGGTGGCCGCGTTCCGGGCCGCGGCCGATCAGGGTGCCGACGGGGTGGAGCTGGACGTCCGGCGGACCGCCGACGGGCGGTTGGCCCTGGTCCACGACGCCCACCTGCCCGACGGCCGGGCGGTGGTGGAGACCCCGTGGGACGCCATGCCGGCCGGGACGGCCGACCTGGCGGCGGCCATGGACGCCTGCCGGGGACTACGCATGGTGAACGTCGAGATCAAGAACTGGCCCGATGACGTGGACTTCGACGCCACGCTGGGTCACGTCGACGCGGTGGTGGCCGCCCTGGCGGTCCGCCCCGAGGCCGAGCGGGCGAGGGTGGTGGTGTCGTGCTTCCACCTGCCGTCGGTCGACCGGGTGCGGGACATGGCCCCCGACCTGGCGACGGCGTGGCTGGTCCTCGGCCCGCCGGACGGCGACCCCGAGGCCCTGGTGGCCGAGGTGGCGACCCATGGCCACCAGGCGGTCCACCCGCACCACGCGTTCGTGACCGCCGACCTCGTGGCGGCAGCCCACGCCGCGGGCGTGGCGGTCAACACCTGGACCTGCGACGACCCCGACCGCATCCGCTGGCTGGCGGACGCGGGGGTGGACGCCATCGTGACCAACGTCCCGGACGTGGCGCTGGCGGCTCTGGGGCGCTGAAAGACAACGACAAGAGACACCGCCCGACTCGCCTTCCGGGGACTCACGTCTTGCCGCGGCGGGACTGGCGAGGGCCGCCAGGGGCCGCGGGCGAGGGCAGTCAAGGGTCAGCCCGCAGGGCTGAGGCCGCACGTGTGCGGCCGACCCTTGACGGCCCGTGCGTGAGTCCCCGCGAGGGCAACAACACTGGGTTACGAGGCCGCCCCAGCGGCCTCGTAGGAGGCGTCGTTTGTCATGTCGCCGCCTACGGCAGAACCAGGTCCATCACCGCCGGTTCGTGGCGGAAGTCGAGGCGGTCGGCGTCGCCGAGGTGGTCGCCGTCGACCTGGTAGGGCACGGGGCCGTACGCATGGATCGACAGCGCCGACAGGTCCACCCGGTGGTCCACCCAGCGGCTGCGGCGCAGGGCGCGACCGGAGCCCAGGGCCGAGCCGATGATCCGGAGGAAGCGCCCGAACGCCATCGTGCGGACCGTGACCGCCGCCAGGCCACGCTCGAGCGTGGCCTCCGGGGCGAGGTCCAGGGGCCGGTTGCCGAGGAACGTGTACGGGCTCGTGTTGAGCACGATCGTCATGTAGGCGTCGTCGATCACCGACCCGTCCGCGTGATGCACGGCGAACCGGGGCCGGGAGCGGTCGTAGTGGCGGATCCACGTGTCGAACCCCGCGTACACGAACAGCGGGTGCCCGGCGTAGCGCTTCAGCCCCGAGCGCCGCTCCACCTGCTCGACCACGGCGGCGTCGAACCCCACCCCCGTGTGGAACAGGAAGTACCGCCCGTTCACCGACCCCAGCCCCACCCGCTCGATCGACCGGCGGGCCAGGGCGTCGAGCAGCACGCCCGTCGCCTCGACCGGGTCGTTGGGCAGCCCGATCGTCCGGGCGAACACGTTGGTCGACCCGCCGGGCAGCGCGGCCAGCGCCGTGCCGGTCCCGGCCAGGCCGTTGGCCGCCTCGTTGAGCGTCCCGTCGCCGCCCAGCACGGCCACCACGTCGGTCCCGGCCGCGGCCGCGCCCTGCGCCAGCCGGGTGGCGTGGCCCCGCCGGCTGGTCTCGGCCAGGGTCACCTCGTGGTCGGCTGCCAGGGCCTTGCCGATGACCACACGACTGCGGGGCGTGACCGACGACGCCTTCGAGTTCACGAGGAGCAGCAGCTTCACAGCGGGCGGCAACCTACCGGAACCCGCCCCGTCCGAGAGTTACCGCGCGGTCACTTGCACCCGGGGCGATTTGGTTCGCTCCCAGGATCACGGGCAGCATGACGGACCATGAACGTGGTCGTATGCGTGAAGCAGATCCCGGACCCCGCCGAGCCCGGGAAGCTCGAGGCGGACAACACCCTCGACCGCAGCGGCAAGCTGATCCTCGACGAGTCCGACAGCTACGGCGTCGAGATGGCCCTCCAGCTTGCCGACGCTGCGGGCGGCGGCGAGGTGACCCTGGTGTCGATGACCCCGGGCGGCGAGACGTCCGGCCTGCGCACCGCGCTGGCCATGGGCGCCGCCAAGGCCATCCTCGTCTCCGACGACGCCCTCTCCGGCGCAGGCGCCCTCGACACGGCCAAGGTGCTGGCCGCCGCCATCCGCCGGGCCGAGCCCGACCTGGTGCTGGCGGCCACCGAGTCGAGCGACGGCTACACCGGCACCGTGCCCGAGCAGGTCGCGGCGCTGCTCGGCCTGTCGTCGATCACCTTCGCCAAGCACATCGAGATCTCCGGCGAGACGGTCAACGTCCAGCGCCAGACCGAGCTGGGCTTCGACGAGGTCGAGACCACCCTGCCCGCGCTCATCTCGGTGACCGCCGGCGTGGTCGAGCCCCGCTATCCCAGCTTCAAGGGGATCATGGCCGCCAAGTCCAAGCCGGTCGACCAGGTCACGCTGTCCGACCTCGGCATCGACGCCGCCACCGTGGGCGCCGCCGGCGCCGGCCAGGAGACGGTGTCGGTCGACGACGCCCCCGCCCGCGAGGCCGGCGAGATCGTCGAGGACGACGGCGAGGGCTACGCCAAGATCGTCGCCTACCTCGAGAGCCTCAAGGTCATCTGACCCGGCGCCCGGACAAGGAACCAGGAGAACTGACAGACATGGCTCTGAACCGCATCTGGGTCTACGCCGAGGCCGCCGACGGCAAGGTCGCGCCCATCACCCTCGAGATGCTCGCCAAGGCCCGCGAGCTGGGCGGCACCGTCGAGGCCGTCTACGGCGACGGCGACGCCGACGCCATCGCCGAGACCCTCGGCGCCCACGGCGCCACCAAGATCTACGCCACCGGCGACCTCCAGGGGTCGACCCCCGGCGTGCCGGTCGGCTCGGCGCTGGCCAAGCTCATCGGGGACGGCGACGCCCCCGACCTCATCATGTTCGGCACCACCTACGAGGGCCGTGACGTCGCCGCCCGCCTGTCGGTGGCGCTCGACCGCCCGGTCATCACCAACAACACCGACATCGCCGTCGAGGGCGACGCGGTGGTCGTGACCGAGCCGGTGTTCGGCGGCACCAAGCTGGTGCGCACCCGCTTCACCGCCGGCGCCCCCCACATCGCCCTCATCCGGCCCAAGTCGTTCGCGGCCGAGGAGTCGGGCGGCGGGGCCCCCGAGGTCGTGACCATCGAGGTGCCCGACTACGGCACCGCCAAGGTCCGCAACCGCCACGTCGAGGAGACCACCGGGCCCAAGCTGGACGAGGCCGCCATCGTGGTCTCGGGCGGCCGGGGCCTGGGCGAGGCGGCCAAGTACGAGATCATCGAGGACCTGGCCAAGGCGCTCAAGGGCGCCCCCGGGGCGTCCCGGGCGATCGTCGACGCCGGCTGGGTGCCCTACAGCTACCAGGTCGGCCAGACGGGCAAGGTCGTGAAGCCGACCGTCTACATCGCCGCCGGCATCTCGGGCGCCACCCAGCACCTCGTGGGCATGAAGGGCGCCAAGAACATCATCGCCGTGAACAAGGACCCCGAGGCCCCCATCTTCGGCGTGGCCGACCTCGGCATCGTGGGCGACGTCCACAAGGTCCTGCCCAAGCTGCTGGAGGCCCTCCAGGCCCGCTAGCCGTTCGGACCCGTCGGCGAGACAAGTCGAGCGTGCCGGCCGTCGAAGTACGCGAGCAGGTCCTCGTTGGCCAGGACCTGTTCCGGCTCGGTGATGCCGAAGTAGGCCACGGCCACCCCGTTCTGGGAGATCTCGTGCGCCAGCCGCATCAGCGACCGCCAGAACGCCGGGTAGTCGTGGTTGGGCGACACACGACCGACACGAGGTCCTCGGCGAGGACGTCCGCGTCGAGGACGACCACCCCGTCGACGGTGCCGGCGAGACGCTGGCACAGCATCGACCTCCCGGCACCTGCGGCGCCGGGCGGCACCGCAGTGGTCACAGACCAGGCGTGAGCCCGCCGCCCGCATCATGTCGGTGCGGCCGCCGCATGCTTCACAGGTGAAAGGCAGGCCTCAGGCGTCCGCGAAGGTGTCGCAGGCGCCGGGGTCGCCGCTCTCGAAGCCCCGGCGGAACCAGCCCTGCCGCTGCTCGGACGAGCCGTGGGTCCAGGTCTCGGGGTCGATGCGCATCCCGGCCTGGGCCTGCAGCCGGTCGTCGCCGACGCCGCGGGCCGCGGCCAGGCCCTCCTCGATGTCGCCCGGCTCCAGGGCGATGTCGCTGTCGCGCCGCTGGCCCCGCTCGTACACCGAGTGGGCCCAGATCCCGGCGTAGCAGTCCGCCTGCAGCTCCAGGCGGACCGACAGGACGTTGGCCTCCTCCTGCGAGCGGGCCGCCTGCTGCCGGGCGCGCACCCGGTCGCTCACCCCGGTCAGCTTCTGCACGTGGTGGCCGATCTCGTGGGCCACCACGTAGGCCTGGGCGAAGTCGCCGGGCGCCTCGAACCGGGACGCCAGCTCGTCGAAGAACCCGAGGTCCAGGTAAACCCGCTCGTCGGCCGGGCAGTAGAAGGGCCCGACCGCCGAGGTGGCCGTGCCGCACGCCGTCGACACCCGGCCCTGGAAGCTCCGCACCACCGCCGCCCGGTAGCGCCGGCCCTCCCGGGCGAAGATGCCGGCCCACACCTGCTGGGTGTCGTCGGCCACGAAGGCGACGAACTGGTCCCGCTCGGTCTCGGGCCCGGGGGCGCCGAGGTCGGACTGGAGCACGTCGCCCATGCCGCCGCCGGCGCCGCCCCCGCCGAGCAGGACGCTGGCCAGCAGCACCAGCAGACCGATGACGCCGCCCCCGGCGGTCACCGGCAGCGCCAGGCCGCCGGGCCGGGGCCCGCGCTCGTAGGTCTCGCCCTCTGATCGTCGCCACCTCACGCCCTACCTCTACCCGATCTCCGCCTACGCTGCCCCACGATGACCGCCGCCTCGTCGCTCCGTGATCGCGCCCGCTGGTCGAACTGGGCCCGCAACCAGACCTGCGCCCCCGCCGAGATCCGGCGACCGGCCACGGAGGCCGACCTGGCCGAGGTCGTCAAGCAGGCCGCGGCGTCGGGCCAGCGGGTCAAGGCCATCGGCGCCGGCCACAGCTTCACCTCCATCGCCTGCACCGACGGCGTTCTGGTCGACCTGTCCGGCTACGGCCAGGTCCTGGCCCACGACGCCGCCACCGGCCGGGTCACCGTCGAGGCCGGAATCCCCCTCCACCGGCTGAGCGACGAGCTCGACGCCCGGGGCCTGGCGCTGGAGAACCTGGGCGACATCGACCGCCAGTCGGTGGCCGGCGCCACCCAGACCGCGACCCACGGCACCGGCCTGCGCTACCGCAACCTGTCGTCCCAGATCGTCGGCCTGCGCCTGGTCACCGGCGACGGCTCGGTGGTCGAGGCCACCGCCCCCGACGCCGGCAACGAGAACCCCGACGTCTTCGCCGCCGCCCGCGCCGGCCTCGGCGCCCTCGGCCTGGTGTCGACCGTGACGCTCCAGTGCGTGCCTG
Source organism: Acidimicrobiales bacterium (assembly GCA_035263165.1). Taxonomy (GTDB): domain Bacteria; phylum Actinomycetota; class Acidimicrobiia; order Acidimicrobiales; family VFJN01; genus ZC4RG19. Next base: position 1,381 of record DATFRN010000011.1, on the reverse strand, counting down.
CCTTCCGGCTCCACGCCGTCGAGGAGCCGGTGCCGGTGGACGACGTGCTGGCCGACCTCGACGCCCTGGTCGAGGAGAACGACCACTACGAGTTCTACTGGGTGCCCCACACCCGCTGGGCGCTGACCAAGCGCAACGCCCGCACCGCCGAGGCGCCCCGGCCCCGCCCCAGGGTGCGCGAGTGGGTCGACGACATGGCCCTCAACAACTACGCCTTCGGCGTGCTGTGCCGGGCCGGTCGCTGGCGGCCGTCGCTCATCCCCCGCCTGGCCAAGATCATCCCCAACACCGGGCGCCTCGACTACGTCGACCGCTCCGACCGGGTCTTCACCAGCCCCCGGACCGTCAAGTTCTACGAGATGGAGTACGCCATCCCCCGGGCGGCGCTGCCCGAGGCGCTCAACCGGGTGCGCCGCCTGGTCGACGAGATCGGCATGCGCATCAGCTTCCCGGTCGAGGTGCGGGTGGTGGCCCCCGACGACATCCCCCTGTCCACCGCCTACGGCCGCGAGACCGGCTACATCGCCGTGCACGTGTACCAGGGCACCCCCTACGACGCCTACTTCTCCGGGGTCGAGCGGATCATGGACAGCTACGAGGGGCGGCCCCACTGGGGCAAGATGCACTTCCAGCGCTCCGAGACGCTGGCCCCGCGCTATCCGCGTTGGGACGACTTCCAGCAGGTGCGGGCGCGCCTCGACCCCGAGGGCCGGTTCGCCAACCCCTATCTCGACCGGGTGCTCGGCCCAGTTGTTTCGTCTGCGTGAGGGCTTGACCGCGGCGCGTGCGAAGTCGACTTGACATTATGTTCTAGCAGGGAAAAAGGCCACGCGTAGTCTTGACCGGACGCGCCGCGGTGCGGCACCGTGCCGGGGGCGGTTGATACTGGGAAGGCAAGGGGTTGACGTTGTCGGGCGATCGAGCGCGTCAGGGGGAGATGACCGTCGCCGCGGTCGGTCTCGTCTTCGCGGCGCTCGCGGCGGTGGTCTACGCCGGGGTCCTCGCGGGCGAGGTGCCGCTCTCCGGCGCGCCGCTCGACGTCGCCGGCGTGTGGCTGGCGGTCGCGTTCTTCGCCTGCGAGCTGTTCGCCATCCGGGTCGAGCGCAACCAGGGCGAGTCCTACGGATTCACGCTGGCCATGGTGCCGCTGGCCGTCGGCCTGGTCTACACGGCCCCCGGCCAGCTGATCGCCGCCCGGGTCGGCGGCGTCCTCGTGGCGCTGGCCATCACCCGCTTCCGACGCCCGGCCGAGCTGGTCTACGAGGTCTGCATCCACTTCGCGCAGACCGTCTTCGCCATCGCGATCTTCCGGCTCGTCCTGGGCCACGTCGACCCCATCGGCGTCCGGGGCGCGTTCGCCCTGCTCGCCGGCCTGTTCGTC
>DATFRN010000010.1:0-5178 GCA_035263165.1 Acidimicrobiales bacterium | reverse complement strand
CGACGGTGAGCGGCCGGCCCTGGGTGACCTCGCAGGGGATGGCCGCGTGGCGGACGTTGAACTCGGTGTCCTCGGCCTGGCCGGTGGTGTTCTCGCCGAAGGGCGTCGGCTGCCACAGGAAGTAGGCCGCGAGGCAGAGCCCGACGATCACCCACGTGACGATCGGCGGGTGCCTGACCGGGTTGTCGTCCCGCAGCGGCAGCACGGCTCCGACGCTAGCGAGCGCGTTGCCACGCCCAGGGGCCGGTCGTAGCCTCGCACCATGCCCGAGAACGATCTGCTCAAGCGGCTGCTCGACGCGGGGATGACGCTGACGGCCACCACCCAGGCCCGGGCCGAGGAGGTCATCCGCGACCTCGTCTCGGCGGGCGCGGTGCAGAAGGAGCAGGCCCAGTCCAGCGTCGACGAGCTGCTCGAGCGCAGCAAGCGCAACAGCCAGGCGTGGCTGGAGCTCGCCCGGTCCGAGCTGGAGCAGCTGGCCGAGCGGCTGAACCTGGCCACCAAGGACGACGTGGAGCGGGCGGTGCAGCGGGTGGCCGACACGGTGGTGAGCGCCGTGCGCCAGGCCATGCCCGACCGGGGCGGCGAGCAGGCCCGGGCTTCGTCGTCGGCCGGCGGCGCGGGCGCGGGGACCCGCAAGGCGGCCACCAAGAAGGCGGCGGCCAGGAAGACGACCGCCAAGAAGACGTCCGCCAGGAAGACGACCGCCGCCGGGAAGACGGCCACGGCGAAGAAGTCCGCGGCCAAGAAGACGGCGGCGAAGAAGTCGACCGCCAAGACGACGACCGCCGCCAAGAAGCGGTCCGGCTGAGCGGGGGCCCGACGCCTCCCGTCCGCCGGCGGCTCGACGCCGAGCTGGTCCGCCGGGGGCTGGCGGCCAGCCGGCAGCAGGCCCGCGCCGCCATCGACGAGGGCCGGGTCACCGTCGGCGGTGCGCCCGCGGCCAAGAGCGCCCGCCTGGTGGCGCCCCACGAGGCCGTGGTGGTGGCGGGCGACCCGCCGCCCTTCGTCTCCCGGGCGGGCAGCAAGCTGGCCGCCGCCCTCGACCGCTGGGACGTGCCGGTGGCCGGCGCCCGGGCGCTCGACGCCGGCGCCTCGACCGGCGGGTTCACCGACTGCCTGCTCCAGCGGGGCGCCGCCCGGGTGGTGGCGGTCGACGTCGGCTACGGCCAGATCCACGAGCGGCTGAGGGCCGACCCCCGGGTCGAGGTCCACGAGCGGCTCAACGTGCGCGACCTCGCCCCCGGCGACCTGGGCGAGCCCTTCCCGCTGGTGGTGGCCGACCTCTCGTTCATCTCCCTGCGCACGGTCCTGCCCCAGCTCGTCGCGCAGGCCGCCCCGGGCGCCGACCTGGTGCTGCTGGTCAAGCCGCAGTTCGAGGCCGGGCGGGCCGAGGCCGGCCGCGGGCGGGGCGTGATCCGCGACCCGGAGGTGTGGCGCCGGGTGCTGGAGGAGATAGTGCGCGCTGTCGAGGGTCACGCAGCAGCCATCATGGGGGTGATGGTCTCACCGATCACCGGGGCCGACGGCAACGTCGAGTTCCTCGTCCACGCCCGCACCGAGCCGGCCGCGCCCCCCGGGCCCGTCGACCTCGGCGCGGTCGTCGACGAGGCGGCGGCGTCCGGCCCCCGCCGCTAGGACCGGGGCAGCGTGGCCACGGTCGGCATGATCCTCCACCACGGGCGCGACCAGGCCGCCGAGCTGGCCCGCGACGCCGCCGCCTGGCTGGCCGACCGCGACCACGAGGTGCGCCTGCCGCTCCAGGACGCCGGCATCGCCGGGCTGCCCGAGCTGGGCGTGGCCGAGGAGGGCTTCGCCCGCGGCCTCGACGTGGCGGTCAGCCTGGGCGGCGACGGCACCATGCTCCGCACGGTCGAGCTGGTGGCGGCCGACGGCGTGCCGGTGGTCGGCGTCAACGTCGGCCAGCTCGGCTACCTCACCGAGGTCGAGCCGCCGGGCCTGCGCATGGCGCTCAAGCGCTTCCTCGCCGGGTCCTACGAGATCGAGGAGCGGATGCTGCTCCAGGTCACCGTCGACGCCACCGATGTCGGCCCGGGCGACTCGTTCCTGGCGCTCAACGAGGCCGTGCTGGAGAAGACCCCGATGGGCCACACCGTGCGGCTGGGGGTGAGCATCGACGGCGAGACCTTCACCCCGTACGCTGCTGACGGCTTGATCGTCGCCACCCCCACGGGGTCGACGGCGTACGCGTTCTCGGCGCGGGGACCGATCGTCGAGCCGACCCATCGTTGCCTGCTGATGACACCCGTCTCGCCCCACATGCTGTTCGACCGCTCGCTGGTGCTCGCCCCCTCGGCCCGCGTCCGCATCGAGGTGGTCGGCGACCGCTCGGCGACCCTGTCGGTCGACGGCCACAACCTCGGCACGCTGTGCCGGGGCGACGCCATGACCGCCACCGCCGCCACGCTGTCGGCCCGGTTCGTGACGTTCGGGCCGCGCGACTTCCTCCGCATCCTCAAGACCAAGTTCGGGCTGAGCGACCGATGAGCGCGCCATGCTGATCGAGCTGGCCGTCCGCGACCTCGGCGTCATCGCCGAGCTCCGGCTGGTGCTGGGCCGGGGCATGACCGCGGTGACCGGCGAGACCGGGGCCGGCAAGACGATGGTGGTCGACGCCATCGAGCTGCTGGTCGGGGGCCGGGCCGACCCGCTGCTCGTGCGCACGGGCGCCGAGGAGGCGTGGGTCGAGGCCCGGTTCGTGCGCCCCGGCGAGGGCGGCGAGCCCGACGAGGTCGTGGTGGCCCGGGCCGTGCCCCGGTCGGGCCGCAGCCGGGCCTACGTCGACGGCCGGCTGGCCACGGCGGGCGAGCTGGCCGAGCTGGGCACCGCGCTGGTCGACCTCCACGGCCAGCACGCCCACCAGTCGCTGCTGCACCCGGCGGCCCAGCGGGAGGCGCTCGACCGGTTCGGCGGGGTCGACACCGGGCCTCTGCGGGCCGCGCGGGCCGAGGTGGCCGCCATCGTCGAGGCGCAGGCCTCGATGGGCGGCGACGAGCGGGCCCGGGCCCGCGAGCTCGACCTGGTCCGCTACCAGGTGGCCGAGATCGAGGGCGCGGCGATCGCCGGGCCCGACGAGGACGAGGCGCTGGAGGCCGAGGAGGACGCCCTGGCCGACGCGGCCGCCCACCGGGAGGCGGCGTCGGCCGCGCTGGCCGCGCTCAGCGGCGACGGCTCCGGCTCCCCCGACGAGGCCGCCTCGGCGTCCGACGCGGTGGGGGCGGCGGTCGCCGTCCTGGCCGGGCGGGGGCCGTTCCGGGCCGTGGAGGAGCGTCTGCGGGCGGTGGCCGCCGAGCTGACCGACGTCGGTGCCGAGCTGCGGTCGGCCGGCGAGGCCATCGAGGAGGACCCGGCCCGGCTGACCGTCGTGCGCGAGCGGCGCCAGGCGCTGCACGACCTGCGGCGCAAGTACGGCGACACGCTGGCCGACGTGCTGGCCGAGGGGGCCCGGCTGTCCGACCGGCTGGCCGACCTGGAGGACCACGACCGCCGGGCCGCCGAGCTCGACGAGCGGCTGGCCGCGGCCCGCAAGGTCGAGGCCGCCGAGGCCGCCACCGTGGCCGCCGCCCGCCGGGCCGCGGCGCCGGGGCTGGCGGCCGCCATCCAGGCCAACCTGGTCGAGCTGGCCATGCCCAAGGCCGAGATCGCCATCGCCGTCGGCGGCGACGACCCCGGTGACGACGTCGAGATCCGCCTGGCCGCCAACCCGGGGACGCCGCCGCTGCCGCTGGCCCGCGTGGCCTCGGGTGGCGAGCTGGCCCGGACCATGCTCGCGTTGCGCCTCGTGCTCACCGACGCGCCGCCCACCCTGGTGTTCGACGAGGTCGACGCCGGCATCGGCGGCGCCGCCGCGCTGGCCGTCGGGCGGGCCCTCGGCCGGCTGGCGGCCCAGCACCAGGTGCTGGTCGTGACCCACCTACCCCAGGTCGCCGCGTACGCCGACGCCCAGGTGCGGGTAGCCAAGCACAGTGATGATGCGGCCACCGTCTCACGGGTCAGCCTCCTCGACGGGGGCGAACGCGTGATCGAGCTGTCGCGCATGCTGTCCGGCCAGCCCGACAGCGACGCGGCCCGCACCCACGCGGCGGAGCTGCTGGCCACGGCGGCGGGGGAGCGGGGCGAGCGGTGACCGCCGCCGACGACGCCGCCCGGGCCCGCGAGCCCGACCCCGAGCGACCCGGGGCCGGCACGCCCGGGGGGCCCGAGCTCCGGGTGGCGCCCGCTCCCGGCCCCCGGCAGCCGGCGTCCCGGCCCCGGACCCTGCGCTGGCGGCGGGCCCACCGGGCCCCGGCCCCGGTCGCTCCGCTGGTCGGGCTGGCCAGGGTCGACCACCGGACGAAGCGCCTGGTCAAGCGCCTCCAGCCCGGCGACGTGGCCGTCATCGACCACGAGGACCTCGACCGGGTGGCGGCCGAGACCCTGGTCGACGCGGCGCCGATCGCCGTGGTCAACGCGGCCGCGTCGATCAGCGGCCGCTACCCCAACCTGGGCCCGCTGCTCCTGTGCCAGGCCGGCATCCCGCTGGTCGACGAGGCCGGCCCCGAGGTCATGCAGGCGATCGCCGAGGGGGCCACGGTCACCGTCGACGGCGACCGGGTGCTGGTGGGCGAGGAGGTGGTGGCGACCGGCATCCGCCAGTCCACCGCCACCCTCGACGCCGCCATCGACGAGGCCCGGGCCAACATGGGGCCCGAGCTGGAGCGGTTCGTCGAGAACACGGTCGGCTTCGTGCGCGAGGAGATCGACCTGCTGACCGGGCACCTCGAGGTCCCGGCCCTGCGGGCCCGGATGGCCGGCCGCCACGTGCTCATCGTCGTGCGGGGCATCGACTACAAGGACGACCTGTCGCTGCTCCAGCAGTCGGGCTACCTGCGGGACGTGCGGCCGGTCACGGTGGGCGTCGACGGCGGGGCCGACGCCCTCCTGGAGATCGGCGTGGTGCCCGACCTCATCGTGGGCGACTTCGACTCGGTGTCGGAGCGGGCGCTGCGGTGCGGGGCCCAGCTCATGGTCCACGGTTACACCGACGGCCGCGCCCCCGGGGCCAAGCGGCTGGCCGACCTCGGCCTCGACCACACCGTCGTGTCCGCCCCCGGCACCAGCGAGGACGTGGCCATGCTCATGGCCTACGAGGAGGGCGCCGAGCTCATCGTGGCCGTC
>DATFRN010000009.1:0-4684 GCA_035263165.1 Acidimicrobiales bacterium | reverse complement strand
CGACATCCACCGCAACCCCACCGGCCACCTCGGGTTCGGCTACGGGATCCACTACTGCCTGGGCGCCGCCCTGGCCCGGCTGGAGGGGCGGGTGGCGCTGGACGAGCTGCTGACCCGCTTCCCCGAGTGGGAGGTCGACCGGGACGCCGCCCGGCTGTCCTCGACGTCGACGGTCCGGGGCTGGGAGTCGCTGCCGATCGTCACCGCCTAGGCGGCGAGCGTCAGCCGACGCCGAGGAGGTCGACGACGAACACCAGGGTCTCGCCGCCCTTGATCACGCCGCCGGCGCCGGCCGCGCCGTAGCCCAGCCGGGGCGGGATCGTGATGCGGCGCCGGCCGCCGACCCGCATGCCGGCGACGCCCTCGTCCCAGCCCTTGATCACCTGGCCGCCGCCGAGGCCGAAGCGGAAGGTCTCGCCCCGGTCCCACGAGGCGTCGAACTGCTGCCGGGTGCTCCACGCCACGCCGACGTAGTGCACCTCGACCTCCTGCCCGGCCTGCGCCTCTGGCCCCTCCCCCACCGCGAGGTCCTCGATCTCGAGCTCCCCGGGCGGGGCCGCCCCGGGCGGCACGTACACGTGCGGCTTGTCGTCGGCCATGAGGCGCGACCCTAGACGCCGGTACCATCCGCAGTCCGAGGACGACCACCTGGAGGCGACGATGCCCGAGCGTGACGGCTACATCCCCGGTGTGCCCTGCTGGATCGACACCAGCCATCCCGATCCCGAGGCGGTGCTGCCGTTCTACAGCGGCCTGTTCGGGTGGACGTTCGAGGACGTCATGCCCGCCGACGCCCCGGGCCGCTACTACATGGCCCGCATCCGCGGGGCCGACGCGGCCGCCCTGGGCTCGGCCCAGGAGGGCGCGCCGCCGGTCGCGGTGTGGAACACCTACATCTGGGTCGCCAGCGCCGACGACGCGGCGGCGAAGGCGAAGGACCTGGGTGGTGCGGTCGTGGTCGATCCCTTCGACGTCATGGCCGAGGGGCGCATGGCCGTGCTCGCCGACCCCGAGGGCGCCGTCTTCAGCGTCTGGGAGGCCAAGACGCACAAGGGCGCCGGGATCGTGAACGAGCACGGCGCGGTCAACTTCAACGGCCTCGCCACCCGGGACGTCGAGCAGGCCAAGGCGTTCTACGGCGGCCTCTTCGGCTGGGGGACGCTCGATCTGCCGTCCGGGCTCATGTGGACCCTGCCCGGCTACGGCGACCACCTCGAGGAGCGCACCCCCGGCCTGCGCGAGCAGGTCGCGTCGATGGGCGGTCCCGACGGCTTCATCGACGTCGTCGCCACGGTCAACCGGATCGCCGACGACGACACCGAGACCCCGCCCAACTGGAGCGTCACCTTCGCCACCGACGACGCCGACGCGACCGCCGCCAAGGCGACCGAGCTCGGTGGCGAGGTGGTCGCCGGGCCGCTCGACGCCCCCTGGGTCCGCATGGCCGTGCTCCGGGACCCCCAGGGCGCCGTCTTCATCGCCAGCCAGTTCGTCCCCGAGAACGCCGACCGCTAGGGCGCGGGGGCCACGGTCCGGCGGACCACCCAGCGGGTCTTGCCGATGGCCCGGACCCGCTCGAACCCCTGGTGCTCGAACATGGCCAGCGTGCCGTTGTGGATGAACCCGGCGGAGGTCTTGTCGCCCACGTCGTCGGGGTAGCTCTCGACCACGCCGCCGCCCCGCCCGGCGATCTGGGCCAGCGCCCCGGCCAGCCCGGCCGTGGCCACGCCCTGCTTCCGCCGGCCCTTGGCGACGAAGAAGCAGGTGATCCGCCAGTCGGGCAGGTCGTCGGGCCCGTCCATGCCCGCGAGGTAGGCGCGCCGGTTCTTGATCCGTGGCAGCTCGTCGGGCACGCCGAACTGGCACCAGCCGACGCAGTCGTCGCCCTCGTAGACGAGTGCGGCGTGGGCCCGGTCCTCGCGGACCCGCAGCTCCTTGTTCGCCCGGTTCCGCTCGGGCGTGGGGTCCGGCCCGAAGCCCTCGGGGTGGAAGCCCATGCACCAGCAGCCCCCGAACACGCCACCGTGGGCCTCGACCAGCGCGGCGAAGTCGGGCCAGGTCCCGGCGTCGAGCGGCTGCGTGAGGTACCCGTGCTCCGCCATCGCCCCGCGAGGGTAGGCCCCGGGGCGCGGGAGAGGGTGCTAGGCCCGATTGGCTAGGCACGATTCCCTTGTGCGCGAACCTGATTTCCTTTACGGTCGACCCAGCGTCGGCGCGAGGGGGAAGGTCGTGCTCGGCGGGTGCTGGTGAGGCATCAAGGAGGGGACCGATGCGCGCTCGTCGTCCTGTTCGCAGCCTGGTGGTGGCCGCCGCCGCCCTCGGCCTGCTGCTGTCCGCCCTCGGGGGCGCGGCGGGCGCGGAGGTGCCGGGCCCCGGGGTCACGCCGGCCACCGGCGGCCGGGGCGCCGCGGTGGTTCCCGGGTTCACCGCCTTCGACCCGGCGATCGTCGGCTACCGGCAGTCCGAGTTCTTCCTGAGCGGCACGGCGAACGCCTACCAGCCGTCCGCCCCGCTGGGCGCCGACGGCCGCTTCGCCGTGGCCGAGTCGTCGAGCGCGCCGTACACCACCCGGGTCGTGGTCATGCGGCCGACCCGCCCGTCCCGGTTCAACGGGACCGTGGTCGTCGAGTGGCTCAACGTCTCCGGCGGCGCCGACGCCGGGCCCGACTGGATGCTGGCCCACAACCAGCTGGTGCGGGAGGGCTTCGCCTGGGTCGGCGTGTCGGCCCAGCAGGTCGGCGTGGACGCGCTGCGCTCGACCGACCCGCAGCGGGGCGACGCCGAGCGCTACGCCGGCCTGTCCCACCCCGGCGACAGCTACTCCTACGACATCTTCTCCCAGGCCGGGCAGGCCATCCGCCGGGACGCCCACACGATCCTCGGCGGGCTGCGGCCGCGCCACCTGCTGGCCGTGGGCGAGTCCCAGTCGGCGGGCCGGATGGTCACCTACATCGACGCCGTCCACCCGCTGGCCCACGTCTACGACGGCTTCCTCGTGCACAGCCGGTCGGCGGCCGGCGCCCCGCTGTCGCAGGCGCCGCTGACGCCCGTGGCGCTGCCGTCGCCGACGCCGATCCGCGACGACCTCGACGTTCCGGTGCTCGTGTTCCAGACCGAGACCGACGTGTCGTTCAGCAACCTGGGCGCCCGCCAGCCCGACACCGACAGGTACCGGCTGTGGGAGGTGGCCGGCACGGCCCACTTCGACCAGTACGGGCTGGTGATCGGGCCCAACGACACCGGCGACGGCCAGGGCGCCGTGGCCGTGCTCGACTCGATGCGGCACCCCACCAACCAGCCCAGCCCGCTGTTCACCTGCAACGTGCCGATCAACACCGGGCCGGCCCACTTCGTGCTCGACGCCGCCTTCCACAAGCTCAACCGGTGGGTGGCAGAGGGCGTCCGGCCCCGGATCGCCCCCCGCCTGGAGGTGACCGGCGCCGGCCCCGTGACGTTCGCCACCGACGCCCAGGGCAACGTGCTGGGCGGCATCCGCAGCCCCGCGGTCGACGCCCCGGTGGCCACGTTGAGCGGCCTCCCGCAGGGCGGCAGCCAGTTCTGCTTCCTGTTCGGCACCACGGTGCCGTTGACCGACGCCCAGCTGGCGGCGCTGTACCCGAACCACGGCGCGTTCGTGTCCGCCACCGCCCGCTCGGCCGACCGGGCCTCCGCCCAGGGCTTCCTGGTCCGCCAGGACGCGGCGGAGATCGTGGCCGCGGCGGCGCGGTCGGACATCGGGGGCTAGCGCCCGACCAGGGCGGCCACCTCGGCGACGTTGGTGGCGAAGCTCTCGGGCCGCTGCGCCACCGCCCGGTCGGGGTGGGGGACGATGACGCCGTCGGGCGCCTCGAAGACGATGCCGGAGGGCTCGATCGGCTCCCATCGCTGGTGCTCCGCCCGGCCGCCGGCGGACCGCAGGAACACGATCACCCGGGCGCCGGCGGGGACGCATCGTTGGTAGGCGCGGATGTCCGGCGCGGCGGCCGGTGCTCGCGTGCCGGTCGCCAGCGCCCACGGGACGGTGACGGTCGGGTCGCGGAGCCGCTCGGACCCGAGCGTCCGGTCCACCCGCACCACCATGGCGAGGTTGCTGGTGACGAGGCAGCCGCCGATGCGGGGGGCGTCGACGCAGGGGCCCGTGGTCGACGGGCCGGGGCGGACGGCCTCCAGGCGGCCCACCACGACCAGGTCCGGGGGTTGCGCTCGAAGAAGTCGGCGGGCGTCACCGGCCACGAGACGAGCTTGGCGGTGCTCAGCCAGGGCCGGGTGGCCAGCAGGCGGGCGAACGGCCAGGGGTCGGGCCCCGCGTGCCGCTCGGGCCGACGATCGCCCGTGGCGACGGTGGCCCGGTCGGGCCCGCCCCCCGGTCCGGTGGCGGCGTGGGCGCCGCCGACGAGGCCCGCGGCGGCCACCGCCGCCACGGGCGCCGCCAGCCGCGCCCGCCGCCGGCGCCGGGTGCGGCGGCGGGCCTCCCGGGCGATGGCGGCCACGTCGGGGCCGGCGTCCCCGGCCTCGGGCACGGCCTCGTGCAGCAGGGTGCGGACGTCAGGCATTCCCGACCACCTCCTCGATGGCGTCGCCGAGTCGCGAGCGCAGGCCGGCCAGGGCCTGGTGGGTGAGCGCCTTCACCGTCCCGGGCGCGCAGCCCATGGCCTCGGCCGTGTCGGCCAGGGACAGGTCGGCG
>DATFRN010000008.1:0-4399 GCA_035263165.1 Acidimicrobiales bacterium | reverse complement strand
GGTCAGGCCGCGCTCTCGCCGAGCGCCTTGTTGATGCCCGCGGCGAGGGTGAAGCAGCCGTCGGTGATGCCGCCCTCGGCGTGGCTGGAGATGTCGATCACGACCTTGTTCCAGGAGTTGGACCAGTCGGGGTGGTGGTTCAGCTTCTCGGCCACGAGCGCCACCATGGCCATGAACCCGAACGCCTCCACGAAGTTGGCGAACTCGAGCTCTCGGTGCAACGCCCCGGCCGTGATGCCCCAGCCCGGGATCTCGTCCAGCCGCCGCTCGGTCTCGTCGTGCGTGAGGGGTGCCATGCCCCAAGTCTTGTCCACGCAGCCGGGCGCTGGACGCCCGCGCTACGCATCTGATGCCGCGTCAGGTTCCGTGGGTGTGGCGAGTACGGTTGGACGCCGATGCCGGCGGACGAAGCGTGCTGACTGGGGCGCGGCCGGCCGGGGAGGACAGCGGCGGTTCGGCGGCACCACCCCGGCGGCTCGCGCGCGGGCGCGCGCCCGACGGCCTGTGGCCGCTGCCCCGGGCCCTCGCCGGGGCGCGGGGTCGATGACGACCGCGAGCGAGACCGGGGAGGTGGCCGACGATCCGGACGACCCGCCGTTGCGCCCGCGGCGGCCCGTGGTCCCGGCGCTGGCCGCCTACCTCCCGGCCGCCCTGATCGCCGCCGGCGGCTGGGCGCACCGGTTCACCAGCGAGGACGCCTGCATCAACTTCCGCGTCCTCGACAACCTCTTCGCGGGGAACGGCCCAGTGTTCAACGCCGGTGAGCGGATCGAGGCGGGAACCAGCCCGCTGTGGATCGCCGTGCTCGGCGTGGGCCGGCTCCTGTTCGGGTGGTTCCTGTCGATCGAGTGGATCGCCGTCGGGCTGTGCCTGGTCGCCGCCGTGGCGGCGTTCGCCCTCGCCGGCCGGTGCGCCCGGCAGATGGCGCCGGGCCCCGACGCCGTGGCCGTGCCCCTCGGCCTCGTGGCCGTCGCCTCCGTCGCCGTCACCTGGGACTACGCCACGTCGGGCCTCGAGATGAGCCTGGTGTGGCTGTGGATCGCCGGCTGCTGGTGGATCCTGTGCCGGGCGGCCCGCGGGGCGCCGGCGTCAGGGGCCCGGCGGGTGGCGGCCGGGGCGGTCATCGGGCTCGCGCCGCTGCTCCGGCCCGACCTGGGCCTGATGATGGTCTGCATCACGGTCGCCTGGTTCGCCGTCGTGCGCCCGCGGCGCGTGGCCGCCGACCTGGCGGCGATGTTCGCCCTGCCTCTCGCCTACCAGGTGTTCCGCATGGGCTACTACGCCAGCCTCGTCCCGAGCACGGCGCTGGCCAAGGACGCGGGATCGCCCCACGTGCACCAGGGCTGGGCGTACCTCGCCGACCTCGCGGGTCCCTACCGCCTGTGGCTCCCGGTCGCGCTGATGGCGGTGACGATCGTGCTGCGCCTGCGGGCCGAGGGCGATCGGCGGGCCCGGACCGTGACGCTGGCGATGGTGGCCGCCGCCCTGCTGCACGCCGGGTACATCGTGGCGGTCGGCGGCGACTACATGCACGGGCGGCTGCTGCTGCCGGCCTTCTTCGCCCTCGGGCTGCCGGCCGTCGCCGTCGTGCGACGGCACGCCATATCGTCTGTCGCCGCGGAGCGGCGGCTCCCTGTGCCGTCTGTCGCCGCGGAGCGGCGGCTCCCTGTGCCCACCCTCGCCCTGTGCGCCCTCGCCGCCGTCTGGGCGGTGGCCGCGGTCACGTCGTTCCGGCCACCGGTGCCGGCGCCGGGGCTGGCCCAGATCGCCGACTGGCGGGTCCTGGTCGGGGCCCGGGTCACCCCGGCCGAGGTCGAGCTGTGGCCCACCGGCATCCCGGCCGACCAGATCTACGACCGCGGCGTGCGGGGCTACATCCGGGTGCTGGCCGCCGAGCCGGTGCCCGGCCGCGACCCGCACGCCCTGGTGGTCGCGCTGGGATCGATCGGCGTCCCCGCCTACCAGCTCGGGACCGACGTGTGGGTGGTCGACATCGGCGGACTGGCCGAGCCGCTGGCGGCCCGCACCGACCCGGTCCCGGGGCGGCCGGCGGGGCACCGCAAGCAGGTCGACCCGGCCTGGTACGACGCCCGGTTCGGTGTGGTCGGCGACGACCCGGCCGCCCGGGACGCCGCCCGCGCCCTGCGCTGCGGCCCGGTGCGCGACCTGCTCGCCGCGGTCGACGGCCCGCTGACCCCCGGGCGGTTCCTGTCCAACATCTGGCACAGCCCCGGCTACACGCGCCTCGAGATCCCGGCGGACCCGCACGAGGCGGTCGCCAGGTTCTGCCCGCGCTGACCGCCGGCTACGACGCCTCGTCGAGGCCCTGGAGGAGGGTGTTCCAGGAGAGGGTGGCGCACTTGATGCGCACCGGGAACTTGACCACGCCGCGCAGCGCCTCGAGGTCGCCCAGCTTGACCTCGTCGTGGGCCGACGGGTCGAGGGCGTCGTCGGGGTCGGTGCCGTCGCCGTCGCCGTCGAGGGACGCCTCGTGGATGGACATCATCCCCTTGAACGCCCGGGACAGTGCCCGTATCTCGTCGAGCGTGCGGCCCTTCACGGCCGACGACATCATCGAGGCCGAGCTCTGGCTGATCGAGCAGCCCTGGCCGCCGATGCGGATGTCCTTGACCACACCGTCCTCGACGTCCAGGTAGAGGACGATCTCGTCGCCGCAGAGGGGGTTGAACCCCTCGACCCGGGTGGCCGGCGGCGAGCTCAGCTCGCCACGGTTCCGCGGGTTGCGGTAGTGGTCGAGGATGATCTCTCGGTAGAGGTCTTCGAGGCCCGGCATGCGGATCGCGATCCTATCGGTACCCGAAGAAGTCCGACGCAGCCGCGATGGCGTCACCCAGGGCATCGACGTCGGCCTCGTCGTTGTAGACGTACAGCGAGGCCCGGGCCGTGGCCGCCACCCCGAGCTCGCGCATGAGCGGCTTGGCGCAGTGGTGGCCCGCCCGCACGCACACCCCGTGCTCGTCGAACACCTGGGTGAGGTCGTGGGGGTGCAGGTCCCGGTAGGTGAACGACAGCACGCCGCCCCGCGCCGCCGGCTCGGACGGCCCGTGGATGACCAGGTCGTCCCCGAACCGCTCGGTGAGCGAGCGCAGGGCGTAGCCGGTCAGCGTCACCTCGTGGGCCCGCACCGCCTCCATGCCGAGCCCGGTCAGGTAGTCGACCGCCGCCCCGAGGCCCACGGCCTCGGCGATCGGCGGCGTGCCGGCCTCGAACTTCCAGGGCAGCTCGTTGGCCGTGAAGCCCTCCTTGGTCACGTTGAGGATCATCTCGCCGCCGGTCAGGAAGGGCGGGGTGGCGTCGAGGATCTCCTCGGTGCCCCAGAGCACGCCGATGCCGGTCGGGCCGAGCATCTTGTGGCCGGTGAAGCCGACGAAGTCGGCGCCCCATCCCGCCACGTCGGTCGGCAGGTGGGGCACGTACTGGGCGGCGTCGATCACGGCGATGGCCCCGGCGTCGTGGGCCGCGGCCACCAGCCGCTCGACCGGGTTGAGCGTGCCGAGCACGTTGGACATCGCGGCGAAGCTGACGACGCGGGCGCCGTCGACCAGGCGGTCGAGGTCGGTGAGGTCGAGGTGGCCGTCGGGGCCGACGGGGATCCACCGCAGCTCGATGCCCAGCTCGGACACCAGCTGGTGCCAGGGGACGATGTTGGCGTGGTGCTCCAGCTCGGTGATGACCACCGGGTCGCCGGCCTGCAGGTTGGCCCGGCCCCACGCCTTGGCCACCAGGTTGAGCGCCTCGGTGACGTTCTTGGTGAACACGACCTCGCGGTCCGCCCGGGCGCCGATGAACCGGGCCACCTTGGCCCGGGCGCCCTCCAGGGCGGCCGTCGCCTCCTCGGCGATCAGGTAGGTGCCCCGGTGGACGTTGGCGTTGGACTGTTCGTAGTAGCGGTCGAGCGCATCGAGCACCGCCCGGGGCTTCTGCGAGGTGTTGGCCGAGTCGAGATAGACCAGCCGGCGGCCCCGCACCACCCGTTCGAGGATGGGGAAGTCCTTCTTGACCCGCTCGACGTCGAGCGGCTCGGCGGGTGTGGCGGTAGCGGTCACGTCGTTGTCACCTCTGTCACCTCGGTCGGCGTCCGCCAACCCTCGTAGCCCTCGCGCTCCAGGCGCTCGGCCAGCTCGGGACCGCCGCTGGCGGCGATCCGGCCGTCGATGAGGATGTGGACCCGGTCGGGCTGCAGGTAGTTCAGCAGCCGCTGGTAGTGCGTGATGGTGAGGACGCCCAGGTCGGGACGGTCCCTGCGCACCTCATCGACGCCCCGGGCCACGACCTTGAGCGCGTCGATGTCGAGCCCGGAGTCGGTTTCGTCGAGGATGGCCACCTCGGGCTCGAGGATGGCCATCTGGAGGATCTCGTTGCGCTTCTTCTCGCCGCC
>DATFRN010000007.1:0-15308 GCA_035263165.1 Acidimicrobiales bacterium | reverse complement strand
TCGACGTGCCCAGGACCACCTTCGAGCTTCATGCCGGCGCCCAGTACGCCGACTTCGGGCTGGTCGACGGCTTGCGCCATCGGGGGGCCACGGTCGTGATTCCCACGGCACACCTCGCCATCGGCGAGCAGCTCGCCTTCTACAAGCACCGCGGCCGGATCCGGCGAACCGCCCGGCCCGCAGCCGGGGCGTATGAACCGATAGCGGGTCACCTGACCAACACGGCGGCGTTGACGCAGGACCTGACGTTCGCGCAAATCGAGGAGCTCCTCGGGCGAAGCCTGCCGGCATCCGCGCGGCGGCATCGGGCGTGGTGGTCGAACGCGACGGGCGCTCAGACTCCGTCGTCCGCCTGGATGAGCGCCGGGTGGCTCGTGGACACCGTCGACCTCGCCGGCGGCCACGTCCGCTTCCGGCGCAGCGACCGATGAGCCTCTCGCCCGCCGCCCGCGCGGTCGTGGACTTGCTCGGCCGATCGCACGACGCCGTCGAGCCTCGGCGCTTCCCCGCCGACCCGCAGATGGCCGCGCAGCCAGGCATCTACGGATGGTGGGCCGACCGGCACGCCGTAATCACGCTCGGCGAGGCGATCGGCGCTCCACTGCCGCCGCTCATCTATGTGGGACAGGCAGGCGCCACGAAGTGGCCATCGGGCACGCGATCATCGGCGACGCTCGCAAGCCGCATCGGACGACAACACATGCGCGGGAACGCGCGGTCGTCGACCTTCCGCCTCACGATCTCGTCGTTGTTGCTCTCAGAACTTGGGCTCGTGGTGGCCGGTGGCGGCCGGCTCGACCGGGCGAGCAACACCCGAGTGTCGGCCTGGATCGCCGATCACCTGCGGGTGTCCATCGCACCGCACGACGACCGGGACACGCTGGGCGCAGTCGAATCCGAGGTGGTCGCCCATCTCGACCCGCCGCTCAACCTCGGCCACTGCCTACCGTCCGCCGCGCGCGCTCGGCTGACCGAGCTGCGGCGATTGATCCGATCGGCTGGATCCTCCTAGTCCGCCAGGCGGATCCAGGTCTGGTCGGACCAGCCGAGGACCGTGCCGTCGGCGGTGGTGAGGGCCGAGCCGCAGCGGAGCTTGCGGCCGTCCACGCCGGACTGCCAGCCGATCGTGACGTGGGGCTCGCCGACCCTGGCCGGGGCGGTCACCTCGCCCCGCATCGTGCCGAGCACGAACGTGCCCTCGTGGTGGGGCAGCCCGGCCCAGCCGCCCGAGCAGTCGAGGGCGGCCCACATCACCTCCAGCGGGATCTCGCCCCCCACCAGCAGCGAACCGTCCGGCACCCAGGGCGACGCCACGACGGTCCGGCCGGCCACCGGGCCGGGGAACAGCCGCAGACCGTCGCCCGGCGCCCGCCGGTCCCCGCACCCGAAGCACATCGGGTACGGGTGGTGGGTGTGGCCCGGGAACCGCCCGCTGGCCTCCTCGGCCTCGCCGACCGACACGGGGTCGGACACCGGCAGCTCGACCGGCGGGCCCGCGTCCGGCACGCCCGAGGCCACCACGGTGTCCCCGTCCAGCAGCCGGGACCCGTCCCAGCCGAGCGGCCGGTCGAGCGCGGGCGGCACCCGTAGGCGCACCTCGGCCGCGCCCCCGCCGAGCAGGCGCGCCACCACCCCGGCGGCGTACCCCCCGTTGGCCGACTGGGGCGGCCCGTTGAACCGCCCGGGGATCACGACAGCGTCCATGCCCCCAGTCTGTCCCGGACCGGCCGGACGATCCGGCCGGACGGTCCGGCCGGCCGGGACGCGGGGTCAGGCCGTGAGCGCCTTGAGCTTCTCCTGCAGCGCCTGCTGCTCGGGCGTGGGCCCGCCGCCGGCCTGCATGGCCATGAGCTTGGACATGTCGCCCTCGACCTTGATCTGGCCCGACATGAAGGCCTGCATGCCGGCCTGCTGGTTCCCGTCGATGAACATCGACCGGGCCACGTCGAACGGCACGGTGAGCTTGGTGGGGGCGTCGTCGGCCAGGCCGCGCTCGAAGGCACCGCCGGCCATGTGGATCTCGCGGTCTCCGTCCGGCCCGCCGGCCACGACGATGTTGATCTTCAGGTCCTTGACCGCCGCGGGCGGCTCCGGCATCTCGTCGCGCAGCTCCTCGACCGCGTCGAACCAGTCGTCGGACAGGAACACGTGTGGCATGGATCCCTCCCGGGTGTTTGGTGCCCCACTTCGTAGTCGATCGCGCGGCAGGTCACCGACCGATCGCCTCCCGGCAGCGGGCCGCGTCGAGGACCTGGCCGGCGTGGTCGAACAGGTCGGCGGCCCGCTCCAGCAGGCGGTCGGCCCCGGCGGCGTCGCCCTCCGCCCGGGCCAGGGACGCCGCGGCCTCGGCCACGCTGCCCGGCCAGGCCGTGCCCTCCCAGCGGGCCGCCGACAGCTCCGCCATCGCCAGGTGGCGGCGGGCCTGGTCGAGCCGGCCGCCCTCGGCGCAGGCGATCGCCGACGGCACGGCCACCATCACCTGGCAGAACGGGCACGCCCCGGGGTCGTCGAGCGTCTCCGCCGCCTCGTCCACCACCGCCAGCGCCGCCTCGGCGTCGGGCGCCGCCGAGATCAGCGTCCCGTAGGTGCGCTGGAGGATGTGGCGGGCCAGCGGCGACCAGCGGGCCAGCACCAGCGCCGCCCGGGCCGTGCGCTCGGCCTCGGCCCGGTTCCCCGCCGCCAGCTCCGCCTCGGCCAGCCGCTGGAGCGAGTGGGCGGTCCCGGTGTCCGCCCCCAGCTCCCGGTGCAGCGCCACGGCGTCGGCCAGCTCCGCCCGGGCGGCGTCGATCTCGCCCCCCAGCAGCTGGGCCTCGCCGGCGACGGCGGCGGCGAACGCCACGGCCCGCCGGACGCCGGCCCGCTCGGCGTTGGCCCGCAGCTCGTGCGCCAGCTGCACCACCTCGGCGTACGGCGTCGGGCCGTAGAGCAGGTACTCGGCGACGCAGATGTGACTGTCGAAGATCGTCGACGCCAGCTCGGGGCTCTCCCGGGTCGCCCGCAGCTCCCGCAGCAGCCGGTCGTACCACTCGCCCCGGTTGTGGGCGATCATCCCCTCGAGCGTGATGATGTCGAGCAGGATGTTGGGGGCGTCGGGGGCCAGCGCCCGCCCCCGGGCGCTCTCGACCGTGCGCTCGGCCGTGGCGATGTCGCCGGTGAGGTAGGCGTGCATGCCCAGCGCCACGAGCACCTGGCCGTCGTCCGGCCCGCCGTCGGGGGCCAGGCCGGCGAGCGCCTCCCGGGCCGTGTCCAGGTCGCCCGCCACCATGGCCGCCCGGGCCAGCCGGGCCCGCAGGCCGGCGACCTGGTCGGGCGGGGCCAGCACGAGCGCACTCCGGTAGGCGGGCACGGCGGCCGGATCGCCCACCGCCGCCAGCGCGTCGCCCCGCAGCCGCAGGAGCTCGACCCGCTCGGCCGGGGGCGCGTGCTCGGCCAGCGCCCCGGTCCAGCGGATCACGTCGCCGTGGCGCTGGGCGGCGGCCGCCCCCCGGGCCGCGGCCAGGCCGGGACCGACCGCCGCCGCGGTGTCCCCGGCCGCCAGCAGGTGGGTCGCCACCCGCTCGGGCGGCGCCCCCCCGTCCGCCAGGACCCGGGCCGCCTCCCGGTGGACCTCGGCCCGCCGGTGGGGCGGCAGCGACGCCGCCAGCCGGGCCACCTCGTCCGGGTCGGCGAACCGGAAGCCGCCCGGGCCGGCCGGCTCGACGGCCCCGCTGGCCAGCGCCAGGTCGAGCACCCGGTCGACCCGGGCGGCGCCGACGCCGGACGCGGCCCGGAACTCGGCCAGGTCGAAGGCCGGCCCGCCCGCCGCCACCCGGGCCAGCGCCTCCCGTACCTCGGCGGGGGCGGCCTGCAGCCGGTCGGCCGCCTCGCCGCCGCGGGCGGGGGCGTCGAGCACCAGCCGCTCGAACCCGGGCCCCAGCGCCACGCCCGGGCGGTGGGCCGCCACGAGGGCCAGCGGGTGCCGGTGGGCCAGGCGGGCGACGTGGCGGACCAGCGCCAGCGTCTCGTCGTCGGCCAGCTCCAGGTCGTCCAGTGCCACCAGGGTGGGGCGCTCGGCCGCCGCCTGGACGACCAGCTCCCGGACGGCGACGAACAGCCGCTGGCGGGTGGTCGGCCCTTCCCCCGCCAGGCACCGCTCCAGCTCGGCCCGGGCGCCCGCCGGCAGGCGCTCGACCAGCACCGGCTCCCGCTGGACGAGCTCGTCGACCGCGTCGAGCACGCAGCCGAACGGCCTCCCGCCGGCGCCGGCCGCACTGCCCGTCCCGACCAGGTGGCCGTTCGCCGCCGCCAGGTCGACCGCGCGGTCGAGCAGGGCGGACTTGCGGGAGGCGTGCGGCCCCTCGACCTCCAGCAGGCCCCCGTGACCGGCGCCCAGGGCGGCGACCAGGCCGTCGCCGGCGCCCTCGGGCCCAGCCGCCGGGGGGCTCGACTCGGGGGCCGCCCCGTCCTCGACCGGCGCCACGAACCGGTAGCCCCGCCCGTAGACCGTGCGGATGATGCGCTGGTCCCGGCCGGTGTCGCCGACCGCCCGCCGGGCCGACTTGATGCGGCTGGTCAGCGTCGACTCCGAGACGAACCGGGTGCCCCACACCTCGTCGAGCAGCTCGTTCTTGCTGACCAGCCGGTCGCCCTGGCCCACCAGGTAGGCGAGGACGTCGAACACCTGGGGCTCCAGCGGCACCACCTCGCCGGCCCGCCGCAGCTCCTGCCGCTCGACGTCCAGCTCGCAGTCGGAGAACGCCACCCGCACGCCGGCATGCTCGCACGCCGGAGGCCGCCGGGCTCAGAGGCTGCGCCGATAGGCGTAGCCGTGGCCCGAGCGGCCCGCTGCGCAGCAGCAAGAGCGGGAAACACAGACCACGGCGGCCGGGATGACGTGCGCTGTCCGCGCACGCTCTCAGGCCGGCGCCCGGCGGGCCAGCACGGCCACCGTCGCTCCCAGCAGCACCACCACGAACCCGGCCAGCACGGCCCACCCCACGGCGGGGCGACCGGCGAACAGGCCGAGGGCCCGCCCGAGCGACTCGAACGCCCACCGGTTGGCCAGGCCGTAGCTCATGGCCCGGCCCGGGGCGGCCATCTCGGGAACGGGGACGATGGCCCCGGCGAACAGCACCTGGGGGAAGCACAGCATGGGCAGGGCCAGCGTGGCCTGCGCCGCAGTGGCCACCGAGGCCGAGGCCAGCAGGCCGAGCGCCAGCGCCGCCATCGCCTCCAGCGTGAGGGTCACCAGCAGCCGGGCGTAGGCGCCGCCGCTCGCCTCCGGAAGCCGGTCCAGCGCCCGGAGCACGGCCAGCATCGCCGCCGCCACCGCCACCAGGACCGGCGTGAGCACGGCCACCTTGGACAGGACGTAGGCCGCCGCATCGAGGCCGGCCAGCCGCTCCCGCCGGAGGATGGCCATCTCGCCGACGATCTGGAGCAGACCGTAGGTCAGGCCGAAGAAGAAGCCGGCGAACGCCAGCCAGAAGACGGTCTGGGTCGCCTGGCCCGACGCCACGCCCGCGGGCGCGAACGCCCCTGGCCGGAACAGCACGGCCATCATGGCGATCACCAGCGCCGGCGACCCGGCCAGCACCAGCAGCGTCAGCTTGTTGCGAACCAGCAGGTCGCCGTTCCGCCGGGTGAGCACTGCCCACTGGCGCACGGGGCCCACCCGCCGGGTCGGCGGGGCGGCGGAGCGGTCGGGCGCAGACGGGGCGCGGGGCCCGGACTCGCCGTCGACCCCGCGCAGGGCGGCGAACCGGTCGGCCCACGACGCCGGCGTCTCCTCCAGCGCCAGCCGCTCGTAGGCGACGGTGAGGTCGGGGCTCTCGAAGTACTGCCGGGCCTCGTCGGGCGTCCCGACGAAGGCCAGGTACCCGTCCCGGGCCAGGAACACGATCCGGTCGCACAGGTCGATGTCGCTCGGGCTGTGGGTCGTGAGCACGATCGTCGTGCCCGCCCCCGCCAGCCGCCGCAGGAGCCGCAGCACCTCGCGGGCCGTCGCCGGGTCGAGGCCCGACGTCGGCTCGTCGAGGAAGAACGCCGCGGGCCGGGTGAGCAGCTCGACCGCGATGCTCGCCCGCTTGCGCTGGCCGCCCGACAGCGACCCGACCCGGACGTCCGCCCGCTCGGTCAGGTCGAGCGCGGCCAGCGTCTCCGCCACGATCCGGTCGACGGCCTCGGGGGCCGTGCCCGCGGGCAGCCGCAGCCGGGCCGCATAGCGCAGCGTCCGGGCCAGCGGCAGGTCCCCGTGGATGATGTCGTCCTGGGGCACGTAGCTGACGTCGGACCGGTCGCGGGCGCCGGCGATGCCCACCTCGCCCGCCGCCGGCGGGCGGATGCCGATCATGGTCTCCAGCAGCGTCGTCTTCCCGGCGCCGCTGCCGCCCACGATGGCGACGACCTCGCCGGGCGCCACCGAGAACGAGACGTCGTGCAGGGTGGTGCGGCCCTGCGTCCGCTGCCGGACGGCGCGCACCTCGACGGCGGCCGTCGTCCGGGTTCCGGGGTCGATGAAGGTGTCCATGGCCGGATCGTCCGCCGGACGGGCGGCCAGAGCTTGGAGAGAGTGAGGAGACTGTGGGGATTAGCCGAGGTTGGACGACCGCGGATAGGCGTCGTCGGGGTCGGTCAGCACGTTGACCAGGTAGGGGACGCCGGCCGCGAAGGCCCGGTCGAGGGCCGGCCCGATCTCGCCGGGCTCGGTCACCGTCTCCCCGGCGCCGCCCAGTGCGGCCACCACCTGGTCGTAGCGGCACCCGGGCTGGAGGTCGGCGGCCACGTCGTAGCCGTAGAGCGCCCGCATCGGGTGCTTCTCCAGGCCCCAGATGCCGTTGTTGCCGACCACCATGACCACCGGCAGCCCGTGGCGCACCAGCGTGTCGGCGTCCATGAGCGAGAACCCGGCGGCGCCGTCACCCAGCAGGGCCACCACCTGGCGGTCGGGGTGGGCGACCCGGGCGGCGATGGCGTAGCCCATGCCGGTGCCGAGGCAGCCGTAGGGCCCGCTGTCGAGCCAGCAGCCGGGCTCGTGCACGGCCACGTAGCGCCCGGCGTAGGACACGAAGTCGCCGCCGTCGCACACGACCACGGCGTCGCGGTCCAGCCGCCGGGCCAGCTCGCCGTAGACCCGGGCCGGCAGGATCGGGGTCGCGGCCGACTCCAGCCGGTCGCGGTCGGCCTCGGCCGCCGCCGCCTCCCGCTCGGCCAGCCGGGCGAGCCACGGCTCGTGGTCGGCCCGCGGCCCGGCGTGGGCGGCCAGGCCGGCCAGGCTGGTCCGCAGGTCGCCCACCAGGGTCAGGACGTCGACATGGCGGGCCGCGGCCTCGGCGCTGTCCACCACGTGGACCACCGTGGCGTCGCCGAAGGACCCGAACGACAGCCGGAAGTCGAGCGGCGTCCCCACCACGACGACCAGGTCGGCGTCGGTCTTCAGCAGCGCCCGGGTGCGGCTGAGGGCCAGCGGGTGGTCGGCGGGCAGGCAGCCCCGCCCCTGGCCGTTGGCGAACGCGGGCACCCGCAGGTGCTCCAGCGCCGCGACCAGGGCGTCCTCGGCGCCGCCCCACCACACGTCGCTGCCGGCGATCAGCATCGGCCGCTCCGCCCGGGCCAGCAGCCCGGCAACCTCGGCCACCCGGTCGGGGTCCGGCTCGGCGGCGGCCGGCGCCACCGCGTCCGGCACCGGCGCGCTGGCGTGCCGGAACACCACGTCGAGCGGGAAGTCGACGAACACCGGGCCGCGGCGGGGGGTGAGGGCGGTGACCGCGGCGTCGTGGACGGCGGCCGGGATGTCCTCGACCGCGGTCACCGTCCGGGCGAGCTTGGTCACGCTGGCCAGCAGCGGGACGTGGTCGAGCTCCTGGAGCGACCCTGCCCCCCACCGGGCCTGGGGCGCGCGGCCGCCCAGCACCACCACCGGCGAGCCGTTGAACCGGGCCTGCACGACGGCGGACACGCCGTTGGTGACGCCCGGCCCGGCGGTCAGCACGGCCAGGCCGGGCCCCCGGGTCAGCCGGGCGTGGCCCTCGGCGGCGAAGGTGGCGGTCTGCTCGTGGCGGACGTCGACGATGCGGACGGGCGGGTCGCGCTTGACCGCGGCGTCGTAGAACGGGAAGACGTGGCCGCCCGACAGCGTGAACAGCGTGTCGATGCCGAACGGGCGCAGCGCGGCCAGCGCCAGCTCGCCGCCGTGGTCGGTGACCGTGGCCCCAGGTTCTGCTGCCATGGACAGGGCAGTGTGGCAGCCTTCGGCCATGAACGTCGGCGTCCAGATGGTGTTCCAGTCCTACGGGTACGGCCCCGAGGTCACCGACGGGCAGGTCGTGGCCGACGAGGTGCGCCTGGGGGTCCTGGCCGACGAGCTCGGCTTCGACGCCCTGTGGCCCGTCGAGCACCACTTCGAGGACTACGCCTTCTGCCCCGACAACACGGTGTTCCTCGCCCACATGGCGGCCCGCACCGAGCGCATCAAGCTCGGCACCGGGGCGGTGATCCTGCCCTGGAACGACCCGCTGAGGGTGGCCGAGAAGATCGCGCTGCTCGACCACCTGGCCGGGGGCCGGGTGCTGTTCGGCATCGGGCGGGGTCTGGCCCGGCGGGAGTACGCCGGGTTCGGCATCGCCATGGACGAGTCGCGCGACCGCTTCGACGAGGCCGCCCGCCTGGTGGTCGACGCCCTGGAGACCGGGTGGATCGAGGGCGACGGCCGGTACTACCACCAGCCCAGGGCGCCGATCCGCCCGGCGCCGGCCGCCGGCTTCCGGGACCGCTTCTACTGCGTGGCCATGTCGCCCGACTCGGTGCTGGCCGCCGCCGACCTCGGGGCCCGGATGGTCACATTCAGCCAGCGGCCGTGGGAGGACCAGGCCGTGGCCATGGCCACCTACCGCGAGCGTTTCGAGGCGGCCCACGGCCGGGCGCCGGCACCCCCGGTGACCTGCGACTTCGTCTACTGCGACGACGACCCGGGGCGGGCGGAGGACAAGGCCCGCACCCACATCGCCGGCTACCTCACCAGCGTGATGCAGCACTACGAGCTGGCGTCGGACCACTTCAAGCAGGTCACCGGCTACGAGTCCTACGGCAGCGCCGTCGACCTGCTGCGGGCGATCGGCCTGGAGCGGATGTGCGACATGTACCTCGACGTCCAGGCCTGGGGGACGCCGGACCAGGTGCTCGACCGCCTGCGGGCCCGGCGGGAGATCATCGGCGAGTTCGACCTGACGTGCTGCTTCCGCTATGCCGGTCTCCCGCTGGAGGACGCCGAGCGCAGCATGCGCACCTTCGCCCGCGACGTGCTGCCCACGCTGCACGCCGAGCGGGCGTCGGTAGGCCGAGAGGGCTGAGAGGCCCAGAGGAGGACCCGTGGCTCAGCCGAGCCTGGAAGAGCGCTACGACCCGAAGATCGCCGACCGCTTCCTGAAGCTGGGGCTCGGGGCCGGGGGCCTGCCCGGCTACCTCGGCATCGAGCACGTCCGCTTCGAGCCCGGGAAGCTGTGGTGCCGGGCGACGATCAGCGACGAGCTGCTCACGCCGTTCGGCAACGCCCACGGGGGCGCGCTGGCCGCCATCGTCGACCACGTCACCGGCATCGTCGTCTACCCGCTCATGAAGGCGGGGCAGTGGGCGGCGACGACCGAGATCAAGCTCAACTACATCGCGCCGGTCCAGGCGGGCGTGGTCGAGACCGAGTCGACCGTGCTGGCCATGACCAACCGCAGCGCGGTGGTGCGGGGCGAGCTCCACTACCAGGGCCGGCTCGTCTGCGCCGCCCAGGGCACGCTGACGATCGTCGACCCGAGGTGAGCCGGGGGCCGGTCCCCGCGCTGGTGCTGGAGGCGCCCCGGGCGCTGCGCCGCCGCGACCTGGCCCGGCCGGCCGTGGGCGACGACGACGGCCTGCTGCGGGTCGAGGCCTGCGGGCTGTGCGGCACCGACCACGAGCTGTACACCGGGGCGATCGTCCCCGGGTTCCCGTTCGTGCCGGGGCACGAGACGGTCGGGGTGGTCGAGGCCGTGGGCGAGCGGGCCGCGGAGCGCTGGGGCGTGGCGGCGGGCGACCGGGTGGCGGTCGAGGTGTTCCAGTCGTGCGGGGCGTGCGAGCCCTGCCGGCGGGGCGAGTACCGGCGCTGCCGGCGCCACGGGCTGGCGGACATGTACGGCATGATCAGCACCGCCACCGCGCCGGGGCTGTGGGGCGGCTACGCCACCCACCAGTACCTGGCGCCCGACTCGCTGCTGCTGCCGGTGCCCGCCGGGCTGCCGCCCGAGGTGGCGGTGGCGTTCAACCCGCTCGGCGCGGGCATCCGCTGGGGGGTGCGGGTGCCGGGCACCGGGCCGGGCGACGTGGTGGCCGTGCTGGGGTGCGGCGTCCGGGGACTGTCGGTGGCGGCGGCGGCCAAGGCGGCGGGGGCCGGGTTCGTGATGGTGACCGGCGCGGGCGAGCGAGACCACCCCCGGCTGGCGCTGGCGGCCCGCTTCGGCGCCGACCTCGCGGTCGACGTGACCGCCGAGGACCCGGTGGCCCGGCTCCGCTCGGCGGCCGGCCGCGGCGGGGCCGACGTGGTGGTCGACGTGACGGCCCGGGCGCCCGAGGCGTTCGCCCAGGGCGTGGCCCTGGCCCGGGCCGGCGGCACGATGGTGGTGGCCGGTACCCGGGGCGGCGGCGGCACCCCGGGGTTCGACCCGGACCACGTGGTCTACAAGGAGCTGCGCCTCCTCGGCGCCCTCGGCGTCGACACGACCGACTACCGGGCCGCGCTCGACCTCCTGGCCGCGGGCACCTACCCCTTCGCCGACCTCCCCCGGGCCACGGTGGGCCTCGACGGCGCGGCGACGCTGCTGGAGACGATGGCCGGCGAGCACGACGTGCCGCCGGTCCACGCGGTGCTGGTGCCGTCGGGTCAGTAGCGCGGGGTGATGCGCAGGTCGGGCTCGGGTAGCGGTTCTCCGTCCAGGAAGTCCGGGTCGTTGGTGGCGGCGAACGCGAGCAGCGTGGCGGTGCGCTTGACCGCCGCGTTGCGCCAGGCCTGGTCGTGGTCGTAGAGGCCGTCGGGGGCGTGGTTGAGGACGAAGTCGTGGTAGCCGACGGCGCCGCCCGGAAGGACGTCCTCCCAGCGTGACGCCATCTGGTCGACCGCGCCCTCCATGCGGCCGATCATGGTCAGGTAGCGGATCCAGCGGTGGACCTCGAAGTGGAACCCCTGGTCGAGCTGCTCGGCGGCCTGCCGGCCCTTCTCGGCGGCCCGGAAGACGACCGGGGGCGGCATCTGGAGGTTCATCCCGCCCTCGTCGGG
The DNA here is from genome assembly GCA_035263165.1 of Acidimicrobiales bacterium. Taxonomy (GTDB): domain Bacteria; phylum Actinomycetota; class Acidimicrobiia; order Acidimicrobiales; family VFJN01; genus ZC4RG19. The sequence goes on along the minus strand of DATFRN010000007.1, from coordinate 4,033 downwards.
TCGCAGGCGCACCTCCACGATCCGGTCGCGGTACCCGGGCAGCGCCGACTGGGCGGTGTCGGCCCAGTACTGCATGGTGTCGAGGAGCCGGGCGCCGAAGCCCTGCATCGAGGTGATGGTCGTGAACCTCGGGCGCAGCCCGTCCTCCCCCGGCCCCGGGTAGAACACGTCGGGACCGGTGCCGCCGTCGGGGTAGCTCTGCAGGTCGATGGCGAAGGTCGGCCGCGACGGCAGCGGCGAGTCGAAGAAGTGGACAGGGAAGTTGGCCGTGAGCCCGCCGTCGGTCATCCAGCAGCGCCGGGGCCGCCCGCCGTGGCCGGCGTCGAGGGCCCACAGCGGCACGGCGCTGATCAGGGCGGGGAAGCTCAGGCTGAGCCGGGCGGCCAGGACGACCGGCAGCCGGTCGGACTCGGGCAGCCAGTAGAGCGGCCGCACCTCGCCGGCGGACGGCGGGGCGGCGGCCCGCCAGCCGAGCAGGCGGAGCAGCGCGCCCCCGACCGACCCGAGCAGGCCGGGCGACGTCCCGGGAGCGGCCGGCGCCGGGTCCTCCGCCGTCATCAGGGGCGTGCCGTCCTCGGCCGTCGCCGGCTGCTGGCCGTCCTTCAGATGCTCGATCACCTTCGGGGGGAAGTAGGCCCGGAGCTCCTCCGGGTCGAACAGGTACGTCCGGTCGGCGAACGGGAACGTCTGCGGCCGCCCCATCGTGAGGTTGGTCGTCATGACCCGGAGCTCGAGGTCGGACTGCCGCAGGTCGCCGATCGTGAGCGGGCCCGGCACGCCGGCGACCCGGTCGATCTCGGCGGTCATCCAGTCGGTGAACGGCCCGGGGTCGCTGCTCTCCCGGGCCTGTGGACCCGCGGAGCCGACGCAGATCCCGAAGCCCTGGGTGGCGAGGCTGGCCCGGCTGGCCTGGGCCTCGGCCACCAGGGCGACCAGCAGCCCCACGCCGGCGGAGACCGGCAGCGTGAGGATGACGGTGACGAGGGCCAGGCGGGCCCAGTCGCCGCCGTCGTGGGGCAGCCCGGCCGCCACCAGGGAGCCCGCCAGGCCGACGACGAACACGGCGACGAACCCGACCAGGAACGACCACCACTGGGCGCGGACCAGCGTGCCGAGGACGTTGCCGACCCGCCGGCGCACCGGCTGGCCCGGCTGGAGCCAGGCCTTCAGGGCGGCGAGCGCCGTCGCCGTGCCCGGCCCGGCGGTGAACATGTCGCCGAGGCGGGGCCCCAGCTTGATCGGGATCTCGGCCAGCTTCCGGAACCCGTCGCGGTCCCGCCCGTGCTCGGCCGCCGCCACCAGCACGGCGCCGATGGCGCCCGCCGACGACCCGCCGATCGACCGGAACCGGTAGGTCCGGGCCAGCTCGCAGGCGGCGAGGGGATAGACGATCCCGCTGGTGATGCCGCCCTTCATCACCAGGTCGCAGCCGTGGTCCCCGAGATCCTTGTGCGTCGGGTAGTGGATGCCGCTCCCCGACATCTCCTTCACCCGCTCCGCAATCTGTTCGTCCGTCCTGCCGTCTCCGCCCTCGGACATCGCCCTCCCCTTCCCTGGTCCGGGCCGGGACGCGCCTGGTCGCCGGCCTCCGAGGTTCAAGAGTCGCCTCGCCGACCCCCCGATACAAGCACCGGCGCTAGCGCACGCCGAGCAGGCCCCGGACGGCCTGTTCCGCCAGGTCGGCGTCGTGGGGTGCCCGGCCGGCGAGGTTGATGACCAGCCCCTCCACCGCGCCGTAGTAGGCCCGGGCCACGACCCGGGGCGGCGGCCCGGGCGGGATCGCCCCCTGGCGCCGGCCGGCGGTGACGAGCCGCGCGCAGTCGGCGACCAGCTGGCGCTCGACGTCCCGCAGCTTGCGCCCCACCGGGTGGTCCCGGCCGCTGAACTCGACCCGCAGGGTGGTCATCACCCGGGCGATGTCGCGTCGGCAGAACACCGCGTGGCCCCGGGCCACGGCCAGCAGCGTGCCCACGGGGTCGGCGGCGTCGTCGAACAGCACGCCGACCTCGGCGTACCAGGCGTCCCGGACCCACTCGACCACGGCCAGGGCCAGGTCGTCCTTGCCGGCGAACAGGTGGTACAGCGCGCCCCGGGTGTAGCCGGCCTCGGCCGCCACCCGCTCCAGGACCAGGTTGTTGTAGCCGTGGCGGGAGAGGCCCCGGGCCGCCGCCTCGACGAGCGCGCCCCGGGTCCGGGCCCGCCGGTCGGCCTGGGTCATCGACACGTTGCATAACATACATACATGTATGTATGTTGACAGGGATGGCGAGTGCCCTCCCCGACGCCGACTACGCCGACCTGTTCACGGTGGACGCCCCCGGCGCCGGGGCCCGCTCGCCGGAGGAGTGGGCCCGCCGGGTCCTGGAGCAGGCGCCGGTCGCCCGCGACAACGCCCGCCGCTTCTGGCGCATGCTGGGCCTCAGGCTCGGCCCCCCGGGCTCGCCCGACCACGTCCAGGGCTGGCGCATCGCCGCCCGCGGCGACGGCTGGATCCGCCTCGAGACCGGGTCGTGGTACATGCGCACCCAGGCGGTCTGCTCGGTCGAGGACGACCGGGTGTCGATGTCGCTGTCCCTCCGCTACCGCCACCCCCGGGCGGTCGGGCACGTGGTCTGGGCCCTGATCGAGCGCCCCCACCGCCGGGCGCTCCCGCTCATGCTCCGCCAGGCGGCGGCGCTGTAGCGCCGTCCAGGTAGCCCAGCAGCTGGGCGGCGAGCGCCCCGGGCCGGCTGAGCGCCGGCGTGTGCCCACCGTCGATCTCGTCGGGCGTGATGCCGAGACGCTCCCGGGCCACGCGGCGGACGAAGGCGGGGGGCAGCAGGTGGTCGTCCCGGCACAGGATCACCCGGGTCGGGACGTCGGGCCAGGCGTCGAACGCCGCCGGCTCCCCCAGGCGGGCCTCGGACTGCCCCCGCCCCCGGCTGAGCGCCTCCGCCACCAGCGGCGCCGGGACGTCCTGGTAGAACAGCTCGACGGTGTCGTCGTAGCGCTCCCGGGGCTCGTCGCGGTAGCGCGTGTTGTCCCAGTGCTCGGCCGGCGCCTCGTGCGGGGCGGGGATCATCGGCGCCAGGAACACGAGCGTGTCCACGGGCAGCCGCTCGCAGACGAGCACGGCGGTGAAGGCGCCGAGCGACTGCCCGACCACCACGAGGTCGCGCCGGTCCCCGACGGCCTCGACCACGGCATCGGTGTACTCCGGCAGCCCGGCGGCGTCGTCCTCGCACGGCAGGTCAGGCGCCACGACGTCGTGCCCCGCGGCCTCCAGCTCGCGGGCCACCAGGTGCCAGTACCAGCCGACATCGCCGGCCCCGTGGATCAGGACGAACGTCGCCATCCCCCGCGCCCTACCCGGCGGGCCCGACCGCCAATCCCGATCGCCGCCAGGGCCGAGAGCCCGTCCCTACCCGCCACGCCCCCCGGCTACCCGCTCCGGCGCCGCTCGGCCCGGCGGGTCCAGCGGCTGGTGTCGAGCGACAGGGTGGCCGGGCCGTCGCGCAGGTCGACGCGGCCGGGGCCCGCCCGCACCACGCCGAACGGGTTGGACGACCGGTCGGTGCCGTGCAGCGGGACCTCCGTGCCGTCCACCGTGAGCGGGCCCGAGGACGAGAACGAGATCAGGCCCTGCGTCGGCGACCGGTAGGCCACGTCGAAGCCGCCGGGCAGGCCGTCGGCCCCCGCCGGCCGGGGCGCCACCGACAGCGGAGCCGACGTCACCGCCTGGGCGAAGGCGTCGAAGCTCCCCCACCGCCCGGCGTCGCCCACCTGCACGATCCAGGCGTCGTCGGCGCCGCCCGGCGCCACCAGGTCGAACGGCTGGGTCAGCCCGTTGGTGAACGTCACCGCCGGGTCGTGGGCCCGCCACTGCGTCGGCCGCCACGACCACAGGGCCACATAGCCGTCGCCCCGCCGGCCGAGCGTCCAGTTGCCCACCTGCCGCACCTCGTCGAACCGCTCGGTCGGGAAGTAGGCGTGGGTGAACGGCAGGTAGGAGAACGCCTCCAGCGGCCCCGGCCCCGGCGAGGCGAACTTCGGG
>DATFRN010000006.1:0-10018 GCA_035263165.1 Acidimicrobiales bacterium | reverse complement strand
CGCCACCGCTCGGCCGGCGTGCCCCACCAGGTGGCCCGGTGGGTGTCGGCCAGCGTGGTCAACGCCGGCGACGGCTGGCACGAGCACCCCACCCAGGCGCTGCTCGACTGCTACACGATCCGCGAGCACCTCGGCGGCCTGGCCGGCCGGCACATCGCCATCGTGGGCGACGTCAAGCACAGCCGGGTGGCCCGCAGCGACGCCTGGGCCTTCACGACGCTCGGCGCCGAGGTGACGCTGGTGGGGCCGCCCACCCTGCTGCCGCCCTCGACCGAAGGCTGGCCGGTGCGGGTCAGCCACGACCTCGACGCGGTGCTGCCCGACGTCGACGCCGTCTACCTGCTGCGCATGCAGCAGGAGCGGATGAGCGAGGCGCTGGTGCCGTCGCTGCGGGAGTACACGGCCTGCTACGGCCTCACGGCCCGGCGGGTCGAGCGGCTGGGCGAGAAGGCCATCGTCATGCACCCCGGGCCGATGAACCGGGGGGTGGAGATCGCCGCCGACGTGGCCGACCTGGCCCGGTCGGTCGTGGTCGACCAGGTGCGCAACGGCGTGGCCGTGCGCATGGCGGTGCTGTTCGAGCTGCTCGGATCGGGCGGCGAGCTGGAGAGGGAGCGATGAAGTCGATCGCCGTGCGAGGCGGGACCGTGGTGGACGCCACGGGCGAGCGCCGGGCGGACGTGCTGGTGGAGGACGGCCGCATCGCCGCGGTCGCGGAGGGGGGCGACGCCGACCTGCACGCCGACGTCGTCCTCGACGCCGGCGGCTGCCTGGTGGCGCCGGGCCTGGTCGACCTGCACACCCACCTGCGCCAGCCGGGCCGGGAGGAGGCCGAGACCGTCGAGACCGGGGCCCGGGCCGCGGCGGTCGGCGGGTTCACCTGCGTGCTGGCCATGCCCAACACCACCCCGGCCATCGACTCGGCCGGCGTGGCCCGCGAGGTCCTCGACCTCGGCCGGGGCGCGTGCTGCGAGGTGCGGACCTCGGCGGCCATCACCGTCGGCCGGGCCGGCGAGCGGCTGAGCCCGATGGCCGAGCTGGCCGCGCTGGGCGTGCGGCTGTTCACCGACGACGGCGACGGCGTGCAGGACGGCCGGCTCATGCGCCGGGCCATGGAGTACGCCCGGGGCCTCGGGGTGATCCTGGCCGAGCACTGCGAGGACAAGGCCCTGGCCGCCGGGGGCGCCATGCACGAGGGGGCCTGGTCGGCCCGGCTCGGCATCCCCGGCCAGCCGGCCGAGGCCGAGGAGGTCATGGTGGCCCGCGACGTCGCGCTGGCCCGCCTGACCGGCGCCCGGGTCCACTTCCAGCACCTGTCCACGGCCCGGTCGATCGCCCTGGTGGCGGCGGCCAAGGGCGAGGGCCTGCCGGTCACCTGCGAGGCCACGCCCCACCACCTGACGCTGACCGACGAGCGCTGCGCCTCCTACGACCCGGTGTTCAAGGTCAACCCGCCGCTGCGGACCGCCGACGACGTGGCCGCGGTACGGGCCGGGCTGGCGGCCGGGACGGTCGACTGCATCGCCACCGACCACGCCCCCCACGCCCCCGAGACCAAGGAGCGCCCCTTCGACGAGGCGCCGCCGGGGATGCTCGGCCTGGAGACCGCCCTGGCCCTGGCGCTGACCCACCTGGACCTACCGCCGGCCCAGGTGCTGGGGCTGCTGTCGTGGCGGCCGGCGGCCATCGTCGGCGCCGACGACGAGCACGGCGGCCCGGTCGAGGCCGGCCGCGCCGCCAACCTGTGCGTGGTCGACCCCGCGGCGACCTGGACCGTCGACCCCGACCGCCTGGCCAGCCGCAGCCGCAACACCCCCTACGCGGGCATGGGGCTGACCGGCCGCGTGCGGCACACCGTGTTCCGCGGCGAGGCGGTCGTGATCGACGCCGAGGCCCAGCGTTGAGGCATCCGCACACCTATGCACTAGCGTGCATGACCATGCAGTGGTGGCACGAGTGAGCGGAGACGTGCGGGAGGGCCTACTGGTCCTGGCCGACGGGACGGCCTTCGAGGGCGAGCTCGTCGGGGCCGAGGCGCCCGGCGGCGTCGCCACCGGCGAGGTCGTGTTCAACACGGTCATGGCCGGCTACCAGGAGGTCCTGTCCGACCCCAGCTACGCCGGCCAGGTCATCACCTTCACCTACCCCCACATCGGCAACTACGGCACCAACGACCACGACGACGAGAGCCGCCGCCCCTTCGCCCGGGGCGTGGTCGTGCGCGACCTGGCCCGGCGCCGGTCCAACTGGCGGGCCACCGCCGACCTCGACGCCTACCTGCGCCGTCACGGCGTGCCGGGCATCGCCGGGGTCGACACCCGCCGCCTCACCCGCCACATCCGCGAGGCCGGGGCCATGCCCGGCGCGTTCGGCGCCGCCGACGAGGTGACGCTCAAGGCGGCGGCCGCCGCCGAGCCCGGCACAGACGGCGTCGACCTGGTCGCCACCGTGACCTGCGCCGAGCCCTACGAGGCCGGCGGCACGGGCGGCCGGCGCATCGTCGCCTACGACTTCGGCATCAAGCGCACGATCCTCCGCCACCTGCGCGGGGTGGGGGAGGTGACCGTGGTCCCGGCGTCGACCCCGGCCGCCGACGTGCTGGCGCGCGGGCCCGACGGCGTGTTCCTGTCCAACGGCCCGGGCGACCCGGCCGCCGTCGGCTACGCCGCCGAGGCCATCCGGGGCCTGCTGGGCGAGGTGCCGACCTTCGGCATCTGCCTCGGCCACCAGCTGCTGGCCACCGCGCTCGGCGCCGCCACCCGCAAGCTGCCCTTCGGCCACCACGGCGGCAACCACCCCGTGCGCCGGGTCGCCACCGGCGGGGTCGAGATCACCAGCCAGAACCACAACTTCGCGGTGGCCGAGGGATCGCTCGGCGTCGGGGTCGAGGTCACCCACGTCAACCTCAACGACGGGGTCATCGAGGGCCTGGCCGCCCCCGGCCTGCGGGCCTTCGGCGTCCAGTACCACCCCGAGGCCGGCCCCGGCCCCCACGACGCCGCCTACCTGTTCGCCGCCTTCGCCGAGCTGATCGACGGGGGGCGCTGACGTGCCCCGCCGCGACGACCTCCACTCGATCCTCATCATCGGGGCCGGGCCCATCGTGATCGGCCAGGCCTGCGAGTTCGACTACTCCGGGACCCAGGCCTGCAAGGTGCTGCGGGCCGAGGGCTACCGGGTGATCCTGGCCAACTCCAACCCGGCCACGATCATGACCGACCCCGACTTCGCCGACGCCACCTACGTCGAGCCGCTCGACGCCGACCACCTGGCCCGGATCGTCGACCGCGAGCAGCCCGACGCGGTCCTGCCCACCCTCGGCGGGCAGACGGCGCTCAACCTGGCCATGGAGCTGGTCGAGCGCAAGGCCGTGGGCGCGCCGGGCACGCCCGAGCTGATCGGGGCCAGCGCCGAGGCCATCGCCACCGCCGAGGACCGCGAGCGGTTCAAGGTCGCCATGCAGGAGATCGGCCTCCGGGTGCCGCCGTCGGCCACCGCCCACACGCTGGACGAGGCCCGGCGGGTGGTCGAGGACATCGACCTGCCCGTGGTCATCCGGCCCGCCTACATCCTCGGCGGCAAGGGCACCGGCATCGCCACCACCCCCGAGGACTTCGAGCGGCTGGCCGGCCGGGGCCTGGCCGCCAGCCCGATCAGCGAGATCCTCATCGAGCGCTCGATCGCCGGCTGGAAGGAGTACGAGCTCGAGGTCATGCGGGACCGGGCCGACAACTGCGTGGTCGTCTGCTCGATCGAGAACCTCGACCCCATGGGCGTCCACACCGGCGACTCGATCACGGTGGCCCCGGCCCAGACGCTGTCGGACGTCGAGTACCAGGCCATGCGGGATGCGGCCTTTGCCTGCATCCGCCGGGTGGGCGTCGAGACCGGCGGGTCGAACGTGCAGTTCGCCCTCGACCCGGCGAACGGCGACATGGTCATCATCGAGATGAACCCCCGGGTCAGCCGGTCCTCGGCCCTGGCCTCCAAGGCCACCGGGTTCCCCATCGCCAAGATCGCCGCCCGGCTGGCGGTGGGCTACACGCTCGACGAGATCCGCAACGACATCACCCGCAAGACGCCGGCCAGCTTCGAGCCCACCATCGACTACGTGGTCACCAAGGTGCCCCGGTGGGCGTTCGAGAAGTTCCCCGGGACCGCCAGCGTGCTCGGCACCTCGATGCAGTCGGTGGGCGAGGCCATGGCCATCGGCCGCACGTTCCCCGAGTCGCTCCAGAAGGCGCTGCGCAGCCTCGAGCACGGCCGGGCCGGGCTCAACTGCGACGCGGCCGAGGCCGAGCTGGACGCGCTCGACGACGAGGAGCTGCTCACCCGGGCCGCGGTGGGCACCCCCGACCGCCCGTTCCAGCTCGAGGCCGCGCTGCGCCGGGGCGTGGGCGTCGACGCGCTGGCCGCCCGCACCCGGGTCGACCCCTGGTTCCTCGACCAGATCCTGCGCATCGTCGAGGAGCGCGAGCACCTCGCGCCGCTGGGGTCGGCCGGCATGACCCGGCGGGGCTGGAAGCGGGCCAAGCAGCTCGGCTTCGCCGACGCCCAGCTGGCGTGGCTGTGGGGCGAGGACGTCGCCGCCGTGCGGGCCGCCCGGCTGGCCGCCGGCGTGCGCCCCACCTACAAGACCGTCGACACCTGCGGGGCCGAGTTCGCCGCCGCCACGCCGTACCACTACTCGACCTACGAGGACGAGGACGAGGTGACCTCCAGCGGGCGCCAGAAGGTGCTGATCCTCGGGTCAGGCCCCAACCGCATCGGGCAGGGCATCGAGTTCGACTACTGCTGCGTCCACGCCAGCTTCGCCCTGGCCGAGGCCGGCTACGAGACCGTCATGCTCAACTGCAATCCCGAGACGGTGTCGACCGACTACGACACCAGCGACCGCCTGTATTTCGAGCCGCTCACGCTGGAGGACGCGCTCGACGTCATCGAGGCCGAGCAGGCCGCCGGCGACCTCGTGGGGGTCGTCGTGGCGCTGGGCGGCCAGACGCCGCTCAAGCTGGCCGGGTCGCTCCCGGCCGGCCTGGTGCTGGGCACGTCGCCGGCCTCGATCGACGCCGCCGAGGACCGCGAGCAGTGGAACGCCCTGTGCGCCCACCTGGAGATCCCCCAGCCGGCCGGCGGCACCGCCACCACGCTGGACGAGGCGCTGGCGATCGTGGACCGCATCGGCTACCCGGCGCTGCTGCGGCCCAGCTACGTGCTGGGCGGCCGGGCGATGGAGATCGTCTACGACGGCGACGGCCTGCGCCGGGCCATGGCCGAGCTGGCCAGCTTCGGCTCGCTCGGCCGCGAGGGCGGGCTGTCCGCCTCCCGGCCGGTGCTGATCGACCGGTTCCTGGAGGACGCCACCGAGGTCGACGTGGACGCCATCCGCGACCACGCCGGCGAGGTGGTCATCGGCGGGGTCATGGAGCATGTCGAGGAGGCCGGGGTCCACTCCGGGGACTCGGCCTGCTCGCTGCCGCCCCACTCGCTCGCCGCCGAGACCGTCGGCGTCATCGAGGACTACACCCGGCGCCTGGCCGAGGCGCTCGACGTCCGGGGGCTGATCAACGTCCAGTACGCGGTGAAGCAGGGCCAGGTCTTCGTCATCGAGGCCAACCCGCGGGCCAGCCGCACCGTCCCGTTCGTGGCCAAGGCCACCGGGGTGCCGCTGGTGAAGGTGGCGGCCCGGGTGATGGTGGGGGCGACGCTGGCCGAGCTGCGGGACGAGGGGCTGCTGCGCCCGCCGACCGACGGCGGCCACATCGCGGTCAAGGAGGCGGTGCTGCCGTTCAACCGCTTCCCCGACGTCGACACCGTGCTCGGGCCCGAGATGCGCTCGACCGGCGAGGTGATGGGCATCGACCGGACCTTCGGACTGGCCTTCGGCAAGGCCCAGATCTCGGCGGGCGACCGGCTGCCCGACGGCGGGATGGTGTTCCTGTCGCTGGCCGACCGGGACAAGGCAGCCGGGCTGTCGGCCGCGTCCCGGTTCGTCGAGCTGGGGTTCGAGATCGCCGCCACCGAGGGCACCGCCGACCACCTGGAGGCCCACGGCGTGCCCGTGGCCCAGCGGGTGGCCAAGGTGGGGGAGGAGCCCGCCCCGGGCGACGAGGGCCGCCCCACCGCCCCCGACCTCATCGCCGCGGGCGAGGTGGCCCTCGTGGTCAACAGCCCGCGGGGCCGGGGGGCCCGGGCCGACGGCGCCTACATCCGGCGGGCGGCCAACGTCCACCGCATCCCCTGCCTGACCACCGCGGCCGCCGCCCTGGCCGCCGCCGAGTCGACGGTCGACCGGGCCCGCCACGACCTGCGGGTGCGGACGCTGCAGGAGTACCACCAGTGACGCGCCGGGCGGCCCCCGGCCCCGCCGTGGACATGGCGGTGACCGTGGGGTCGCTCGTGCTCCCCAACCCGGTGATGACCGCGTCGGGCACCGCCGGCCACGGCGCCGAGCTGGCGCCCTACCTCGACCTCGCCCGCCTCGGGGCCGTCGTGGTCAAGTCGCTGCACGCCGACGCCTGGCCCGGCAATCCGCCGCTGCGGGTCCACGAGACGGCGGCCGGGATGATCAACTCCGTGGGCCTCCAGGGCCCCGGTGTGGCCGCCTGGCTGGCCGGCGACGCGCCGGAGCTGCTGGCCACCGGGGCCCGCGTCGTGGCGTCGATCTGGGGCCGCAGCGTGGACGAGTACCGGCGGGCGGCCGAGGCGCTGGCCGCCGCCCCCGACGGCGTGATGGCCGTCGAGGTGAACCTGTCGTGCCCCAACACCGAGGCGGGGCGCGACCTGTTCGCCCACTCGGCCGGGGCCACCCGGGACGTCATGGCGGCCACCGCCGCCTGCGGACGGCCCCGCTGGGCCAAGCTCAGCCCCAACACGTCCCGGCTGGCCGAGATCGCCGGCGCCGCCGCCGAGGGCGGGGCCGAGGCGGTCACGCTGGTCAACACCGTGCTGGGGCTGGCCATCGACCCCGAGCGCCGCAGCTTCCGGCTGGGCTCGGGCCCCCGGGGCGGCGGGCTCTCGGGGCCGGCCATCCATCCGGTGGCGGTCCGGGCCGCCTTCGACGTCCACGCCGCCCATCCGGCGCTGCCGATCGTGGGCGTGGGCGGGGTGGCGTCGGGCGCCGACGCCGCCGAGCTGCTGCTGGCCGGGGCGAGCGCGGTGCAGGTGGGCACCGCCACCTTCGCCGATCCCCGGGCGCCGGCCCGGGTGCTCGACGAGCTGACCGCGTGGGCGGGCCGCCAGGGCCTGACCCACATCTGCAAGGCGATCGGAGACGTGCATGGCTGAGGACGAGACCGCGGTCGAGGGGGCGCCGGAGGAGGTGCGGGCGCGGCTGGCGCTGGCGCTCGACGTCGACGACCTCATCGGGGCGCTGCGGCTGGCCCGGGAGCTGCGGCCCTGGTTCGGGACGATGAAGGTCGGGCTCGAGCTCTACAGCGCGGCGGGGCCCGAGGCGATCACCTCGCTGGCCGACCTCGGCGTCGACGTGTTCTGCGACATCAAGCTGCACGACATCCCCAACACCGTGGGCCGGGCCGCCCGGGTCATCGGCGCCCTCGGCGCCCGCTACCTGACCATCCACGCCGCCGGCAGCCCGGCCATGGTGCGGGCGGGCGTGCAGGGCCTGCGGGAGGGGGCGGCCGGCGCCGAGCTGGCCGAGCCGACCGCGCTGGGCGTGACCGTGCTGACCAGCGAGCGCGAGGCGTCGGCCCACCTGCTGCACCAGCGGGTGGCGACGGCGCTGGACGCCGGCTGCGGCGGCCTGGTGTGCGCGGTGGCCGACGTGGCCGAGGTCCGCCAGCTCGCCCCCCGGGCGCTGCTGGTCACGCCGGGCATCCGCCCCGAGGGCGCGCCGGCCGACGACCAGGGTCGGGTGGCGACGCCCCGCGCCGCCCGCGACGCGGGCGCCGGGCTGCTCGTGGTCGGCCGTCCGGTCACCCGCGCCGACGACCCGGCGGCCGCGGCGCGGGCCATCGCGGCGTCGCTGGCGTGACCGCGCCGGGGGCGGCCACCGTCTCCGGACGGGTGTCACCAGGGACGACGCGCGAGCCAGGTGTCGCGAGTCGCGTGTGAGCGCGCGCTAACGTGCGCGCCATGCCGCAGCCACCGCAATTGACTCCTGAGCAGCGCGAAGCAGCACTGGCCAAGGCCGCCGAGGCTCGCCGCGCCCGGGCCGAGCTGAAGGAGAAGCTCAAGATGGGGTCGCTGACCCTGAGCGATCTCCTCGGCCAGGCCGAGAGCAGCGACACCGTCGGCAAGATGAAGGTGCTGGCCGTCCTCGAGTCGCTCCCGGGCGTGGGAAAGGTCCGTGCCCGCCGGGCGATGGAAGAGATCGGCATCGCCGACAGCCGGCGCCTCCGGGGCCTGGGCGACCAGCAGCGCAAGTCGCTGCTCGACGCCTTCTCCGGCTGATCGCCCCGCGTCTGCTTGCTGATAACGGTCTCCGGCCCCCCGGGGTCGGGCACCACGACAACCGCTGAGCACGTCGCCGCCCGGCTCGGGATCATCTTCCTGCCGGGCGGCGAGGTGTTCCGGGCGATGGCGGTCGAGCGGGGCATGAGCCTCGCCGCCTTCGGGGCCTACGCCACCGAGCATCCCGAGGTCGACGTCGAGCTCGACGGTCGGCTGGGGGAGCGGGCCCGCGCCGGAGGCGTGGTGATCGAGTCCCGCCTGGCGGGCTGGATCGTCCGCAACGAGGGCCTCACCGCGGTCACCGCCTGGATCGACTGCGACCCCGACGTGCGGGCCGCCCGCGTCGGCCAGCGGGAAGGCACGACGCCCGCCCAGGCGCGCGTCGAGAACGACGAGCGCCAGAAGGTCGAGCGCGAGCGCTACCTCGCGCTCTACGGCATCGATCTGGCCGACCTGTCGGTCTACGACATCGTGCTCGACTCGACCGCCACGACGGCGGCCGAGCTGGGCGACCGCGTGGTCGATCTGGCCCGCGCCCGGTTCGGTTGAACGGGGGGGATTCACCCATGGTGGCGCCGGCACGGTAATCTTGTCGGTCGATCCGCAGCCCGCAGCCCGAGGTACGCGCCCCCATGGCCTCACGCCAAGACACGATGATGAACCCGTCGATCGAGGAGCTCCTCGACCGGTCGGGCTCCAAGTTCTCCCTGGTCACGCTCAGCGCCATGCGGGCCCGCCAGATCAACGCCTACTTCAACCAGCTGGGCGAGGGCCTCGGCTCGATCGTCCCGCCCCAGGTCACCTCCGTGGCCCGCAAGCCCCTGTCGATCGCCTTCGAGGAGATCGCGGGCGACAAGATCGTGCTGGTCCACCCCACGGAGTCCGGCGACGACGCGGCCGACGGCGAGGGCTCCGGGGGCGAGTAGGCACTCGTGCTGGAGGGGCGCCGCGTCGTCCTCGGGGTGTCGGGCGGCATCGCCGCCTACAAGGCCATCGACGTCTGCCGCCGCCTGGTCGACCGCGGCGCGCACGTCGTGCCCGTGCTGACCCGGGGCGCGACCCGCTTCGTCGGGGTGACCACGTTCTCGGCGCTGGCCTCCGAGCCCGCCCACACCTCGCTGTTCGACGACGCCGACCCGATCCCGCACACCCGGCTCGGCCAGGGCGCCGACCTGGTGGTCGTGGCGCCGGCCACGGCTCGGCTCATCGGGTCCTACGCCGCCGGCATCTCCAGCGACCTCCTCACCGCCACGCTGCTCGCCACCGAGGCGCCGGTGGTGCTGTGCCCCGCCATGCACACGGAGATGTGGCAGCACCCGGCCGTGCAGGACAACCTGGCCACGCTGGCCCGCCGGGGCGTGCACGTGGTGCCGCCCGAGGAGGGCCGCCTGGCCGGGGGTGACGTCGGCGCGGGCCGCCTCGCCGCCCCCGCCACCATCGTCGACGCCTGCGACGACGTGCTGGGCCGGGCCCTCGACCTGGCCGGCCTGCACGTGGTCGTGACCGCCGGCGGCACCCGCGAGCCGATCGACCCCGTGCGCTTCGTGGGCAACCGCTCGTCGGGCAAGCAGGGCCACGCCCTGGCGGCCGAGGCCGCCGCCCGGGG
>DATFRN010000005.1:0-2216 GCA_035263165.1 Acidimicrobiales bacterium | reverse complement strand
TCGGTGACGTCGCCCAGCAGGTGGCCCTTGGCGTTCTGCGGCCACGGCTGGCCGAGGTGCATCCCGACGCCCCAGTAGACGGCGGAGGCCCGGTCCTTGCTGTAGCGCTCGACCGGCACGCCCCGGATGAGGACCATGCCCCGCCCGTCGATCAGCTCGCGGGCCAGGCCGACCAGCTGGGGGCCGAGGGTGGGCAGCGGGAACAGGTCGCGGGTGATGTCGAGCACGTCGTCGACCCGGGACTCGGCGTGGACGAGGGCGGCGTCCAGCTCGGCCACGTGGTCGTCGCCGAGGTGGAAGATGTAGCTGTCACCGACCTCGCCGGTGCGCCACTCGCACCGCTCCTCGAGGGGGACGGGGGTGAGGGTGGTCATCGGGCTCCTCCCGGGGCGGGCTGGGGGCCGCGCACGAGGCGCCCGGGCAGGGCGCCGGTGGGCTCGCCGTTCTCGTAGGTGACCTGGCCGGCGGCCACCGTGGCCACGTAGCCGTCGGCCGCCTGCACGAGCCGGCGGCCGCCGGCGGGCAGGTCGTGGCGCATCTCGGGGCGCCGGGCCACCAGGTTGTCGAAGTCGATCACGTTGACGTCGGCCCGGTAGCCGGGGGCGAGGACGCCCCGGTCGAGGAGCCCGACCGTGCGGGCCGTGTCGGCCGTGTGCTGGCGCACCAGGTAGGGCAGCGGCAGCCGGCCCCGGTCGCGGTCGCGCCCCCACAGCGTGAGCAGCGTGGTGGGGAAGGAGGCGTCGCAGATCGTGCCCAGGTGGGCCCCGCCGTCGCCCAGGCCGGGGACGGTGTGGGGGTGGGCCAGCATCTCGCCGGCGGCGTCGAGGTTGCCGTCGGCGTAGTTGAGCAGCGGCACGTACAGGAACGCCCGGCCCCCGTCCGTGAGCATGTGGTCGTAGGCCAGCTCGACCGGGTCGCAGCCGGCCCGCTCGGCCCGGGCCGCCAGGCTGTCGGCCGGGTCGGGCTCGTAGTCGGGCGGGTCGCCCAGCACGTACATGCTCTCGTAGCCGCCGATGATCCGGCCCCGGCGGCGCTCCTCCTCGTGGGCGGCCAGCACCCGGGCCCGGAAGGCGGGGTTGGCCATGACCGCCACCTGCTCGGCCAGCGGCTGGTGGGCGATCTCCCGGTACGCCGAGTTGCGCATCAGCGGGTGCAGCGTGCACTGGAGGCCGAGCAGCAGGCCGACCGCCCGCGGCGCCACCTGGGCGGCCATGGTCACGCCCTCGGCGTTGGCCTGGCTGAGCAGGTCGAGCTGGCGGCGCCACGTCGCGCCCCGGGTCTGGACCAGCGAGAACGACAGCGGCCGGCCCGACTCGGCGGCCATGCGCCGGAACAGGCCGAACTCGGCGTCGACGTCGACGAAGTCGGACACCACCTGGAGCACGCCCCGGCCGGTCTCGCCGATGGCGCAGGCGATGCCGACCAGCTCGTCGGCCTCGGCGGTGAGGGTGGGGGTGGGCTCGCCCCGGCTGGTGCGGTGGTTGAGCGTGCGGGAGGTGGTGAAGCCGAGCGCCCCGGCCTCGATGCCCTCGGCGGCCAGGCGGGCCATCCGCGCGATGTCGTCGGCGGTGGCGGGCTCGCGGGCGGCGCCCCGCTCGCCCATGACGTGCAGCCGCAGGGCGCCGTGGGGCACCTGGAGGGCGACGTCCATGTCGAAGGTCCCGCCGCCGACGGCGTCCATGAACTCGGGGAACGACCGCCACTGCCACGACAGGCCCTCGGACAGGACGACGCCGGGGATGTCCTCGACGCCCTCCATGAGCTCGATGAGCCGCTCGTGGTCGCCGGGGTGGACGGGGGCGAATCCCACGCCGCAGTTGCCGGCGACGACGGTGGTGACGCCGTGCCAGGACGACGGGACCATGCGCTCGCCCCACGAGGCCTGGCCGTCGTAGTGGGCGTGGATGTCGACGAAGCCGGGGGTGACGAGCAGCCCGTCGGCGTCGATGGTGCGGGCGGCGGTGCCGTCGAGGTGGCCCACCTCGGTCACGAGGCCGTCGCGCACGGCCACGTCGGCGGTGCGGGGGCCGGCGCCGGTGCCGTCGAGGACGGTGCCGCCCCGGATTATCAGGTCATGGTCGCTCATGGCGCGGCTCGCTCTCGTAGGAGGGGGATCAGTTCGCTGGTCACCAGGTGGGAGGCGGTGCGGGCCGCCTCGCGGTCGGCGCCGAAGCCGGGGCCCGTCACGACGAAGCGGTCGACGCCGAGGGCGGCCA
>DATFRN010000004.1:0-11194 GCA_035263165.1 Acidimicrobiales bacterium | reverse complement strand
CGGGCTGACCGGCGTTGTAGCGCTCGCCGATGTCGTCGGCCACCGCCCCGAACTTGGCGTCCTCGCTCTTGTAGATGAGGTCGGCCTGGTCGTCGCGGATCATCGGCCGGTTGGTCGGGATGGGCACGACCTGGAGCTCGTACGTGCTGGCCAGCTCGGCGGCGTCGCTCTGCGCCGTGCCGGTCATGCCGGCCAGCTTCTCGTACATGCGGAAGTAGTTCTGGAGGGTGACCGTGGCGAGGGTCTGGTTCTCCTCCTTGATGCGGACGCCCTCCTTGGCCTCGACCGCCTGGTGGAGGCCCTCGGACCAGCGCCGGCCCTCGAGGATGCGGCCGGTGAACTCGTCGACGATCTTCACCTCGCCGTTGGCGACCACGTAGTCCTTGTCCCGCTTGAACAGCTCCTTGGCCTTGAGGGCGGCCTGGAACTGGTGGACGAGGTTCTGGGCCACCTCGTCGTAGAGGTTGCCGATGTCGAGCTGGCGCTCGACCTTCTCGATGCCGTCGTCGGTGGGGGCGACGGTGCGCTTCTCCTCGTCGACCTCGTAGTCGACGTCGCGGCGCAGGCCCCGGGCGATGGAGGCGAACTTGTAGTAGAGCTGGGCGGCATCGGCGACCCGGCCGGAGATGATGAGCGGGGTGCGGGCCTCGTCCACGAGGATCGAGTCGACCTCGTCGACGATGGCGTAGATGTGGCCCCGCTGGACCTGGGCGTCGCGGGAGCCGGCCATGTTGTCGCGCAGGTAGTCGAAGCCGAACTCGTTGTTGGTGCCGTAGGTGATGTCGGCGGCGTACTGGGCCTTCTTGAACTCGGGGTCCTGGTTGCCCGGCACGATGAGGCCGGTGGACAGGCCGAGCCAGGTGTGGAGGCGGCCCATCCACTCGCGGTCGCGGGTGGCCAGGTAGTCGTTGACCGTGACCAGGTGCATGCCGCGGCCCGACACGCCGTTGAGGTAGGCGGGCAGGGTCGAGACGAGCGTCTTGCCCTCGCCGGTCTTCATCTCGGCGACCCAGCCGAAGTGGAGGGCGGCGCCGCCCATGAGCTGGACGTCGTAGTGGCGCTGGCCGAGCACCCGGCGGCCGGCCTCGCGCACGACGGCGAACGCCTCGATGAGCAGGTCGTCGAGCTCCTCGCCCCGCTCGAGGCGCTGGCGGAACTCGGGGGTCTTGGCCCGGAGCGCGTCGTCGTCGAGCCGCTCCATGTCGGGTTCGAGCGCGCCGATGTCGGGCACCAGGGACTGGAGTGCCCGGACCTTCTTGCCCTCACCGGCGCGGAGGAAGCGGTCGAGGAGGCTCATGCGGGATCCGAGTGTAACTGTGCCCCGTCCCGCCGCCGCCTTCGGGCGGTCACGCTTCGGCCGGGGCCGGGGCCGCTGCGAGGTGGGTGACGGGCAGGTCGAACTCCCGCCGGATGCGGCTCACCGCGTCGAGCCCCAGCCAGCGGGAGACGCCGGGGGCGAGGGTCGAGACGACGATGCCGACCCAGTCCTCGTCGGGCCCGTTGCGCAGCGCGGTGGCGACGGCGTAGACGGGATTGGCGTCGCCGACCTCGCCGGTCACGCCGCCGCCGATGCCGGAGAAGGCGGCGACCCCCTCCTCCAACCGCCGCTCGGCGGCGGCCACGACCTCCCCGTCCGACCAGGCCCCGTGCGGGTGCCGCACGGGGACGACGAGATGGAAGCGACAGTCGGCGTCGTCGGCGCACAGCGTCCGGGCGTGGTCGAGCACATGGGCGTCGATCAGCGTGCGGTGGGCCACGACCATGTAGGTACCCACGCCGCCCAGGCTACGACGGCGACGAAGGGTGTGGAAGGGGAGACCAGCGGTATCGACGGACCAATTGAGTCCCCCACAGGCGAGTCGGGCGGGGTCAAGGGTCGCCGCAGGCGACCGCCGAAGGCGGCTTGCCCTTGACGCCGACCGACCGCCCTCACAATCCGAGGAGTGGCCGGGCCCCGCCCGGCCACGTGGCCGCCTCGTTTGTCATCGACCAGCCATGCGACGGCGCAAGTGACCAGAAGCCGGGAGGCAACGAGGCAGCCACGAGGCCGGCAGAGCCGGCCTCGTGGTTCATGATCGGGGGCGGCGCGGGGACTCACGCATCGGGCCGTCAAGGGCCGGCCGGATGTAATCCGGCCTCAGCCTTCGGCTGACCCTTGACCGCCCTCGGCCGCGGCTTTCCCCGATCGTGGGTCGTGGCGGCTGGTGGAGGCGCAGGCGCTACCGCAGGCGGTCGCAGGCCGCTCGGCGCAGTGCCGCGTCCGCGATGGCCTCGGCCGGGACTCGTTCGCCCCTGGCCCTGCGGGCCCTGGCTGCCTCGACCACGTCGGGCCTCGTGCTCGGGAGGACGACGACGCGGTGGAGCGCCCGGTCGATGGTGCGGGGGCTCGGGCCGGCCAGGGGGTGCCTCGGTCGGCTGCGGCGGCGGGTCGACGCGCGGCGTTGGGTGCGGCGCATGGCGTCGATCGCTCTAGCTGCCTGCCGGCGTGAGACCTGCATCACCCGACCTCATCGGCCTGTCGAGCCGCCGACTTTAGGGATTTCCCCGACTTTTGGTGGCAGGAGGAGCACGGAGGGGGGCGGGGTGGCCCGACGCGGCGTGCGCGCTGCCGTCAGGCCGGCCACCCAGGCCGCGTCGACCGTGCGCAGCGCGCGGGCGGCGGCACTGAGCGTCGATCCGGTCGTCACCACGTCGTCGACCACCACCACCGGCCGCCCGGCCGCCGCCCGGGACCCGGCCCGGGCCAGCAGGATCGGCCCCGCCCGCCGGTCGGCCAGCGACCGGCCCGTCTGCGGCGGCCCCGCCTTGCGGGCCACCAGCGGCAGGCAGGGCGCGTCCCAGCGGCGGGCGATCGCCCGGGCCAGCACCTCGGACTGGTCGAACGTGCGCTGCCGGCGCCGGGCCGCCGAGGTGGGCGCCCAGGTCACGACCGTGCCGGGCGGCGGCGAGGCCAGCACGGCCATCGCGGCGGCCAGCCAGGCCACGCCCGCCCGGTCGCGCCGGTACTTGAGCCCGGTCACGAACCGCCGGCCCACCCCGTCGTAGGCGAACAGCGACCAGCAGGCGTCGAGCCCCGCCGGGACGGCCCCCGGGGGCGCCGGGCGCAGCCCGGCCACGCAGCCGGGGCACGGCGACGGCCCGGCGACGCCACACCCGGGGCACCGGGCCGGGAGCAACAGGCTGAGCACCACGGCCCGACCGTACGCCCGGGGTGTGACAGCCCGGCCACGCCCGCACGAACGCCGCATTCCGTGGACGCGAACGGTTGGGAGTCAACCAAATCCGTCCACGAAAACCGGCGGGCGCCCGTATCGTCGCCCGCCATGGGTCTGCTGCGCCCCGTCGTCGAGCCCGGCCGGCGCATCCCCCGGCTGGTGGTG
The DNA here is from genome assembly GCA_035263165.1 of Acidimicrobiales bacterium. Lineage (GTDB taxonomy): Bacteria > Actinomycetota > Acidimicrobiia > Acidimicrobiales > VFJN01 > ZC4RG19. Next base: position 7,814 of record DATFRN010000004.1, on the reverse strand, counting down.
GGGCTGATCATCCTCGGCCTCGGGATCGCGTTCATGGTGGCGGCCGACCTGGGGCTGGCCCCCTGGTCGGTGCTCGACCAGGGCATCTCCCATCACACCGGCATCCCCATCGGCACCGTCAGCATCCTGGTGGGGGCGCTGGTCCTCACCGCCTGGATCCCCCTGCGGGAGCGGCCGGGCCTGGGCACCGTCCTCAACGTCCTGCTCATCGGGCTGACCATCGACGCCGCCCTCTGGGTCCTGCACACCCCGGGCACGCTCGCCGGCCGGGTCGCCTACCTGGCGCTCGGCGTGTTCCTGTGGGGGCCGGGCTCGGGGCTCTACATCGGCGCCGCGCTGGGGCCGGGGCCCCGCGACGGCCTGATGACCGGGCTCAGCGCCCGGGGCGTCGGGTCGATCCGGGCGGTGCGCACCGGCCTGGAGCTGACCGCGCTGACGGCCGGCTGGCTGCTCGGCGGGTCGGTCGGGCTGGGGACGCTGGCGTTCGCCCTCACGATCGGGCCCAACGTCCATTGGTTCCTGCCCCGCCTGGCGGTGCCCACCACCCCACCAGCGACGAGCCCGCCCGGACCAGCGCCCGTCCCACCCCCCGGGTGACGGTGAAGCCGACCCAGGTCGTCACGAACAGCACCAGCACCGCCCCCGGCGCGCCCCGCCAGGTCAGCGTGGTGACGATGCGCTCGGCACTGGAGTGGGGCCGGGTCACCGGCTCCCACGAGTTCAGGCGGGCCAGCCGCCCGAGCAGGATCCCGACCGCGCACACGGCGTGCAGCGCCACCTCGGCCGCAGGCCGCCACCGGCCGAGGCCGGACCGGACGAGGAAGCGTCCGAGCTCGGTCACCGCCACGGCGTAGGCGACGAACCCGGCGGCGATGAACACCGCGTACACCGGCAGCACGGCCCCGACCACGGCGCCGTCGCTGCCCGCCGCGGCCACGTCGCCCCGCAGGTGGACGAGGTCGGTCAGGACGTAGGGGGCGTTCGGCAGGAACAGCAGCGCCAGCCCGGCGCCGAGCCACCACCCGGCGCCACGCGGCCCCCGGGACCGGAAGACCGCCACCGCCAGCACCGCGGGGATGGCGGCCAGCGTGAGGTTCCAGCCCATCCACAGGTGGTCGCGCCGGGCGACGTCGGCGAGCGCGTGCAGCGTGGCGACGGGGCCCATGCACCCATGGTGCCCCATCGCCGCCGCACGGATGGATCAGTACCGGTAGTGGTCGGCCTTGTAGGGGCCCTCGATCGGCACGCCCAGGTAGTCGGCCTGCTCGGTGGACAGCTTGGTCAGCTTGACCCCGAGGGAGTCGAGGTGCAGCCGGGCCACCTTCTCGTCGAGCTGCTTGGGCAGCACGTAGACGCCGAGCGGGTAGTTGCCGGTCTTGCCGAACAGCTCCAGCTGGGCCAGCACCTGGTTGGTGAAGCTCATCGACATCACGAAGCTGGGGTGGCCGGTGGCGCAGCCCAGGTTCAGCAGCCGGCCCTCGGCCAGCACGATGATCGAGTGCCCGTCGGGGAACGCGAACTCGTGGACCTGGGGCTTGATCTCCACCTTGCGGACGTCGCTCATGCGGGCCAGCCCGGCCATGTCGACCTCGTTGTCGAAGTGGCCGATGTTGCCGACGATGGCGTTGTGCTTCATCCGGGCCATGTGCTCGGCCGAGATGATGCCCTTGCCGCCGGTGGTGGTGACGAAGAGGTCGGCGGTGTCGACCACGGCCTCCAGCGTGGTGACCTCGTAGCCCTCCATGGCCGCCTGCAGCGCGCAGATGGGGTCGACCTCGGTGACGATCACCCGGCAGCCCTGGCCCCGCAGCGACTGGGCGCAGCCCTTGCCGACCTCGCCGTAGCCGCACACGACGGCGACCTTGCCGCCCAGCATGACGTCGGTGGCCCGGTTGATGCCGTCGACCAGGCTGTGGCGGCAGCCGTAGAGGTTGTCGAACTTGGACTTGGTCACCGAGTCGTTGACGTTGATGGCCGGGAACAGCAGCTGGCCGGCGTCGAACATCTGGTAGAGCCGGTGGACCCCGGTGGTGGTCTCCTCGGTGACGCCCTTGATGGCGGCCGCCGTCTCGGTCCAGCGGCCCGGGCGCTCGGCGATGGTCCGGCGCAGCAGGTCGAGGATGACGTGCCACTCCTCGGGGTCGTCCTCGGTGCCCGCGGGCACGGCGCCGGCCTTCTCGTACTCGACGCCCTTGTGGACCAGCAGCGTGGCGTCGCCGCCGTCGTCGAGGATCATGTTCGGGCCGCCACCGTCGGGCCAGCGCAGGGCCTGGTCGGTGCACCACCAGTACTCCTCCAGCGTCTCGCCCTTCCAGGCGTAGACGGGGACGCCCTCGGGGGCGTCGAGCGTGCCGTTGGGGCCGACGACGGCCGCGGCGGCCGCGTGGTCCTGGGTGGAGAAGATGTTGCAGGACACCCAGCGCACGTCGGCGCCGAGCACGGTGAGGGTCTCGATGAGCACGGCCGTCTGGATGGTCATGTGCAGCGAGCCCATGATGCGGGCCCCGGCCAGGGGCTGGGCGTCGGCGTACTCGGCCCGCAGGGCCATGAGGCCGGGCATCTCGACCTCGGCGAGGTCGATCTCCTTGCGGCCCCAGCCGGCCAGCGTCAGGTCGGCGACCTTGTAGTCGCCCTCTCGGAGGATGGTCATGGGTTCTCCCTGATGACGTCGGTGGACGAGCCCGGACGGGGGGTCGCCGGGCCGCTCTCGTCATCGGGCTGGGTGCATCCAGCACCACCCATCGCAGCCCGAGGCCCGTCCAATGTAGCCGACGAGGAAAATCGTGCAGGCAACCGGAGGGGCCGACCGTAGGCTCGTCGGCCCCGTGCCGCGTCCACACTCCCAGCCCGATGGGCGGGCGACGCGCCTCCTCGCCGCCACGCTCCGACCCGAGGCCCGGCCCCTTGCGGGGATCGTGGTCGTCCTCAGCGCGGCCATGGGCCTGCGGCTGGCGCTGCCGGTCACGCTGGGCAAGTTCGCGGACGACGCGCTGGGCGGCGCCACCGCCTCCCACCTGGCCGGCCTGGCCGGCGTGTACGTCGTCGCGGCCCTGGTGGCGGCGCTGGCCGACCTCGGCGTCGTGTGGTGGTCGGCCCGGGTGTCGTGGCGGGCCGGCAACCGCCTGCGGGAGCGGCTGGCCGCCCACGCCCTGCGGCTGGAGCAGGCCTGGCACGGCCGCCACAGCCCCGGCCAGCTCATCGAGCGCATCGACGGCGACGTCGAGGCCATGGCCGTCTTCTTCGCCGACATCGCCGTGCGGGCGGCCGGCAACCTGGTGCTGGTCCTCGGGATGCTGGTCGTGGCCACGATCATCGACCCCCTCACCGGGGCGGTCCTGACCGTCACGGCCGTGGCCGGCGCCTTCGTCATGGTCAAGCGGCGGATGGCCGCCGTCGGCCCCCGCGAGGCCGAGCGCGAGGCCAACGCCCAGCTCTACGGCGATCTCGAGGAGCGCCTCGGCGGCCTCGAGGACCTGCGGGCGAACGGGGCCGGCGGCTACGCGGTCCACCGGCTCCACCACAACAGCGCCCGGTCGTGGGCCACCGCCCGCTTCGCCTCGCTGCGGTCCGACGGCGCCTACGCGTCGGCGGCGGTGGTCATCGCCATCGGCTCGGCGGCCACGCTGGCCACCGGCGTCGTGCTCCAGCAGCGCGGCGTGATCACCATCGGCGCCGTCCTGGCCCTCTACCGCTACGCCGACATGCTCCGCCGCCCGCTGGAGCAGATCGCCGAGCAGCTCAAGGAGTTCCAGAAGGCCATGGCCGGCGCCCGCCGGGCGGCCTGGCTGCTGGCGACCGACCCCGCCGTGGCCGACGGCCCGGGCGACGGCGCGGCGCTGCCGGCCGGGCCGCTGGCCGTCGACCTCGACAGCGTCACCTTCTCCTACGACGGCGGCCGCACCGCGGCGCTGGCCGGCGTCGACCTCCACCTCGCCCCTGGCACCCACCTCGGCCTGGTGGGCCGGACCGGCAGCGGCAAGACCACCGTCGGCCGGCTGGTCACCCGGTTCTGGGACGTCGGCACCGGCGCCGTGCGGGTCGGCGGCGTCGACGTGCGCGACCTGCAGGTCGCCGCGCTGCGGAAGCGGGTGGCCGTGGTGACCCAGGACGTCGACCTGTTCCGGGCCTCGCTGCGGGACAACCTCACGCTGTTCGGCACCCACCCCGCCGGCGACGACGACCTGTGGGCCGTCATCGACCGGGTCGGGCTCGCGCCGTGGGCGGCGGCGCAGCCGGACGGGCTCGACTCCCGGCTCGACGGCGGGGGCGGTTTGTCGGCCGGCGAGGGCCAGCTGGTGGCCTTCGCCCGGGCGTTCCTTGCCGACCCCGACGTGGTGGTGCTGGACGAGGCGTCGAGCCGGCTCGACCCCGGCACCGAGGCCCGCATCGCCGCCGCCACCCGGGCGCTGCTGGCCGGCCGGACGGCCATCGTCATCGCCCACCGGCTGGACACGCTCGACGAGATGGACGAGATCGCGGTGCTGACCCGCGGCCGGGTGGTCGAGCACGGCCGGCGGGCCGACCTGGCCGCCCGCCCGACCAGCCGGTTCGCCGGCCTGCTGCGGGCGGCGGCGGTGGCCGGCGCGGTCCCCGACGAGGCGACGGCGTGAGCGAGCGAACCATGAGCACGCCGCCGATGACCCGCGCCCGCGGCGCCTCGGTCGTGCGGGTGGCCCTGCGCCTCCTGCGCAACGAGCCGGTCGCGTTCCTCACCTGCTGGGTCGGGTGGGTGGTGTTCTTCTCGCTGCCGCTGCTGACCGGGCTGGTGGTCAAGGTGGTGCTCGACCGGATCGCCGGCGGGTCGGCCGACGGCGTGTGGGCCCTGCTGGCGATCGTGGTCGGCATCGAGGCCGCCCGCTGGACCTGGCTGGTCGGCATCGCCGTGCAGTGGCACGGCTGCTGGGTCGGCTGGCAGACCGTGCCCCGGGTCAACCTGCTGCGCTCGCTGGTGTCCGATCCGGGCCCGGCCGCCGGCCGGCTGCCGGGCTCGCCGGGCGAGGCGGTGAGCCGCTTCCGCGACGACGTGCAGGACGTGGCCCAGGTGCTCGACGTGTGGCTCGACCTCTCCGGGGCGGTCGTGGCCGGCTCGGTGGCGATGGTCGTCCTGCTCTCGATCGACCCCTGGGTGGCGGCGGCGGTGGCGGTGCCGATCGCCCTGGCCATCGTGGGGACGTCGTGGCTCGGCCCCCGGCTGCGGGTGTGGCGGCGGGAGGCCCGGGAGGCGACCGCCCACGTGACCGGGTTCATCGGCGACACGTTCGGCGCCGTGCTGGCCGTGCAGGCCGGCGGCGCCGAGGCCGCGGTCAACCGGCGGTTCGCCGCGCTCAACGCGGCCCGGGCCCGGGTCGGGCGGCGGGACCAGGTCGGGGCGGAGGTGGTCCGGTCGCTCGGCTACGGCACCGGCGAGGTGGCCGCGGGCGTGGCGCTGGTGGTGGCGGCCTACTCGTTCACCGGCGGCGGGCTGACCGTCGGCGACCTCGGCCTGTTCGCGGCCTACGCCGCGCTGATCGCCGAGCTGCCCAAGTGGGTCGGCCGCTCGCTCGTCTTCCACCGGCAGGCCGACGTGTCGGTCGACCGGCTGGCCGCGCTGCTGCCGTCACCGGCCCGGCGCGAGGTGGTCGCCCCCGTGCGCACCTGGCTGCGCCACGGGCCGCCGCCGTACGCCGCCGCGGCCCGGGAGGCGACCGACGCCCCGCTGCGGGAGCTGGCTGTCGAGGGGTTGACCGTGGTCCACCCGGGCTCGGGGCGGGGCATCGCCGGCGTCGACCTGGTCGTCCGGCGGGGCGAGGTCGTCGCGATCACCGGGCCGGTCGGCGCGGGCAAGACCACGCTGCTGCGGGCGCTGCTCGGCCTGGTGCGGGCCGACGCGGGCGAGATCCGCTGGAACGGGGTGGTGCTCGACGACCCCTCGACCGTGATGGTGCCACCCCGGGCCGCCTACCTGCCCCAGGTGCCGCGGCTGTTCAGCGAGCCGCTGGCCGACACGGTGCTGCTGGGCGAGCCGGCGGCCGGGCTGGACGAGGCCCTGTGGCTGACCTGCCTGGACGAGGACCTGGCCGCCATGCCCGACGGCCCGGCCACGGTGATCGGCCCCCGGGGCCTGCGCCTGTCGGGCGGCCAGATCCAGCGGGCGGGCGCGGCCCGGGCCCTGGTCCGGCAGCCGGAGCTGCTGGTCATCGACGACCTGTCCAGCGCGCTCGACGTCGAGACCGAGACCCGCCTGTGGGAGCGCCTCGCCGCCGCCGGCTTCGGCACGACCCTGCTGGTCACCCACCGCCCCCACGTCCTCGACCGCGCCGACCGGGTGGTCACCCTGGCCGGCGGCCGGGTGGTCAGCACCAACTAGCCGGGCCCGGAGGCGGGCCTCCCCACGGACGCAAGGGGGGGTCATGAGCGTCCGAGGGGTGGCCCGCCCGTGGGGGGCTGCCGGCGGCTAGGCCGCCGTCGGCTGCGAGGTGCCGGCCGGGGACTCGTCGTCGGCGTCGGCCACCTTGGTGACGTCCTTGACCCCGCGGGCCTGCCAGTTGCGCACCGGGATGAGGCCCTCGTCGGCCATCAGGGCCCGGCGCAGCAGGCGGATCTGGAATTCGTCCAGGCCCGAGTGCGTCTCCTTGGCTTCCTTCATCGACTCGTCGTCCGGGAACACGTTGAGCAGGTCCGTCGCCGTGCGGATGCCGAGCTGGCGCAGGGCCAGGCGGGTCCGGGTGCCGGCCCGGCTGCGCAGGGTCGTCGAGCCCCAGATCCGGGCGTGGGCCAGGTCGGCATTCTGGTCGGTGGCGGTGAGCGTCGTGGGCGACGGCACGTGCTCGGCCTTGTGCACCTCTTCGTAGAGCTGGCGGTCCACCGCCCGGCGCTCCGACCGGTCCGTCTCGGCGTGGTCCAGGTGCAGGTAGAGGTGGGCCTGGTCCACCCAGTCGATCAGGCGATTGACCGGCACCCGGCAGTGCAGCATGACGTCGACCAGGCTGGCGGTGGCGAGGTTCTGCATGTCCTCGATCCCCTCCTCCATCAGCCGGTCCTGGTACCAGAGGTCGAGCCCGTCGATCTGGTCGAGCGGGTAGTCCGCCGTGGCCGACCGCACCCGCACGCCCAGCAGCGCCTGGGCGTTGCGCTTGAGCGCCTGGAGCGCCACCGCCGGGAAGATGCCGACCACGAAGGCCACCGCGGCCTCGGAGGCCGGCGACACGTCGAGGATCTGCACCAGCGCCACCGTCATCGACAGGGCGACGATGAACCGCACCAGCAGCGAGGCGTAGGCGCTGGGCCGCAGGTCGCTCTGGAAGAACCGCCGGATCAGGCTCTGGAGGGCGAAGATGTAGGCGCCGACGAAGGCGTACTTCATGACGTCCCACACCGTCGCCGGCGCCGACGCGAAGCTCGCGTCCCACAGCACCGCCGTCCACCCGATGGCCAGCCACGCCGTGGCCAGGAAGACGGGGAACAGCATGTCGACCCGCACGGTGAAGTCGGTCTCCGGCTTGACGGCCGAGACCGAGCGGCCGTAGTAGGCGTCGAACTTCTGCTGGTAGATGTTGACCTTCGCCATCTCGCCGGCCTTCCTGGGGCACAGGGACGCCTGGGCGGCCTCCCAGTCCTCGCGGTACGGCGAGGCGCACGGCGGCTCGGGCAGGAAGGCGGGCTCGTCCCAGGCCAGGCGGTGGAGGTTGAGCACATACTCGTTCCACAGCGCCCCGGCCCGCTGGCCGAGGAAGCGCACGTACAGCCACCCGGGCAGGAACGCCAGCACGACGACGGCCGCCACCTTGAGGGTGCCCACCGCGACGTCCTCCGGCTCGGTGTGGGCGTGGAACCCG
>DATFRN010000003.1:0-8690 GCA_035263165.1 Acidimicrobiales bacterium | reverse complement strand
GTGGAGCCCGCCCTGACGGGTGGGCGGGTCGAGCTCTCGCCGTCCACCTGGCGGCAGCCGTGGCCGCCCCCGGTCGACCCGGGGCGGGCGCCGGTGGTCGGGCACGTGGCCGAGCGGATCCGGGCGCTCGGCGACCGACGGGTGCGGGTGGCGGTCGACGGCCGGACGGCCGCCGGCAAGACGACCCTCGGCCACGAGCTGGCGCGATGGTTGGCCGGCGCCGGCCGGGTCGTCCTGCGGGCGTCCCTGGACGACGTCAAGCGGCCCTGGGCGGAGGCCCACCGCTACGACCGGGTGTCGGGCGAGGGCTACTACCGCAACGCGTTCGACCTCGAGGCCGTCCGCGACCTGCTCCTCGGTCGACGGCGTGTTCGCGCTCCGGCCCGAGCTGGTGCGTCACTGGGACCTGCGTGTCCAGCTGGACGTCGACCCCGTGGCCCGGGCCGACGTCGTCATCGACAACACCCGCCTCGACCGCCCGCGGCTCGTCAGCGCGCCACCCGGCTGAGCCCGGCGACGCAGCGGTCGAGGTGGGTCCAGGACACCTCGTGGCCGGCGCCGGGGATGACCTCCACCTCCGCCCGCGGGATCAGCCGGGCCCGCTCGGCCTGGACCCGGGGCGCGAACGGGGCGCTCCGGCCGGCCACGATCACCAGGGCCGGTGCCGTGATCGACCGGAGCTCGTCGTCGCCGAGCGGCGCCACGCCCGGGAGCCGGAACGGGTGGTTCATCTGGCCGTGGAGCCCCATGCGCATGATGCGAGGGTCCGCCAGCAGCGGGCGACGGCGGGCCAGCCGCCGGCGGACCGGGGCAGGGGCGAGGGCGCCGAACAGCGAGGGCAGCCCCCACAGCAGGAACCGGCCGAGCCGGAACGGGGCCAGCCCGCCGCTGTCGACCAGCGTGAGGGACGCCGCCCGCTGCGGCTCCCGGCTGGCCAGGGCGAGGGCGAGGAACCCGCCGTAGGAGGTGCCCGCCAGGTGGGCGCGCTCGATGCCGGCCCCGGTCAGCGCCTCGCCGAGCCACCGGGCCAGCCCGGCGGCGTCCTCGATGACCGCCCGCTGCTCGCTGCGCCCGACGTCGCCGATGGTGTCGACGGCGTACACGTCCCGGCCCGCGAGGCGCTGGACATACGGCGACCATGTGAGGCCGGTGCCGCCCATGCCGTGGAGGAAGACGATGGGCTCGCCGGCGCCGGCCCAGCGGTAGAGGCGGGTCGGGCCGGCCCAGGTGTCGATGTCGAGCGCGGCCGGCGGCTCGGGCCACTGCTCGCGCCAGAGCTCGTCCTCCATCTCGACGAAGCGCCGTCGGGCCCGGTCGCTGCGCCACGCGGAGATCCCCGGCTCCTTCATGATACAGATGTATCATAAACGGCGTGCCGAGGCGAGTGGACCGCGACCAGCGCCGGCGGGAGATCGCGGACGCCGTCATCCGCATCACGGTCAAGGGCGGCCTGGCGTCCGCCACGTTCCGCGAGGTGGCGGCCGAGGCGGGCGTGTCCGTGCGGCTCGTCCAGTACTACTTCGGCACCAAGGACCAGCTGCTCCTGGCCACCCAGCGCCGGGTCGCCGAGCGCTCGATCGCCCGGATCCGGCGGTTCCAGGCCGGCGCCGGCGACGCGCCCCGCGACCGCCTCCGCACGGTCATGCGGTCCTTCGTCCCCGTCGACGACGAGAGCCGCGACGCCATGCTCGTCTACGTCGCCCTGTTCACCGCCTCGCTGCTCGACCCCGCGCTGAAGCGCACGGAGGCCGGCGAGGTCGCCGGCTCGATGCGCCAGGCGTTCGCCCACCAGCTGGGCCGGGCCAGGCTGCGGGCCGGGGTCGACCCCGACCGGGAGGCGCTCGTCCTGCTCACGCTGGTCACCGGGGTGTCCCAGGGCGTCCTCGACGGCCAGATCACCCCCGCCGAGGCCTTCGCCACCATCGACTACGCCCTCGACCGGGCGCTGCGGGCCTAGCCCTCCCGAAACGTGAGGCGGTAGCTGCGGGGCGTCGTGCCGGTGGCGCGGGCGAACTGGCGGCGGAAGGCGCCGAGGGAGCCGAAGCCGGTGCGGAAGGCCACGTCGGTCACGCTGAGGTCGGTGTCCTCCAGCAGCGCCCGGGCCCGGTCGATGCGGCGCTCGCGGATCCACTGGACGGCGCCCCGGCCCGTCTCGGCCTCGAAGCGGCGGGACAGCGTGCGGCTGCTCACGTGGGCCTTCGCCGCCAGCAGCGGCAGGGTCAGGCTCTCGTGGAGGTGGGCGTCGACCCAGTCCAGCAGCGCCGCCAGCGAGCCGCTCGCCCGCGGGGCCCCGCCGGCCCGGTACTGGGCCTGGCCGCCGGTGCGGAACGGCGGGCTCACCAGCAGCCGGGCCACGTCGTTGGCGTAGCTCTGCCCGTGGTCCTGGCGGATGATGTGCAGGCACAGGTCGGCGGCGGCGAGCATGCCGCCCGAGCTGAGGATGTCGCCGTCGTCGATGAACAGCTCGTCGTCCATGAGCTTGGCGTCGGGGAACAGCGCCCGGAACCGGTCGGCCAGCGCCCAGTGCGTCGTCACCCGGCGCCCGTCGAGCACGCCGGCGAACCCGAGGACGAACGCGCCGGTGCACAGCGCGGCCATCCGGGCGCCCCGGCGCGCGGCCGCGGCCACGGCCGCGAGGGCCTCGGGGTCGCGCCGGCGGTCCGGCTCGTCGAGGCCGGGGATGACGACCGTGTCGGCCGCGGCCAGCCGGCTCCAGGGCTGGACGTCGCGGAAGGCCAGGCCGAGGGTCCGCAGCCGGGCCTGGTCGCCCCCGCACACCTGCACCTCGTAGGGCGACTCCAGCTCGTCCCGCATGGCGAGGAAGGCGGTCGGCCGGGGACCGAACGCCTGGATGGCCACCGCCACGTCGAGCGCGAGCGTGCCGTCGAGAACGCCGATAGCGATCGAGTGGCGCCCGCCCGTGGTCATGGCTCATTCTGGCGCGTCTCCGTCCGGAGACGGTGCGACCGAGGCCCTCGGTCCATCCCACACTCGACCGGTCACCCCCCGCTCCCCCGAGGAGGATGCATGCCCGACGCACCCGACGCACCCGACGTGATCGTCCTGGTCCACGGCTTCTGGGTCACGCCCCGCAGCTGGGAGGACTGGGTCGCCCACTACGAGTCCCGGGGCTTCACCGTGCTGGCGCCGGGCTACCCCGGCTTCGAGGTCGAGGTCGAGGCGCTCAACGCCGACCCGAGCCCGATCGAGGCCCTGACCGTGCCGGCCATCATCGAGCACCTCGAGGCGGTGGTGAAGGCGCTGCCCGAGCCGCCGATCATCATCGGCCACTCCGCGGGCGGCGCGTTCACGCAGATCCTGCTCGACCACGGCTGCGGCGCCGCCGGCGTCGCCATCTGCTCGGCCCCGACCGAGGGCGTCCGGGCGACGCCGCTGTCGCAGGTGCGCTCGACGTTCCCGGTGCTGAAGAGCCCGGCCAACCGGCACAAGGCGGTGGGGTTCACCCACGAGCAGTGGCGCTACGCCTTCACCAACACGTTCGACGAGGCGGAGTCGCGCCGGCTCTACGAGCGCTACGCCATCCCGGCCTCGGGCCGGATCCTGTTCAACAGCGTCCTGGCCAACTTCGAGCCCGGCCCCCAGGACACCTGGGTGGACTACCGCAACGACGCCCGCGCCCCGCTGCTGTTCATCTCGGGCGAAGACGACCACATCATGCCGCCCAAGGTCCAGCGCTCGAACGCCGCCCACTACCGCTCGCACACCATCACGGCGGTGAAGGAGTTCCCGGGCCGCGCCCACCTGATCACCGCCCAGGAGGGCTGGCGGGAGGTGGCCGACTACGCCCTGGACTGGGCGCTCGCCAACGCCGGCCGCCGGGCCGACGAGGGCGCGGCCGAGCCCGGGTCGTGACCGCCGGCCCGGCCGTGCGGCTGACCCACCTCGGGGGGCCGACCGTCCTCGTCGAGGTGGCGGGATGGCGTATCCTGACCGACCCGACCTTCGACCCGCCCGGGCGCCGCTACCGGTTCGGGTGGGGGACGGCGTCGACCAAGCTCGGGGCGCCCGCGCGGGCCGCCACCGACGTCGGCCCGGTCGACGCCGTGCTGCTGACCCACGACCACCACGCCGACAACCTCGACGACGCGGGGCGGGCGCTGCTCGCCGGCGCGCCGGCGGTCGTCACCACCCGGTCGGGCGCCGGGCGGCTGGGCGGCGTCGCCCAGGGCCTGGTGGCGGGGGGCCGCGTCGTGCTGTCCGGCGACGGTCGCCCCGACGTCACCGTGACGGCGACCCCGTGCCGCCACGGGCCGCCGCTCTCCCGGCCGATCGTGGGGGACGTCGTCGGCTTCGCCCTCACGTGGCCGGGCCAGCGGCGCGGGGCGCTGTGGGTCTCGGGCGACACCGTCCTGCACCGGGACCTGCTCCGGCTGGCGGACCGGATGCCGGTCGGCGTGGCGCTGCTCCACCTCGGCGGGGTGCGCTTCCCGGTCACCGGCCCGCTCCGCTACACGATGACGGCCCGCGACGCGGTGCGCCTCTGCGGGCGGCTCCGGCCGGCCGTCGCCTTCCCCGTGCACTACGAGGGCTGGTCCCACTTCGTCGAGGGCCGCCCGGCGATCGAGCGCCGCCTCGCCGCCGCGCCGCCCGAGGTCCGGGACGCCGTCCGCTGGCTGCCGATCGGCGAGCCGACCGAGGTGGACGCCTGAGGCCGCCGGGGGGTCAGGCCTCCTCGAGCACCAGCAGGCCGTTGTGGGTGTTGGACGTCGGGACGTGGGTGGCCCGGTAGACCTCCCGGACCCGCGGGCCGAGGGCGCCCCGCATGACCAGCCACATCACCAGCTCGATGCCCTCGCTGCCCGCCTCGCGCAGGTAGCGGATGTGGGGGATGGCGGCGATCGCCGCCGGGTCCTCGACCAGGCCGTCCAGGAACCGGGTGTCGAAGTCGACGTTGATGAAGCCGGCCCGCTCGGCCTGGAGCTGGTGGGACATGCCGCCCGTGCCGAGGACGACCACCCGCTCGGCGCCGGGGTACGACTCGACGGCGCGCCGGATGGCCTGGCCCAGGTGGTAGCAGCGTCGCCCGGTCGGCGGCGGGTACTGGACCACGTTCACGCACAGCGGGATGACCGGGCAGGGCCACGCGTCGGGCTGGCCGAACATCACCGACAGCGGCACGGTCAGCCCGTGGTCGACCGGCATCTCGTTGACGTAGGTCAGGTCGAACTCGTCGAGCACCAGCGACTCGGCCAGGTGCCAGGCCAGCTCCGGGTGACCCTGCACCACCGGCACCGGCCGGGGGCCGTAGCCCTCGTCGGCCGGCGGGAACTCGTCGGCCAGGCCCAGGGCGAACGTCGGGATCACCTCCAGCGAGAACGCCGAGGCGTGGTCGTTGTAGACGACGATGCAGACGTCGGGCGCCGTCTCGGCGATCCAGCGCCGGGCCGGCTCGACCTTGGCGAAATAGGGCGCCCAGTAGGGCTCCTCGGTGCGGCCCTTGTCGATGGCCGCGCCCACCGCCGGCACGTGCGAGCAGCCCACGCCGCCCACGAGCCGGGCCATCAGCGCTCCCCCTCGGCCGGGCCGGCGTCGGGGTGCCGACCGCCCGACAGCATCATCTCGGCGAAGTCCTCCGGGGACATGCCGGTGTGCTCGCCGGCCAGGTCCTGGAACGTCATGCCGTCGCAGGCCGCCAGCTTGTACGTGTAGTAGACGTTGCCGCCCACCTCCAGCAGCCGCAGCCACCGGCGGCCCAGCACCGCGGCCCGCTGCTCGGCGTCCAGCGGGAACCGGTCGAGGTAGGCCCGCTCGTCCGCCCGGAAGGCGTCGCGGTTCTCCGGCCGGTTCAGCGACATCAGGAACTTGTTCAGCGGGTAGCCACGGCGGGCGCGGCGGCCGTCGAACACGATCGTCCCCGGGATGTCGTCGTACTCGCGCGGTCCCGACATCAGCCCGCAGGCTATCGTGTTGACAAGATTGTTTACAATCCCTGGGTGGTACCCGGATGATCATCGACTGCCACGGCCACTACACCACGGCCCCCGCCGCCCTCGGCGACTACCGGGACGCGCAGCGCGCCGCCCTGGCCGAGGACCCCGATCACGTCGGGTCCAAGGGCACGATCGCCATCTCCGACGACGAGATCCGCACCAGCCTGGAGGATGCCCAGCTCCGCCTCCAGCGCGAGCGGGGCACGGACCTGACGCTGTTCTCGCCCCGGGCGTCGTGGATGGGCCACCACATCGGCAACGCCCACACCAGCCGGTTCTGGACCGAGCACTGCAACGAGCTGATCCGCCGGGTCTGCGACCTCTACCCCGGCAACTTCGCACCGGTGTGCCAGCTGCCGCAGTCGCCCGGCGCCCCGATCGAGCCGTCGGTGCGCGAGCTGCGCCGGTGCGTCGAGGAGATGGGCTTCGTGGGCGCCAACGTCAACCCCGACCCCTCGGGGGGCTACTGGGACGGCCCGCCGCTCGGCGACCGGGCCTGGTACCCGCTGTACGAAGCCCTGTGCGAGCTCGACGTGCCGGCGATGGTCCACGTGAGCGCCGCCTGCAACCCCCAGTTCCACACCACCGGCTCCCACTACCTCGGCGCCGACACCACTGCGTTCATGCAGCTGGTCACCTCCGACCTGCTGGCCGACTTCCCCCAGCTGCGGCTGGTGATCCCCCACGGCGGCGGCGCCGTGCCCTACCACTGGGGCCGGTTCCGGGGCCTGGCCCAGGACATGGGCCGGCCTCCGCTCGACGAGCTGGTGCTCGGCAACGTGTGGTTCGACACCTGCGTGTACCACCAGGCCGGCATCGACTGCCTGCTGGCGGTGATCCCGGCGGACAACGTGCTGTTCGCGTCGGAGATGGTGGGGGCGGTGCGGGGCATCGACCCCGAGACCGGGCACCACTACGACGACACCCGCCGCTACCTCGACGCCGCCGGGCTGGGCGAGGGCGACCGGGCCAAGATCTTCGAGGCCAACGCCCGCCGGGTGTACCCACGCCTGGGCCCCGGGGGAGGGAGCGCGCCATGACCGCCCGCCACGTCGTCGTCCGCACGATCGACCGGCCCGACCCCGAGGTCGTCGCCGCGCTCGGCGAGTGCGGCACCGCCACGGTGCACGAGGCGATGGGCCGGCGGGGGTTCGCCGGCCCCGGCCTCCGCCCGATCCAGCAGGGCGTCCGGCTGGCCGGCCCGGCGGTCACCGTGTCGTGCCACCCCGGCGACAACCTGATGGTCCACGCCGCCGTCGAGGTGTGCCGGGAGGGCGACGTGCTGGTGGTCACCACCACGGCCCCCTCGACCCACGGCATGTTCGGCGAGCTGCTCGCCACCTCGCTGGTGGCCCGGGGCGTGCGGGCGCTGGTGATCGACGCCGGCGTGCGGGACACGGCCGAGCTGCGGGACCAGGGCTTCCCGGTGTGGGCCCGCCACGTGTCCTGCGAGGGCACGGTCAAGGCCAGCCCCGGGTCGGTCAACGTGCCGGTCGTGCTGGGCGGCACCGTGGTGGCGCCGGGCGACGTGGTGTGCGCCGACGACGATGGCGTCGTGGTCGTCGGGCGGGAGGGCGCGGCCGAGGCGCTGGAGCAGGCCCGCCGGCGCGAGGCCCGGGAGGACGCCACGCGGGCCCGCCTCGCGGCGGGCGAGCTCGGCCTCGACATCTACGGCCTGCGGGCGACGCTGGCGGACCTCGGCGTGGAGTACGTGGGGTGACAGCCGTCCGGGTGTGCGTCTTCGGCCTGGGCGAGGCCGGCTCGCTGCTGGCCGCCGACCTGGCGGCCGCCGGCGTGGACGTCGCCGGCTACGACCCGGCGGGCGTGCCGACGCCGCCCGGCGTGGTGCGCCACGGCGATCCCCGGGCCGCGGCCGCCGGCGTCGACCTCGTGCTGGCGGTGACCGCGGCCGCCGACGCCCCCGACGCCCTCGCCCAGGCGCTCGACGCCATCCCCCGGGGCGCGGTCTACGCCGACGTGGCCACGGCGTCGGCCGGCCTCAAGCGCCGGCTGGCCAGGCAGGCCGGGGGCGCCGGCCTGGGCTTCGCGGACGTGGCGCTCATGGCGCCGGTCGCCGGCACCGGGCTGCGCACGCCGGCGCTGGTGTCGGGACCGTGCGCCCGGGAGGTGGCCGCCTTCCTGGCGCCCCTCGGCATGCCGATCGAGGACGTCGGGCCCGAGCCGGGACTGGCGGCGACCCGCAAGCTGCTGCGCAGCGTCGTGGTCAAGGGTCTGACCGCCGTGGTCATGGAGTCGATGCGGGCGGCCGAGGCCGCCGGCCTGGCCGGGGAGACCTGGGGGAACATCGTGGCCCAGCTCGGGGCGCTGGACGAGCCGGTCCTCCGGCGGCTGGTGGCGGGCACAGCCCGCCACGCGGCCCGCCGGGTCCACGAGATGGAGGCGGCTGCCGAGCTGCTGGACGAGCTGGGGGTCGAGCCGACCATGACCGCTGCGACGGCCGACCACCTCCGCCGGGTCGCCGCTGACCCCGGGGCCGTCCCGGCCCTGCCCGCATAGGGAACATGTCCCCCGCTCTTGCTGCGTCGCAGCGGGCCGCTCGGGCCCCGGCTGCGCCTGTCGGCGCCGCCTCAGCCGCGAGTGTCGAAGGCCTCCCAGTGACGCAGCACCTCGATCACCGACGCCAGGTGGTCCCGCATGGCCGCCTCGGCGGCGGGGCCGTCGCCGGCCACGACCGCCTCGACGATGGCCCGGTGCTGCCCGAGCGACTCGCCCGCCCGT
>DATFRN010000002.1:0-16771 GCA_035263165.1 Acidimicrobiales bacterium | reverse complement strand
ATGTCGTCGGGGGTGTCGAGCAGGGCCGCGAACCCGTCCCGCACGACCGCCTGGTCGTCGGCGACCACGACCCGGATCGGCGGCGTCTCGCCCGTCACGTGGGTCCCAGCGGGAGCTCGGCGGCGACCACGAAGCCGCCGTCGGGACCGTCGCCGGCGGCCAGCGAGCCGCCGACCACCTCGACCCGCTCGCGCATCCCGGCGAGGCCGAAGCCGCCGGCCGCGCCGGCCTCGCCGGACGCGCCCGGGCCCCGGTCGCAGACGACGATGCGCAGCGCCTCCGGCCGGTAGTCGAGCGAGACCTCGACGGGGGCACCGGGCGCGTGACGGCGGGCGTTGGTCAGGGCCTCCTGCACGACCCGGTAGGCGACCAGCCCCAGCGTCTCGGGCACCTCCCGCACCGTGCCGCTGACGGTCAGCCGCAGTTCGGCACCGAGCGCCCGGTGCTCGTCGGCGAGCGCGTCGATGCGGTCGAGGCCCGGCTGGGGCGCCAAGTCCCCGGCACGGTCGGGCGCACGCATCACGCCGAGCAGGCGCCGCATCTCGTCGAGCGCGTCGCGCGCCGAGTCGCCGATGGCGGCGAACCGTTCGGCGCCCTGCTCGGACACGCCGGGGGTCGTGAACCTCGCCGTCTCGGCCTGGACCGCGATGCCCGAGATGTGGTGGGCCACGATGTCGTGCAGCTCGCGGGCGATGTGGGCCCGGTCCTCGAGCAGCGCCCGCTCGCGCCGTGTCGCCTCGTGGGCCTCGACGGTGGCGCCGAGCTCGGCCTCTACGCGCTGGCGGCTCCGCAGCAGCCGGCCGAAGGCCAGCGCGGCGACGACCAGCACGAGCAGCAGGAAGCCACGGGCCTCGGCGTCGTCGCCCGCGAGAGGGGAGACGGCGTTGACGGCGAACGGCGCGGCGATCGCCAGCGAGTACGGCGCCCGGAGGTGGTACGCGGCGCAGCCGCACACCAGCATCAGGCCGATCACGCTGCCGGCCAGCAGCGGGTAGTCGCTCACGGCCAGGTTGACCACGGCGCCCGCGACGGCGATCAGTGCGGCCGATCGGGGGCGGCGGTCGGCGAACGCCACCGGCCCGGCCATCGCCACGATCGGCACGAGCAGCTCCTCGTCGCCGAGACGCCCGAGCCACACGAGCTGGCCGAGAGCCAGCAGCACCAGGACGACGGAGGCGGCGATCCACGCCTGCGGCGTGGACGCGATCCGCACCAGCTCGTCTCGGTCGAGCCTCACGCCGCCAGTGTGCCGGTCGGTCGCGGCGGCGGCCATCCATCGGACGGGGGATCCACGCGATCGCTCGCCCGGGGGATCCGGTCGCCACCGGCGCGTCCGTACCGTCGACCTCATGACACCGTCCCTGTCCGTCGAGGGCCTGACGAAGCGCTACGGGCGGGTCGTCGCCGTCGACGACCTCACGTTCGATGTCCGGCCCGGCCTCGTGACCGGCCTGGTCGGCCCCAACGGGTCGGGCAAGTCGACCACGATGCGCTGCGCGCTCGGGCTCGTCGAGCCGACCGCCGGCCGGGTCGTGGTCGACGGCGCCCGCTATGCCGACCTGCCCGCACCGCTTCACCACGTCGGCGCCCTGCTCGACGCCGACGCCGTGCACGGCGGCCTGTCGGGCCGTGACCACCTGCGGTGGATCGCGGCGTCGAACCGGGTCGCGGCCCGCCGTGTCGACGAGCTGATCGAGGCGGTCGGGCTCGCGGGTGCGGCCGGCCGGAGCACCGGCGGCTACTCGCAGGGCATGCGCCAGCGCCTCGGCATCGCCGCCGCCCTGCTGGCCGACCCGCCGATCCTCCTGTTCGACGAGCCGATGAACGGGCTCGACCCCGGCGGCATGGTCTGGCTCCGCCGGCTCCTGCGGGAGCGGGCCGCGGAGGGCCGGATCGTGCTGCTCTCGTCGCACCTGATGCACGAGCTGCGGGATGTCGCCGACCGGCTGGTCGTCATCCATCGCGGCCGGTTGCGGGCGGACGCGACCGTCGAGGAGGTGCTGGCGCTCGACGCCGGCGGGTCGTCGCTCGAGTCCGCCTACCTGCGCCTCGTCAGCGAGCCCCGGCCATGAGCGCCATCCGGGCCGCCGTCGCGTCGGAGTGGACCAAGGCGTGGGCGGCGCGGGGCACGCGGTGGGCCTACGTGCTGCTCGCCGGGCTCACGGTCGCCTTCTCGGTGTTCGTCGCCAGCGCGACGAGCACGGTCGGTGGGGGCGGCGGTGACGACGACCTCCTGGTGAACGCCCTCGCCGGCATCCTCCCCGGCGTGATCGTCGCCGCCGCCATCGGCGCGGCGGCCATCGGCGGCGAGTACGGCAGCGGGATGATCGCGTCGACGTTCGCCGCGACGCCCCGGCGCCACCGGGTCCTGCTGGCCAAGGCCGGCGTCGTCTGGGCCGGCACGACCGCCGTCGGCATCGTCGCGGCCTACGGGTCCTACTTCGCCGCCCGGCCGGTGCAGCGGGCCAACGGCTACGTCGGCCCGGGCTACCCCGACCCCGACCTCACCGACCCGACGATCGTCCGGGCGATCGTCGGCACCGGCATCGTGATCGGCCTGGTCGGGCTGATGGCGGTCGGCGTGGGGGCGGTGGTGAAGCGGACCACGGTCGCCCTCCCGATCGTGCTGGCGTCGATCGTGCTGCCCGGCATGGCGGCCGTCGACCCGAGCGCCGCCCGGCTGCTGCAGCGCTGGAGCCCACTGGCCGGCTTCGCGATCCAGCACACCGTCGACCGCCCCGCCGGCGCCCAGCCGACGACGACGTCGCCGCTCTTCTACGGCGTGGCCCCGCTCGCCGGGCTGGCGGTGACGGCGGGCTACGCCGCGATCGCCGTCGTGGCCGGCCTGGCCGCCAGCCGCCGCCGCGACATCTAGTCCGGGCAGCTGATCTGCACCAGGGCGACCGATTGGGACGCCATGGGCACGGTGACCGATCGGTGGGTGCCGAACTGCACGGTGCGGGGCTCGGCGAGGGTGGTGGACGAGCCGTCGAGCGCCGCCACCGTCGTGGTCCGCCGGCCGCCGCACTTCGGCTGCTCCCCCTGGATGTCGACCTCGACCGTGCGGGCCGGGGCGCCCGTGGCGACGAAGTTCGCCAGCAGCACCGACACGCAGCCGCGGTCGCGGGTGGCGCGGGCCCACAGGCCCGTCGTGGCGTCGTCGCCGCTGGTGCGCAGCCGCGCGCCGGTCATCGCCCACCAGGCCCGGAAGACCCACCACGAGGGCTTGGGCGTGCCGTCGGCGTGGACGAGCCCCCAGTCGCCCGGCCGGTCGGCGTCGCCGGACACCGCCCGGTAGAAGGCGGCGGCGTCGAGGCCGGCCCGCTCCATCTCGACCAGGGTGCCGGCGACGAGCGACGCCCCCTCGGCCGTGTCGTGCCGGAGGTCGTAGCCGCCGGCCGAGACGTTCCACTCGTCGATGATCAGGTCGGGCGCCAGGCCACTGCCGGCCAGGGCGGCGTCGACCCGGGCGCGTATGTCCCCGATCTCGGCCGAGTACCGCAGCGGCGTCGCGTCGGGGTTGCGCCGGGCCAGGGCCTGGTAGATCGCCGGGTCCAGGTTGCCCTCGGCGCCGTCGGGCCCGAGGTAGGGGAAGTTGGCGTAGTCGTGCCAGCTGACGAAGTCGAGCGGCAGGCCCGCGTCGGCCACGGCCCGGAGGTAGCCGACCATGGTGTCGTTCAGCCCGATCGCCGACGCGGGGCCGCCCACCTCCAGCGGGAGCCCGGTCTCGCGGGCGACGTCGGCCACCGCCCGGTGCGTGCGCAGGGCCATGTCGACGAACTGCTGCGGGGTGTCCAGCCAGAACACGAAGAGGTCGGGCTCGTTCCAGACCTCGAAGCGGTAGGCGGGCTCGGGCGCGGTGGCCAGGGTCCGCACCACCTCGGTGATGAGGTCCTGCCAGGCGTCGAGGTCGGCGGGGCCCATGCGGGTGGGGTTCTGCCCGGCGGTCGCCCGCGGCTGGCCGAGCCACCGGGGCATGTAGGACAGCAGCACGAGCGGCTCGGCGCCGGCCGCCCGGACCTGGGCGACCCGGTTCAGCAGCGGCTGCAGGTCGAGCTGGCCCGGCGCCTGGCTGCGGTCCTGGAGGCTGGCGTCGATGCGGACGATCTTGGGGTGGACGGGCGTCAGCGGCGCGATGCTGCTCCCCGCGTTCCAGACGACGCCCGTGAGGTCACGGTTGGCGGGCCCGATCGGCTGGTCGAGGTCGACGGCGACCGTGTCGTCCGGGACGGTCGCCTCCGGCGGGGGCGTCGGGCGCAGGCGGCCCGGGGTCCCGCCGACGGCGACCGGCGCGCAGCCCTGGGCGTCGCCCGGCGGGCCGGGGTGCTGGATCGGGCCACCCGGCGCCGGCTGGCACGCAGGCAGCAGGGCGATGGTCGCGACGGCGGCGACGACCACCCGCTGAACGATCCGCATCGACGATCCTCCCCAGCCCCTCCACGTTGGCGGGCACGCTAGCCGGGTTGACCGACCGGGGCCGCTGAACACAGAGCATGTACGAACGGCCACCTAACGTGGCAACGTTACGATCATGTGCAGACGGCGGCCGTCCCGCTCGACGCCCGGGGCGACCCTCCTCGTGCTGGTCGCCGCCGCCGCCGTGGCCACCGGCTCGCTGATGGGGATGCCGACCCCGTCGTCGGGGGCCACCCCGCCGCCGGTCACGGTGTCGGCCACAGCCGACCCGCCCTCCGGCGGCAGCGTCGCCCCCGGCGCCACCGTCACCTACACGCTCGAGGCCGGGAGCCAGCAACCCCCGCCACAGGGTGCGACCGTGGTCGACGACCTGTCGGGCCTGCTCGATCACGCCACCGTCGTCACGCCCCCGACGGAGCTGGCCCGACGGGGCTTGGCGCTCGACAAGAAGGCCGAACGTCTCACCTGGACGCCGGCCGGGCTCGGCGGGCCGGACACGCCGAGCGCGACCGCGACGGCGTCGTTCGAGGTCGCCGTGGCGGCGGACGCAGCGGGAGGGGCCGAGCTGACGACGGCCGCCTTCCCGGAGGGGGAGTCGTGCGCTGCCGGCGACCCGTGCGCCACGTCGTTGACGGTCGCCGGCGATCCGCCGGCGACCCCGACCACGGCGACCCCGACCACGGCGACCCCGACCACGGCGACCCCGACCACGGCGACCCCGACCACGGCGCCGACCGGGCCGCCGCCGACCACCCCACCCCAGGCCCCGAGCAGCACCCGCGCGGCATCCGCGACGCCGTCGGCCACGCCGGCGCGTGCGCCCCGCGTGCCGCTCGCGGTGGTCAGCCCCAGCGCCGACCCGGTCGCCGACTGCACCCAGCCGCAGGTCCCGCCCGCCGACCGCACCCTCCTCGGCGGGTTCGAGATCGACGGCAACCTGTGTGCGAACACGGACAACTTCGACTGGTCGAACGTCGGCGGCCAGCCGGTCAGAAGCGACGGGTTCGGCGACAACACGCAGTGGACGGGGGGAGCCGGCGAGAACGGTTGGCCCTGGACCGCCAGCCAGACCGCGGGCAGCGGGACGTCGGCCTCGAACGGCGACATCGGCAACCTGTACGCCTTCACCCACGTCGTGGACGACCACGTCTTCGCCTACATCGCCTGGCAGCGGGCGGCGGTCACCGGCACGGCCGGCTTCTTCGTCGAGCTCAACCAGAAGCCGAACCGGTTCGGACCGGTGCCCGACCGGACGAGCGGCGACCTGCGGCTCCTGTTCGTCAAGGCCGGCAGCGCGGACCTGACGTTCGGCTCGGCCTCCACGTGGCGGGCGACGAGCGCCGACTCGGGAAGCTGGGTTCCGCTGCCGGACCTCGCCGGCTTCGCTGGCGCCGTCAACCCGCCGGGGGTCACCGACCTCTCGGGCGCCCCGCTGCCCCAGGGCGCCTTCGTCGAGGTCGGCCTGGATCTCACCGCACTGTTCCCGGCGGGGGACTGCAGCGGCAACTTCGGGACCGTGAACCTCCGGTCGGCGAGCTCCCTCAACGCCTCCAGCCCGCCCCTGCAGGATTGGGTCGCGCCAATCGACATGGGGATCCCGAGCACGTGCGCGTCCGTGCTGGTCGACAAGAACTGGGAGATCGACGGCACCCCGTTCGCCAACGGCTCCCAGCCGCCCGGGTTCTCGGCCGCGCTGGCCCTGACCGGACGGACCGACCCGCAGTTCGGCGTCACCTACGACCGGCGATCCGACGGCAGCTTCTACCTGGCGGGCGACTCGGTCACGATCGGCGAGACCGTCACCGTTCCGCCAGGGTGTGCGACCACCACCACGGGCGACAGCGGCGCCCAGGACCTCCACCCGGGTCTCAACACCTTCGTCGTCACGAACGTGGTGACCTGCACGCGCCTGACCCTGCGCAAGGTGGTGGTCGGCGGCACCGCCCCGCCTGTCGCGTGGATCCTCACCGCCACGGGTCCGACCCCGGGGATCACGGGGCCGACCGGCGCCGCGGCGGTGACCGGCGTGCGGGTCGTGCCGGGCACCTACACCCTGAGCGAGACCGGCCCGGACGATCACCAGCTGTCCGTCACCTGCACAGGGGCGACCGTCAGCGGCACCACCGTCACGGTGCCCGCCCAGGCCGACGTCACCTGCACCTTCACCAACACCGCCACGCACCCGATCGTGCTGACCAAGCTCTGGCGCGACGCGGTCCCCGGCGACACCGTGGACCTGACGATCGGCGCCGGTGGCGCCACCGGGACCGGGTCCAGCACCGCCCCGGCGACGACCAGCGACGCCACGCTCACCGCCGCGGCCGGCGACACGGTCACGCTCGGCGAGGCGTTCACGACCGGCACGGCCGCCAACTACGCGTCCACCCTGGCCTGCGACCGCGGCGTGACCCCCAGCCCGGCCACCGGCACCGGCGGCTCGTTCACGGTGCCCGAGAACCTCGAGGTCGGGACGCCGATCACGTGCACGTTCACCAACGCCCGCCGCCGTGCCGTCGTCATCATGGACAAGCAGTGGGTCGACGGCGCCCCGGGCGACACCACCACCCTGTCGATCACCGGCACCGACCCCGCCACGGCCGCATCGCCCAGCTCGACCGAGGTCTCGACGTCGCTGGGCGAAGTCGGCCCGGTGCGGGACCTGCGCCATCGCGCCGCCGCGTTCATCTTCGCCGGTGAGACGGTCACGCTCACGGAGGTGCTGGGGTCGACGAACACCGGTACCTACACGTCGAGCTTCGTGTGCAACAACGGTGCCTCCGGCGCGGGCACCATCGGCAGCTTCACCGCGCCGGCCGAGCCGACCGACGTGATCTGCACGGTCATCAACACGCGCACCCGAGCCACGTTGACCCTGCAGAAGACCTGGGTGAACGGGGTCGGCGGCGATCAGGCCGGCCTGACGATCGTGGGCAGCGACCGGGGCACCCGCGGGGCGGCCACCTCGACCGCGACCGGCGCCGCCGGCTCCGAGACCGACACCGACAACACGGCCACGGCCACGATCTTCTCCGGCGGGATCGTCACGATGCACGAGCAGTTGCCGCCGGCCGGGCAGACCAACGTCGGTGACTACACCTCCGAGATCACCTGCGAGCCGTCCACGAACTTCACGCCCGGCGCAGGTGGGCAGGGCGGCACCCTCGTCGTGCCGCGTGGCGACACGGTCGCCGACGTCAACTGCACGGTCACCAACACCCTGGCGGCCACCGCCCAGCTCACCCTCCAGAAGACCTGGGACCACGGCGCGCCCGGCGACGAGGCCGACCTGTCGGCGACCGGTGGGCAGCAGGACGGCACGGCGACCGCGCAGGTCCCCGGGGGTGGCATCGGCGGATCCGCCGACAGGGTGGTGGTCCCGATCGCCCCCGGCGACTCGGTCGACCTGGCCGAGGTCCTCAACCCCGACAACACGGGCAGCTACACATCCGCCATCGCCTGCGACCAACCCGGCCTCACCGCCGGGACCGACGGCCGGAGCGGGACGTTCCTGGTGCCCGACGAGGCGGAGTCCGTGGTCTGCACGATCACCAACACCCGGACCTCGGCCACGCTCACGCTCCAGAAGACCTGGGTCGACGGCGCGGACGGCGATCAGGCCGGGCTGTCCGTCGCCGGCACCGACCCCAGCACGGCGGGCGAGGCCATCTCGACCGCGACGGGTGCCGCCGGCTCCGAGACCGACGGCGACAACCAGGTCACCACGACGATCTTCTCCGGCGGCACGGTCACCCTCAGAGAGGGCCTGGACCCGACCAACACCGGCACCTACACCGCGGCCCTCGACTGCGACAACGACACGACCGCCACCGGCACCACCGGCAGCTTCACGGTCCCCGACGAGCCGGTCGACGTCGTCTGCACGTTCAGCAACACCCGGACCTCGGCCACGCTCACGCTCCAGAAGACCTGGGTCAACGGGGCCGGGGGCGACACCACCGGCCTGTCCATCACCGGCAGCGAGCCGGGCACCGCGGGCGACGCCACCTCGACCGCGACCGGCGCCGCCGGCTCCGAGACCGACACCGACAACCAGGCCACGGCCACGATCTTCTCCGGCGGGACGGTCACCGTCGACGAGGCCCTGGACCCCGGCAACACCGGCACCTACACCTCCGCCCTCGCCTGCGACAACGACACCACCGTCGACGGCACGACCGGCAGCTTCGACGTCCCCGACGAACCGACCGACGTCCTCTGCACCTTCACCAACACCCGCACCCAGGCCACGCTCACCCTGCACAAGGCGTGGGTCAACGGCGCCCCCGGCGACCAGGCCGGCCTGTCGATCACCGGCACCGACCCGGCCACCTCGGGGTCCGCCATCGCCATGGTCCCGGACGGCAGCGGGGTGTCCAGCCAGCAGGCGTCGGCGACGGTCTTCTCCGGGCAGACCGTCACCGTGAGCGAGGATCTCCCGCCGGAGGGGCACACCAACGTCGGCACCTACACGTCGGGCGTGGTGTGCTCGGACCGGACCACCGCGGACGGCACGAGCACGACCGTCACGATCCCGGACGACCCCGTCAACCTGACCTGCACGTTCCTCAACGGGCGCAACCGGGCCACGGTGGTGTTGACCAAGTCGTGGGTCAACGCCATCGCGGGTGACCAGGTGCAGCTCGGCGTCACCGACGGCACGCGCTCGGGCGTGGGCACGAGCATCGCCCCGAACACGAACTTCGACGCCTCCCTCGACGTGTTCGCCGGCGACACCGTCACCCTGGCGGAGAGCTTCATCGCCGGGACGGCCGCCAACTACGAGGACGCCTCCCTCGCCTGCGACAACGGCGTGACCGTCACCGGCGACTCCTTCGTCGTCCCCGGGGTCCCGGCGACGCCCATCACGTGCACGTTCACCAACACCCGGAGACAGGCCACGCTCACGCTGCACAAGGCGTGGGTCAACGGTGCCGCCGGCGACCAGGCCGGGCTGTCCGTCATCGGCACCGACGGGGGGACCTCGGGGTCGGCGACCGCGACCGTCCCCGCGGGCGGGACCGGGACGTCGACCGAGGCCGCCACGGCCACGATCTTCGCCGGCGGGACGGTCACCGTGAACGAGGAGCTGCCGCCCGCCGGGCACGACAACGTCGGCGCCTACACGTCCGAGACCGCCTGCACGCCGAGCGCCGGGTTCACCCCGGGCGAGGGCGGCCAGGGCGGCACGCTGGTCGTGCCGTCCACGCCGGTCGAGGTGAGCTGCACCATCACCAACACCCGCTCCGCCACCGGCGAGCTCACCCTGGAGAAGCACTGGATCAACGGGTTCCCGGGGGACAGCGCCGACCTGACGGTCGCGGCCACGCTCGAGACCGCCACCACGACGGCCCTCGTCCCCGGCCAGGGCACGGGCACCTCGCCGGACAAGGTGGTGGTCCCGATCGCCTCCGGCGAGTCGCTCGACCTCGGCGAGGTCCTGCCGGCCGCCGGGCACACCAACGTCGGCGCCTACGTCTCCTCCCTCGCCTGCGACCAGCCGGGCCTCACGGCCGACGCCAACGGGCGCGGCGGCACGTTCGCCGTGTCGGCCGACCAGGCGGCGGTGCGGTGCACGTTCACCAACACCGCGTCGCCGCCCGCGCCCGCCGTGACCAAGACAGTCACCTCCAACGTCCAGAACCCCGACGGGACCTGGACCATCGTCTACGACGTCGCGGTCACGAACCCGGACCCGTCCCGCCCCACCGCCTTCACGCTCGTCGACGCCCTGGCCTTCGGGGCCGGCATCCGGGTCAACAGCGCCTCCGTCACCGGCGCCGGCGCCGACCCCGACTGGGACGGCAGCACGACCGCGACCGTCGTCAGCGAGGCAACGCTCGACCCCCTGGCCGCCGAGCACTACACCGTGACCGTCAACGCCACCGTGCTGCCCGGCGCCACCACCGCCGACCGCAGTTGCGCGGCCGGGGGCGGCTTCCTCAACACCGCCGGGGTGTCGCTGCCGGCGGCCATCGTCCCCGCCGCCCTGCAGGCCTCCGCCTGCGCCGACCCGGTGTCGCCCACCGTCAGGAAGCGGGTGGTCTCGGTGGTCGCCGGGTCCGCACCGGACCGGTGGGTGGTCACCTACGCCGTCACCGCCACCAACGGCACGGGCACCGACCTCACGTACTCGCTGCGCGACCGGCTCGGCTTCCCCGCCGGCGTCACGATCACCTCCACGGCGGCCAGCCGGGTCCACTCGGCCCAGGACGGGAGCGGGGCGACCGCGCCCGAGCCGGTCGCCGGCTGGACGGGATCCGGGAGTGGCACGGTCCTGGCGACCGGGCGGTCGCTCGTCGCTCACTCCCGGGACAGCTACACGCTGATCGTGGGCGCGACGGTGACCAGCGGCGTGGCCGACAGCGCCCTGGCCTGCAGCACGGCCGGGCGGGGACACGGCTGGTTCAACTCGGCCACCCTGACCTCCGGCGCGGACCGGTTCAGCGCGGCGGCGTGCGCCCCCATCGTCCGCACGCCCCTGCCGCCTCCGGTGCGGCCGCCCGTCCTCCGGCCACAGGCGCCGGGAGCCGCGGGAACGCTGCCGTTCACCGGGCTGATCCTCGTCCACGGCCTCGTGGCCGCCGCGGTCCTGCTCTGCGTGGGCACGGCGCTCCTGTTGGCGCGCCGGCGGGTCAGCTACCGGTGAAGATGTCCTCGGGCAGGAAGGCGGTGACCAGCAGGTTGGGCACGTCGACGACCTGGCTGATCTTGAGGTCGACGGCCACGCTGCAGATGGCGTAGGCCTGCTGGGGTGTCCAGCCCCGCTCGCCCAGGTGGTCGATCATCGTGAGCAGGGCGTTGCGGGCGGCCAGCGTGATGTCCTCGGACCGGCCCACGCCGTCGGGGGTGAGCGAGATGCCGGTGGTGGCGTAGCACCGCCGGGGGGCGGCGAACTCGGGCGGCTGGGCGTAGTCCTCCCGGGTGAACCGGGGGAAGCGGATGCCCTTGTCCGCCGCCTCGCCCTTGCGCACCTGGAACCGGACGTGCAGCGTCGCGTTCATCTCGATGGCGGTGCCGCAGGTCTCGCAGTCGCCCTGGGCGAAGTGGGCGTCGCCGGCCGAGAACAGCCCGCCGGGCGTGTCGACGGGGATCAGCAGGTGGGCGCCCTTGCTGAGCTGCTTGATGTCCATGTTCCCGCCCTGCTCGCGGGGCGGGACGGTGCGCAGGGCGCCGGCGGCGATCTGCGGGTCGGACGGCACGGCCCCCGCCGCCAGGGGCGGCAGGACGAAGCCGCCCCGGTCGAGCAGGTCCTGCTCGCGGGCGATCGTGGCCGCCAGCAGCTCGTGGCCGGGGGAGAGCCCGATCGTCCCCATGAACGGCGCGCCGGGGATGCGGACCCCCGGGAGGTCGGCCGAGGTGGCCCAGCCGTCGGAGATGTCCCAGTCGACCTTGAAGGGCTCGGGGAAGGCGTCGCGGAGGAACCCGAACCCGGGGATCTGGCACGTGTAGCCGTAGGCGTCCGGCTCGACCTCGACGATCTCGATGTCGAGCAGGTCGCCCGGCTCGGCCCCGTTGACGTAGACGGGGCCCGTCAGCGGGTGCACCAGGTCGAGGTCCGCCCCGGCGACCTCCTCGAGGGAGATCCCGGGGCCCATCTGCCCGTCGAGGGCGTCCCGGGTCTCGAGCACGACCACATCGCCGGGGTCGCACGACACCACCGGCGGGATGTCGGGGTGCCAGCGGTTGTGGCCGGTGCCGGGATCGTCGCCCAGCCGCTTGCTCCGGTCGATGCGGATCTCGCGCGCGGTCGTCATCCGCGGCCTCCTCGGGCCACTCACCGGGAGTTCCGCCGTGAGCGTAGCTGTGGCGTGCCCGCTCAGGCGCCGCCGCGTGGGGGCAGCTCGCCCTCCAGGTGCCCGTCCCGGAGCTGCCGGCGGAGGCGGAACTTCTGGACCTTGCCCGACGGCGTGCGGGGGAACGCCGCGATGGCACGGATCGACTCCGGCCACTTCTGCTTGGCCAGGCCCGCGGCGGCGAGGTGGTCGCGCAGCGCCGCCAGGGTGGGCGGAGGTCGCCCGTCGAGCACGCGGACGACCGCCACCGCCCGCTCGCCGAGGCGGTCGTCGGGCTCGGACACCACGGCGACCTCGGCGACGCCGTCGAGCCCCATCACCAGCTCCTCGACCTCCTGGGCGGAGATGTTCTCGCCGCCGCGGATGATCACGTCCGAGATCCGGTCGGTGATGGTGAGGAAGCCGTCGTCGTCGAGCACGCCGACGTCGCCCGTGTGATACCAGCCGTCGTCGTCGACGACCTGGGACGTGAGCGCGGGGTCGGTGTAGCCGACGAACAGCTCGGGGCCCCGGCTCAGGATCTGCCCGTCGCGGTCCAGCCGGACCTCGACGCCCGGCATGGCCCGGCCGTCGGTCGCCAGCCGCTTGGCCTCCGGGTCGTCCACGCGGCAGCCGGTGATCGAGGGGTGCTCGGTGCTGCCGTAGGAGCGGTACACGGTGATCCCCAGCCCGGCGGCCCGGCGGGTGACGGCCTCGGGGACGGGCGAGCCGCCCAGGCCCGCGTAGGGCATGGCCGCGACGTGCTCGGGCGTGAAGTCCGGGTGGTCGAGCAGGCTGGTCAGGAAGTAGGTCGCCCCGCCGGCCATGCCCAGGCCATCGTCCCGCATGAGCCGCAGGACCTCGCCCGGGTCCCAGACGTCGAGCAGGTTGATCGGGACGTGGCGGAGCAGCGAGCCGAGCAGGGCGCTCAACATGCCGATGAAGTGGCCCACCGGGGCGCCGGTGATCGGCGGCGGAGCGCCGCCCGGCATCCGCTCGCTCAGCTGGCGGGTCTCGCAGCCGATCGTCCGGTGCGAGTGGACGACGCCCTTCGGGTCGCGGGTGGTCCCGGAGGTGAAGGCGATGATCGCCGGGGCGTCCGGGTCGACCGCCGCGGGGGCGGGCAGCGGCGCCGCCTCCAGGAGGCGCTCGAACGCCACGGCGCCCGGCGGCAGCACGGTCCCGGCGGCCGAGACGACGCCCCACGGCACGCCCCGGGCGCCCACCACGCCGGCGTGGGCGGCCAGGTGGTCGAGCAGGCCGAAGCGGTCGGGGGTGACGACGAGCGAGGGCTCCGTCACCTCGAGGATGTGGGCGAGCTCCTTGGCCCCGTAGAAGTGGACGACCGGGACCACGACCGCCCCGGCGTACGCCGCCCCCCAGAACGCGACCGCGGCCTCCCGCCAGTTCGGCAGCTGGAACACCACCACGTCGCCCGGGCCG
This sequence comes from Acidimicrobiales bacterium, assembly GCA_035263165.1. Taxonomy (GTDB): domain Bacteria; phylum Actinomycetota; class Acidimicrobiia; order Acidimicrobiales; family VFJN01; genus ZC4RG19. The sequence goes on along the minus strand of DATFRN010000002.1, from coordinate 3,140 downwards.
ATGCCGCGGCCGGCCAGCCAGCCCGCGAACCGCCGGGCGTCCCGCTCGACCTCGCCGATCGTCCCCCGCCAGGGCCGGACGGCCGAGTGGACGACGAACGCCTCGTCGCGCATCGCCGCCAGGCCGGTCGCGACCATGTCCCCGAGGGTCTGGTCGTCCCACCAACCCTCCTCGCGGTAGCGCCGGGCGAGGTCCTCGGGCACCGTGCGCAGTCGCCAGCGGTCGGTCATGGTGGAGATGATGCCCGCCGGCGCCGCCTCCGCACGCACCCGGGACGAGTACGGTCGGATCGCCCGGGACCCGTCACGGGTCCGCCGCACCCTCACCCGCCGGAGCGGCCTGCATGCTCCTCGATTCGATCAGCCAACCGTCGGACCTGCGTGCGCTCAGCTACGAGCAGCTCGACGAGCTCGCCGGCGAGATCCGCCAGCTCATCATCGGGGCGGTGACCACCAACGGTGGCCATCTCGGCTCGAACCTGGGGGTGGTCGAGCTGACCCTCGCGGTCCACCGGGTCTTCGACTCGCCCCGCGACATCCTGCTGTGGGACACGGGCCACCTGGCCTACGTCCACAAGATCGTGACCGGCCGCGCCCGCGACTTCGCCACGCTGCGCCAGGGGGGTGGGCTGTCGGGCTACCCGTCGCGCGCCGAGTCCGACCACGACTGGATCGAGAACAGCCACGCCTCCACCATCGTCAGCTACGCCCACGGGCTGGCCGAGGCGCTCAAGGTCAGGGGCGAGGGCGAGCGGCGGGTCGTGGCGGTCCTCGGCGACGGCTCGCTCACCGGCGGCATGGCGTTCGAGGGGCTCAACAACCTGGGCCACTCCGAGAGCCGGGCGGTGATCATCCTCAACGACAACGGCCGGTCGTACGCGCCCACGGTGTCCAAGCTGGGCCACAGCCTGAGCCGGCTGCGGATCAACCCGTCCTACCTCCGCAACCGGGCCCGCCTCGACAAGATGCTGCACGAGGTCCCGGTGGTGGGCGGGCACCTCGAACGGGGCGTCGACAGCGCCCTGTCCGCGGTGCGCGAGATGTTCGAGCCGCCGGCGTTCTTCGAGATGCTCGGCGTCCGCTACAGCGGGCCGTTCGACGGCCACGACATCGCCGGCGTCGAGTCGGCGTTGCGCAACGCGGCCGAGTACGCCGGTCCCATCGTCGTGCACGTCCTCACCCAGAAGGGGCGGGGCTACGCGCCGGCCGAGAACGACCCGATCAAGCGCCTGCACGACCTCGGCGGGGTCAAGCCGGGCACCTACACGGCCGCCTTCGCGGAGGCGATCGTCAAGGAGGGCGACGCCCGGCCCGAGCTGGTGGCGATGACCGCGGCCATGCCCGACTCGACCGGGCTGCTGCCGTTCAAGGAGCGCTTCCCCGACCGGTTCTTCGACGTCGGCATCGCCGAGCAGCACGCGGTCACCGCCGCGGCCGGCATGGCCATGGGCGGGCTGCGCCCGGTGGTCGCCATCTACTCGACGTTCCTCACCCGCGCCACCGACCAGGTCAACCTGGACGTGGCCCTCCACGAGCAGCCGGTCGTGTTCTGCCTCGACCGCGCCGGCGTCACCGGCGACGACGGCCCGAGCGCCCACGGTGTGCTCGACATGGTCCTGCTCACCAAGGTGCCGGGCATGACGATCTTCGCCCCCTCGTGCTACGAGGAGCTGGGCGTGATGCTGCACGACGCGCTCGACCTGTGCACCGACGGGCCGGCGGCCATCCGGTGGCCGAAGACGCTGCCCCCCGAGGTCCCTCCCGGCGAGGTGGGGTCGGGCCTGTCCGGTCGCAAGGTGCGGGAGGGCGCCGACGTGTGCATCCTCGCCGTCGGCAACATGCTGGCGGGCGCCCGGGCGGCGGCCGACGAGCTGGCGGGCGAGGGCGTCGAGGCCACCGTGTGGGACGTGCGCGTCGTGAAGCCGCTCGACGAGGTCATGCTCGCCGACGCCGCCCGGCACCCGCTGGTCGTGACGGTGGAGGACGGCTTCCGCGAGGGCGGGGCGGGGTCGCTGGTGGCGTCCCGCCTGGTGGAGACGGACGGCCCCCGGACGGCGAACCTGGGCGTGCCCGTCGAGTTCATTCCCCACGGCAAGGCCGGCGCCATCCTCGCCGGCCTCGGCCTGGACGGCCCGGGGATCGCCGCCTCGGTGCGCCGCCTGCTGTCGTCGCGCGGGCCGGTGCGCTAGGGCGTCTCGACGAGCCGCTTGAGCCGGGCCAGGTTGTCGCGCATGCCGCGCTTGAACAGCCGGCTCGCCACCGGGCCCAGCCGGCCGAGCGGCCCGGGGAGGCCGGTGCCGTCGATGCGCCCGTCCAGGTGGAGGCGGGTGCCGGCGCCGGTCGGTTCGAGGGTGTAGCGGTAGCGGAAGGGTGTCGGGCCGCTGCGGCTCTCGAAGGTCACGAGCCGGTCGGGCTCGTGCTCGGTGATCTCCACAGACTCCCCCGGGGGGTGTCGGGCTGGGAGTTGAGGCCCATGGTGGCGAGCACCAGGATCGCGCCGCGGGCGCTCTCGACACCCCGCCGGGTGGGCCGCCGGGCCCTCACCGACGCCGGCAGGAGCGGCGCTTCTCGGCGGTGCAGACGTCGCGGCCCTTGCCGCCCTCGGCTCGGTCCCGGCCCGGGCCGCCCAGCAGGATGTCGGCGCCGGGGCCGCCCCGCAGCACGTCATCCCCGTCGCCGCCGAGGATCCGGTCGTTGCCGGCCAGCCCGCTCAGGACGTCGTCGCCGCCGAGGCCGCACAGGACGTCGGCGCCGGCGGTGCCGGTCAGCCGATCGTCGCCGGCCGTGCCGACGACGGTGCAGCCGGCCGCCACCCGGCCGATCCAGGTCCCGGTCCCGCCGTCGTCGTCCGTGACCGTGAGCGTCACCGCGTAGTCGCCCGGCTCGGCGTACCGGTGGGTGGCCGACAGCGTGGCGCCGCCGCTGCCCGGCGTGACCGTGGCGGGCGAGGACACGCCGTCGCCCCAGTCGACCCTGGCCGTGTGGGTGTCGGCGCGGCCAGGGTCGGTCGCGGTGCCGGCCAGCGAGACCGCCCCGCCGTCGGCCACGGTGGCCCTGGCGTCCACCGCGGGGGCGACGTTGGTCGTCGTGACCCGGGCCCGGGTGCGGGCCGAGATGCCGTGGGCGCTGGTGACCACGAGG
>DATFRN010000001.1:0-25889 GCA_035263165.1 Acidimicrobiales bacterium | reverse complement strand
GCCAGCGTCACCGCGCCGTGCCGCTTGGCCAGCCGCTCGCCGTCGGGTCCCAGCACCAGCGGGACGTGGGCGTAGGCCGGCACGGCCAGCCCCAGCCGGCGGGCCAGCCACGCCTGGCGGGGCGTGGTGTCGAGCAGGTCGTCGCCCCGCACCACCTCGCCGACGCCCTGGGCGTCGTCGTCGACCACCACCGCCACCTGGTACGCCGGCGCCCCGTCGGCCCGCCGCACCACGAAGTCGTCGATCACCCGTTCGACCGGCCCCCGCAGCCGGTCGACCACCCGCACCACCTCGCCGCCGGCACGGACCCGCCAGGCCGGGCGCCGCCCCGCCGCCTCCCGCTCGGCCCGCTGGGCGGTGGTGAGCTCGCGGCACGTGCCCGGGTAGGCGCCCTCGGGCAGCGGCCCGTGGGGTGCGGCCACCGCGGCCTGGACCTCGCGCCGGCTGCAGTAGCAGGGGTAGAGCAGCCCGCCGGAGTCCAAGTGGGCCAGGGCGGCCTCGTACCGGTCCCGGCGCTCGGACTGGCGGACGACCTCGCCGTCCCCCTCGATGCCGAGCGCGGCCAGGTCGGCCAGGTGGGCGCGCACCCACGCCTCCCGGGAGGCGGCGGCGTCGAGGTCCTCGATCCGGACGAGGAACCGCCCGCCCGACGTGCGGGCGAACAGCCAGGCCAGCACGGCCGTGCGCAGGTTGCCGACGTGCAGCGGCCCGCTGGGGCTGGGGGCGAAGCGGCCGGTGGGCAAAGGACGGAGGACGGGGTCAGCCGATGGCCAGGCTCCACACGCTCACCGGGGCGGAGAACCCCTTGAGCATGCGGCGACCGGCGGCCTCGAAGGCCAGGTCCTCTTCCTTGGCCGCCACGACCACCGACTCGTCGACCAGGGCCTCGCCGGGGATGGCGGCGTCGACCAGCCGGGCGGCGAGGTTGACCACCGGGCCGTAGTAGTCGCCGTGGCGGAACAGCACCTCGCCGTAGACCAGGCCCGCCCGGGGCTGGGTGCCGTCGTCGGTGAAGGCGTCGACGAGGTCGCAGACGATGCGGCAGCCGGCCACCGCGTCGGGCACGGCGATCATGATCTCGTCGCCGATGAACTTGACCAGGCGCCCGCCGCCGGCCGCGGTCACGTCGAAGGCCCGGGCCTCGAACCGGCTGACCTGGTCGCCCAGCGCCCGGGTGTCGAGCCGGCCCTGGAGCTCGGTCGAGCCCACCAGGTCGACGAAGCCGATGGCCAGGCGGGCCAGCTCGCGCCGGCTCACGCCCTCCTGGATCACCCGCTGGCGGGCCACCGCCTGGCGCATGTGGTGGCGGAACAGCGGGGCGAGCCCGGTGCCGACGTCGAGGGCCAGCTCCGTGGCGCCGGCGTTGGAGCGGGCGCACTCGAGGACCGAGCTGCCCCGCTGGCGCAGCGTCTCCTCGGGGCCCTGCACGTAGATGGCCACGGCCGCCTCGGCGATGCGCTCCATGGCGCCGGCGATGACCCGCAGCAGGTCGGTGCCCTGGACGATGCCCTGGCGGCGGGCGCCGACCAGCCGGTCGATCAGCATGACGTCGGCCTCGGTGAACTGGGGCGCGTCCGGGTCGGGGGTGGGGACGCCCAACTCGCGGTACATGGACTGCACCCGGTCGGCGCCGATGCCGGTGCGCTCGGCCACGTCGCGGGCCGACAGGGTCGCGCCCCGCTCGAGCACGACGTCGCCGGCCAGGGCGTCGGCCCGCCCGGACCGCAGGCCTTCCTCGATCTGGGCCGCGTCGGCGCCCAGCTCGCCCAGCCAGGTGGCGAGCTCGGCCTCGCCCGCGGGGTCGGTCGGACGCTCCATGGCTGGTCACGCTACGGCGACCGGGCCCGGATGCGGCGCGACGGCTACCGGCGCAGCGCGGAGATGAGCTGGCCCTTGCCCATGGTCGACCGGCCGGCGATGTTGCGCTTGCGGGCCCGGTCCATCAGCTGGTCCTTGGTCATGTCGTCGTACGACGAGGACCGGGCGCCCCGCTTGGCGGCGCCCCTGCCGGCGTTGGAGATGCGAGCTGCCTTGGACTTGCTCATCCCCTGGTCGCGCATGGCCTCGTACTGGCGGGGGTTCTTGATGCTGGGTCCGGGCCGACGTCCTGCGGGCATGGCGACACCTCCTGGTCGGGCTGTGCGCAGTCGCCTACCCGCCCGACCAGGGGTTCAGTACCGTCAGCGGCTCCCGGTGGGTCAGTACTCGGCCTCGTCGCAGCCCATGTCGTCGAGGGCGACGATCGTGCCGCGCCGGACGGTGAGCCAGAAGCCGTTGACCGTCAGGCGGGTGTGGTCGGGGCCGACGGGGCGCACGAGCTCGTCGGCCAGGGCGCCGTAGGCGACCGTGCGGTGGTAGCCGCACAGCGCGGCGCCCCGGCCCTCGAGCGTCACCACCAGGCCCGCCGCCACCGGCAGCCGGCGCAGGCGGTGGCTGTCGTTGCGGATCGGTCCCGGGTCGCAGCCGCACACGCTCTCGACCCCGGGGTGGGCGGCGGCGTACGCCTGCTCGGCCGCCTCGCTGTCGAGGTACTGCACCAGGTCGAACTGGAGGGTCCCGCCGGCGGCGTCGACGTCGGTCAGGTAGGCGGGATGGCGCCCGTCGGGCAGCACCGGCCGGGGCCGGGTCGGATGCGGCGTCGCCGCGGCCGGGGCCGGCGCCGGGGCCGCCTCGGGCGCCGGAGGCGGGGGCGTCGGCCGCGGGGCCACGGTCGTGGCCGGCGTGGCCGCCCGGGTGGCATGGGCGGGCCGGGCGCCGGTGCTGGGGTCGTCGCCGGCCCACCGGGCGACGCCGAGCGCCGCGAGCGCGAGGCCGACCACGACCGCGATGGCCATGGGGGCCCACCGCGGCCGCCGGGGCGCGCGCTCGGTCGGGGTGGTGATCTGCATGGTCCGCCTTCTCTCTCCGCCGGTCCCCCGGTGGGGGACACTCGCCCATCAGACGCCCGACCCGCCCGTTCGGTTTACAGGCCCCGGCCACTCCGCTCGATCGACCCTTTCAGGTTCTCTTCAGCGCGGCTTAATGGTCTGGACCAAGCCGGGGGCGCAGGGTGGCGTCCACACGTCGGGTGACGCAGGGAAGGGACGGGACCCATGCGGAGAGCGGTGGTGGCAGCGGTCGTGCTCGTGATGGCGCTGATGACGGCGGGACCCCCCGCCGGAGCGACGCCGATCAGCGGCGCGATCTTCACGACGGTGGCGAACGGCACGGAGGTCAACTTCAACATCTACCCGAGCAAGGAGGCTGTCTATCTCGACGGCGGGCCCGGCGTGGGCGCGCCCCAGGAGGCGGCCGGCCTGGACGACGGCACCTACGTCTTCGAGGTCACCAGCCCCTCTGGCAAGGCGCTGCTGTCGACCGACCCGGCCCGCTGCCGCCAGTTCACGGTGGCCGGCGGGATCATCACCGGGGTCGTCGCCACCGGCTGCCAGCACGTCACCGGGAGCGACGTCGACCACGGGGCGACGACCGTGCAGCTGATGCCCTACCTCGACACGCCCAACAACGGCGGCGAGTACAAGGTCCTGGTCACCCGGGTGGCCGACTTCCTGGCCGGCTGCGCCCTGCTCGGCCAGAACGACGGGCTGAACGTGGTCGACTGCGGCTACGCCGGCGGCAACCTGCACGGGTTCGTGCCGAGCGACTCGAAGAGCGACAACTTCAAGGTCGGCAAGGAGCAGCCGCGGGAGATCGACACCCGGTTCTTCGCCGACAGGAACGGCAACGGCGACCAGGGGCCGGGCGAGCCGTGGCTGCTCGGCCGGTCGATCCGCTGGACCGACCCGGTCGGCGCCTCCAACACCAAGTGGTCGGACTACGCGCCCGAGCTGATGGTGTTCAACGAGGCCCACGTGGAGGCCGTCGAGGTCGGCACCCACCACATCACCATCGCCGACCAGGCGGGGTGCACCGTGGGCGACGTGTTCGTCGGCGGGGTCCGGCAGGCCCAGGCCGGGCCGCAGACGGTGTCGGTGGACATCAACAAGCAGAAGAAGGAGTTGACGGTCTTCGTCGACGTCGCCTGCGTCTAGGGGCGGGCACCTCGGAGCGGCGGGGACGGCGGCGTCGTGCCACCTGGCCCCGTCGCTCCGGCGCGCCCGCTCCCGCCGTGCGGCGGGCAGGCCGGCGGGGAGCTCTCCGACATGCTGCCCGCCGGGGGCCAGGACGGCCGGGGCGGCCCCTGCGACATGCTGCCCCCCGGCGGCGACGACGGCCGGGGCGGCCCCTGCGACTTGGCGCCCCCCGCAGGCGACGACGGCGGGGGCGGCCCCTGCGACTTGGCGCCCCCCGGCGGTGTGGCCGGGGCCGCCTTGGTCGCGGGCTCGCCGTGCGACCGGGCCGGCGGCGTCCCGTGCGAGTTCCCCCCGGCCACCGGCGGCGTGCCGTGCGAGTTCCCCCCGGCCACCGGGGTCGGCCGGGTCGCCGGCGACGCGGGTGGCGCGGTCGCCGGTACGTCGCCGGCCTCGGCCGGCGCGGCGGGGACGGGCGCGGCTGTCGGCGGCGTGGGGGTCGGTGCAGCCGGGTGGTCGGGATCGCGCGCCGGGGCCGGGCGGGCGGGCGTGCCGGGGGCGCCGGCCGGGTTGGGCTCGGCGCCGCTGGCGGGCATCTCGAACGGCGTCACGTGCTCGATGATCGGGCGCACCGCCCGGACCACCGCGGCGGGGAGCATCCCGGCGGCGCCGGCGGCGGCCACGCCGCTGGTGGCCAGGGCGGTGCCCAGGGCCACCCGGGCGACCGCGCCGAGGCGGCTGCGGCCGGCCCGCGGCCGCACCCGGCCGGCGCCGAGCATCGCGGCCACCAGCGCCGGCGACGGCGGCGGCGGCGGGCCGCCGGTGGCCCGGCGGAGGTCGTCGGCCAGGGCCGCCAGGCCCGGCCACCGGTCGCCCGGGTCCCGGCCGGCCAGGACGGCCTCGACCGCGGCGTCGGCGTCGCGGCGGCTCATCGCCGGACCCCCGCCCGGTCGACCGACCCGGCCACGGCCGCCAGGCCCCTGCGTTGGAGCGCCTTCACCGCACCCCGCGACCGGCCCATGACCTGGGCGACCTCGCCCACCGTCATGCGCCCGACCAGGCGCAGCAACAGGACGTCCCGCTGGGCCGCCGGCAGCGTGGCGCACAGCGCCCGCACCCGCCGGGTCGCCAGCAGGCGATCGACGTCGGCCTCCACGTCCGCCTCGGGGGCGGGCGGGTCGGCCGCCACCTCCAGCGGCTCGACCACCGGCCGGCGGCCGGCCGCCCGGCGGGCGTCCGACAGCCGCCGGTAGGCGATGGTGAACACCCAGGCGCGGAAGTCGTCCTCGCCACCCCGGAACGACCGCAGGTTGCGCAGCACGCCGACGAAGACCTCGCTCGTCAGGTCGTCGGGCTCGGGGGCGCGCTGGAGGCGGAAGAACCCCGCCACCGACGGGGCCAGCGCGGAGTAGAGGTGCTCGACGGCCCACGCGTCGCCCGTCCGGGCCGCCGCCACGACGGCCTCGAAGGCCTGGTCGGACCCGCCGCGTCGCCGTCCCACCACCTCGGCCGACCCTCCCTCCGCCGCCGCGCGGCCGATCCTACGGCGCCCGCTGACCGCCTGTCGTGGGACCGCGGCCACCTCAGGTCTCCTCGGCGCCGTCGTCCCGCAGCACGTAGCCGACGCCCCGGACCGTGCGGATGAGCTCGGCCGCCTCCGCGCCCAGGCTGCGGCGCAGCAGGCTGATCCTCACCACCACCAGGTTCTCGTCGTAGGGCTCGTAGCCCCACACCAGCTCGAGCAGACGGGCCTTGGTCAGCACCAGGCCGGCGTGGCGGGCGAGCACGGCCAGCAGCAGGAAGTCGGTCGGCCCCAGGTCGATGGCCCGGCCGTCGAATTCCACCCGATGGGCCCGCTCGTCGACCACCAGCCGGCCGACCTGGCTGACCGCGTAGCCGTGCCGCCCGCTGCGCCGCAGGACCGCCTGCAGCCTGGCCATCAGCTCCTCGATCGCGTAGGGCTTGGTCAGGTAGTCGTCGGCGCCGACGTCGAACGCCAGCAGGCGGGCGGCGAGCGCCTGCTCGCGGCTGACGAACACCAGCAGCGGGTCGCCCGAGGCCCGGAGCCGCTGGGCCAGCCACTCGCCCACCATGCCCCGGGCGCCCACCATCTCCAGCACGACCACGTCGGGCCGGAAGCTGCGGGCGACCTCGTCCGCCTCGGCCGCGCCGGCGGCCGCGCTGCGGTAGCCGCGGCCCTGGAGGGTCGCCACGAGCGCGTCGCGGTCCGCGGCGTCGTCGTCGACCACCAGGACCTTGGCCGCTGCGTGCATCGCCCCTCCCCAGGGGACATCGCCGTCGCGGCGCGGAGGGGTCCGCAGGAGATCGTCCGCCGGCCGGGGCGCGGGACCGTACCCTGGCGCATGCTCTCGACCCGGGCCCCGGCCCGATGAACCCGCGCTGGCTCGTCCTGTCGGCCGCGGGGCTGGCCGTGGCGGTCGCCTCCATCGCCGCCGCCCGCCGGCCCGACATCCCCGGCTGGGAGGCCCGGGTGTTCCACGCTCTCAACGGCCTGCCCGACTGGCTCTACTGGCTGCTGTGGCCGCCCATGCAGCTCGGCAACCTCGTGGTCGGCACCCTGTGCGGCCTGGTGACGGCCTGGGTGACGGGGAACGCCGGCGTGGCGGTCGGCGTGGTCCTGGCCATGGTGCTCAAGCTGGTGACCGAGCGCATCGTCCGCCACGAGATGCGCGCCTACCTCGAGGTGCGGGAGCGGCCGGGCACCAGCCAGGACGGCGCCATCCTCCGGGGCGGCGACGTGCCCAAGGCGGGGCCGAGCTTCCCCTCGGGCCACGTGCTGCTGGTGGCCGCCATCGGGTGCGTCGTGGCCCCCACCCTGCCGGCGTGGCTGGTGGGGGCCCCGATCGTGCTGACTGTCCTGGTGATGGTGGGCCGGGTCTACGTCGGGGCCCACAACCCGCTCGACGTCACCGCCGGCCTCGGCGCCGGCCTGCTGCTCGGCGGCGTGCTGGCGGCGTTCGCGGCCTGACGGCCGTCAGGACATCGCCTGGGCCTTGAGCTGCTGGAACTCCTCGTCGCTGATGACGCCCTTCTCCTTCAGCTCGGCCAGGCGGGCCAGCTGGTCGACGGCGCTGTCGCCGCCGGAGCCGGCCGCGTTGCGGATGTAGGACTTCATCGCCGCGTCCTGGGCCGCCGCCGCCTCGACCTGATGCTGCTGCATCTTGTGGCCGCGGGCGATCAGGTACACGAATATCCCCAGGTAGGGCAGGACGATGATGAAGATCGACCACAGGGCCTTGCCCCAGCCGGACAGGTCGTCGCTGCGGAAGATGTCGCCGAAGACGACGAACAGCAGCCAGACCCAGATGACGAACAACGTGATCCACAGCACCGACCAGAAGACCTGACCGGTGCCGAAGCCATCGGCGAGCACCATGCCGCTACCTCCCACTGCTCTGTGCGCCGCGCCCGCGGCGCCTCTCACGACCCTCGCCGTCAGCGGGGTGGGCGGGGGCTACCCGCGCGGGGGTGGAACGTCGGACCGCGGGCCGTGACCACCCGCGATGGGGTGGGGCGGCTCCACTCGCCCTGCCGTCACCATGCGTGGGGATGAGCGACGGTCCCGAGCCTGCGGACGTGTCGCCCGAGGTGGCGACCGATCTGGTCGAGTACGTCGTCGTAGCGTTCCCCGACCGGGCGGCGCTGGGGAGCGTCGCGCCGGCGCTGGACGACATGGTGCGGTCGGCCCGCATCCGGCTGCTCGACGTCGTCGTCCTGGCCCGGGAGGCGGACGGTCGGGTCGAGGTGGTCGAGGCGACCGAGGTCGACGCGCTGGGGGACGTGGCGCCGGCGGGGGCTGTCGGCATGCTGAGCGACAACGACCTCCAGCTGGCCGCCCGGGCGGTGCGGCCGGGCGAGGTCGGGCTGGTGCTGGTGGCCGAGGACCGCTGGGCCGCCCAGCTGTCCGTGGCCGCCCGCACCGGCGGAGGCCGGATCGTGGCCGGGGAGCGCATCCCGGCCGCCCGGATGGAGGCCGCGGTGGCGGCCGTCGACGAGGAGGAGGTCGACGATGCGACGTGACGCCCCGCCGAGGAGCCGGCAGCCCGACCTGCTGGTCCGGGCGCCGTGCCGGGCCGACCTGCCGGAGGTGGGCGACCCCTTCGCCCCCGACCCGGTGGCCGCGCTGGCCGAGCTGGCCGACCTGCTGGCCCGGGGGCTCATCGCCCGCCGGGACCTCGAGGCGCAGGTGGCCAAGGTGCTGGGCGGCGCCCGGCCCGACGCGGCGGCTGCGGCGGTCGCCTCGGCTACGACAGCGCCGTCATGCGCCGGGCGACGGCCGCCGCCTCCGCGCGCGACCCGACGCCGAGCTTGCGGTAGATCGTCTTCAGATGGAACTTGAGTGTGTTGGGTGACACGTAGAGCTCGCTGGCGATCTCCCGCACGGTGAGCCGCCCGGCCAGCAGGCGCAGCACATCGCGCTCCCGCCCCGTGAGGGTGGCCACGGGGTCGCCCTCGGCCGGCCCCCGCACGAGGCCCGCCGGGACCGCGGCCCGGCGCAGGCGGTCGGTCCACTCCCGGGGCACCCGGTCGGCGACCCGCTCGGCCAGCTGGACGACCTCGTCGCCCTCCGACGCCACGGTCTGGAGCAGGCCGGAGGCGGCGGCCAGCGCCACCGCGTCGGCCACGTGGCCCAGCGCCTCGTCGCGGCCATCGGCGGCCCGGGCCCGCAGCAGCGCCCGCACCACCCGGTGGCGCGGGCTGCGGGGCAGGGCGACCGCCAGCGCGGCCCGGGCGTCGGCCCGGGCCCCCACCGCCAGGTCGACCCGGGCGGATCCGACCGGCCCCCAGAACCGGTCGTCGACCAGGTCGGCGCACCGCCGGGCCTCGCCCACCGCCCCCTCGGCCAGCGCCACCAGCGTCCCGGCCCGGGCCAGCCACCCCCGGGCGTCGGACCCGACGGCCTCGTCGTCGGCCATCGCCTCGGCCCGACGCAGGTCGGCCCGGGCACCGGCAGCGTCGCCGGCGTCGAGGCGGGCCTGGACCAGCTCGGCCACCGCCAGCACCCGGCAGTAGACCATCGACCCGGTGTCGCGGACGGCGAGCGCCTCCAGCTCCGCCAGCGCCCGGGCCCGGTCGCCGAGCTCGCGGTGGGCGACGGCCTCGGCCGTCTCGAGCTCGTGGCGCAGGACGACCAGGTTGCCGACCGCCGCGGCCCGCCGGACCGCGGCCGCCACCCGGACGGCGTCGACCGGCCGACCGGCGAGGGCCTCGCCCAGCGCCCGGACGCCCTCGAACGACAGCCGCCGCTCGGGGTCGCGGCCGAGCGCCAGCTCGCCCTGGCGCACGTCGTCGTCGCCCTCGTCCCAGCGCTCGGACAGGGCGATCTCGCGGGCCACCATGTTCCAGCCGAAGCGGCCGAGCGGGTCGCGCCACCAGGCGTCGCCCATCGTGATCAGCGCCTGCCGGGCGAGCAGCCCGCCGTCGCCCCACCGGCCGCTGACGCCGGCGCCGATCGACTGGAGCATGGTCACCCGGGGCCGCAGGCCGGGGTCGGTGTCCGATCGGTCGGCCCACCAGGTGAGCTGTTCGACCAGCTCGAGGAAGCGCTGCCGGTCGACCAGCAGGTGGCACCAGGCGTACTCCGCCATGGCCGGGAGGTCCTCGGCGGCCACCTCGGGCGGGACCGCGGCGATGGTCCGGCGGATGACCGCCTCGTGGCCGGCGTCGTACAGGGCCGCGTGCTCGGCGGCGAGGAGGCGCAGCGCCTCCCTCGGGCGCCGGGCATCGACCCAGTGCCCCAGCGCCGGGACGACCTCGCCGGCGTCCTCGTACCAGCGGGCGGCCCGGGCGTGGCACTCCGCCAGCCGGTCCGGCGCCTGGGCCCCGGCCTCCGCCACCAGCGCCGACCGCACCAGGCCGTGGATCTCGAACCACTGGGGGCGGGGCGAGCGGGTGACGAACAGGCCCCGGGCCTCGGCCCGCCGCAGGAGGGCGGCGGCGTCCTCCCGGCCGGTGACCGCCCGGGCCAGGCCGGGATCGGCGCGGTCGACCACGGCCACGTCGGCCATGACCGCCACCAGCTCGGGGTCCTCGGCCGCCAGCACCTCGTGCAGGACGTAGTCGTGCACCAGCGCCCCGTCGTCCCCGTCGAGGGCGGGCATCTCCTCGTCGCCCACCCCCGGCCGTCGGGCCGCCAGCGCCGCCAACTGGAGGCTCGCGGCCCAGCCGCCGGCCCGGGCCACGGCCCCGTCGACCCGATCGCCGGACAGCGCCGGCGCCAGCCGGCCCAGCAGGACGCCGGCCTCGTCGGGCGTGAACCGCAGCTCGGGGAAGCGGATCTCCCGGAGCCGGCCCCGGGCCCGCAGCCGGTCGATCGGCACGGGCAGGTCGCGGCGGGAGGCCACCACCGCCCGCAGCCACGGCGGCAGCTGCTGGAGGAACACCGCCAGCGTGGCGACGACCGCGGCGTCGGCGTCGACCAGGTGGGCGTCGTCGATGACCAGGACCGACGGCGGGCCGGCGCAGGCGTCGAGGTCGTCGAGCAGCCGGGCCACCGCGGCGGCCACCGCGCCCGGCGCCCGCAGCTCGCCGAGCGCGGCCTCGCCGCACCCGGGCGCCAGCGTCTCGACCGCGGCCACGATGCCCCGCCACAGATGGGGGCCGTCGCGGTCGGTCTCGTCGAGCGACAGCCAGGCCGTGGGGCGCGGGCACTCGGCCGCCCAGGCCGCCAGCAGCGAGGTCTTGCCGGCCCCCGCCGGCGCCACCACCAGGGTCAGCGGGGCGTCCGCCGCCTCGTCGAGCAGATCGTGCAGGCGGCCGCGCCGAACGTGGTGGGGCACCGCCGCGGGCGGCCGCAGCTTGGCCCGGAGGCGGGGGGTGGCGTTCACCGCTGCGGCCGGCGCTGATCCCAGGTCGCCCACGTCGCGAGCCTCGCCCAGCCCGGCCCTGGGGGCGTCACCCCCGAGGGGTGACACAAACGACCCGCCGCCGGGTGGGGCCACCCCACCCCAGACGGGGGCATCGTGGTGGCGTGGCCGCGAAGATGAAGCGCAAGGAGTACGAGGGCGAGCTGCGCCGCGTGCACGCGGAGCTGGTCGCCCTCCAGGAGTGGGTCAAGGAGACGCGCGCCAAGGTGTGCGTCGTCTTCGAGGGCCGGGACACCGCCGGCAAGGGCGGCACGATCAAGGCCCTGACCGACAAGGTCACCCCCCGGGTCTTCCGGGTGGTGGCGCTGCCCTCCCCGACCGAGCGCGAGCGCTCCCAGATGTACCTCCAGCGCTACGTGCCCCACCTGCCGGCCGGCGGGGAGGTCGTGGTCTTCGACCGCAGCTGGTACAACCGGGCCGGCGTCGAGCGGGTCATGGGGTTCTGCAGCGAGGAGGACGCCCAGCGCTTCCTGGCCATGGTGCCCGGCGTCGAGCAGGCCATGGTCGACTCGGGCATCATCCTGCTCAAGTACTGGCTCGAGGTCGGCGAGGAGGAGCAGACCCGGCGGCTCCAGAGCCGCATCGACGACCCCCGGAAGGTCTGGAAGCTGTCGGACATGGACCTGCGCTCGTACACCCGCTGGGCCGACTACGCCCGCTGCCGCGACGAGATGTTCGAGGCCACCGACACGGCCTGGGCGCCCTGGTACGTCGTGCGCACCGACGACAAGCGCCGCGGCCGGCTCAACCTGCTCACCCACCTGCTGAGCCAGGTGCCCTACAAGCCGCTGGCGCCCCGCTCGGTCACGCTGCCCGACCGCGACCTCCCGGAGGGCTACGTCGATCCCCCGCTCGGGGGCCAGCACATCCCGACCCCGTTCTGAGCCGCATGGCGGCCGGTGACGTCCCCCGGGAGCGGCAGGCCGAGCTGGTCAGCGCGGGCACCTACGGCACGGTGCTGGTGCTGGCGGCGATCAGCGTCATCGGGGTGGGCGACGTCGAGGCCGGCCACGGGGCCGAGCTGATCGCCGGCGTCGGCGTGGCCACCTTCCTGGCCCACCTGTTCGCCGAGCTGCTCGGCGAGCACGTGCGGCACGACGAGCCCGTCCGCACCGCCCACGTGACGGCCGCGGCGGTCGACGGCAGCCCCATCCTGGCGGCGACCGTCCTGCCGGCGGTGGCCCTGCTGCTCGGCCGCCTGGACGTGGTCGGTGCCGACACCGCCCGCCTCGCCGCCATCGTCGTGGCCGTGCTCCAGCTGGTCGGCCTCGGCCTTCTGGTCGGGCGGCTGGCCCCGGCCCGCCAGGCGGCGGGCTGGGTGTTCGCCGCCGGCGCCGCGGTCGCCGGGGTCGTGGTCGTGGTGCTCACCGTGGCCCTCGGCCACTGACGGGCTAGCCGAGCACCACCGCGTCGGCGTCGGAGGGCTCGGGGTCGGGCTGGCGCATCATCCGGAACGAGTTGGCGAAGCCCAGGAGGGCGGCGACGATCGGCACGGCCAGCGCCACCTGGAGGGCGAGGGGCCGGGCGTCGGTGTTGATGCGGATGATCTCGTCCTGCACGTCCTGGGGCTGGCCCTCGAGCTGGCGGTCGAGCGCCGTGTTGCTCATGATCTGGGCGTCGTCGTCGAGGGCGGTGGCCACCTGGTGCTGCTCGTCGGGGGCCAGGACCGTGCTGTCCTCGGCCATGTTGGTGAAGAAGAACGACAGCGACGCCAGCATGATGGCGCCCGCGAAGGCCAGGCCGAACGACAGCCCGAACGACCCTGCCGCCGAGTTGACCCCGGCCGCCTCGCTGACCCGCTCCTCGGAGATCGGCGACAGCGTGTAGTTGTTGAGCTGGGACACCAGCAGGCCGAGGCCGCAGCCGACGACGATCAGCGGGAGCACCAGCGGCCATCCCGAGTGGGCGCGGGGCACGATCGGCACCAGGATCAGCAGGCCCAGCAGCGCCAGCGCGAAGCCGGCCCGGATCAGCGACGCCGGCCGCCGCCGGCCGGCCCGCTTACCGGCCAGCAGGGCGACGCCGAACATGCTCAGCGACAGCGGGGCGATGGTCAGGCCCGCACCCATCGCGTCGTACTCCAGCACCATCTGGAGGAAGATCGGCAGGGCGATCATCGTGCCGCCCAGAGCGATCTGCTGGAGCATCTGGCCCGTCACGCCCAGGCGGAACAGCGCCGAGCGGAACAGGTCCACGTCGAGCAGCGCCGGCCGCCCGGACTGCTTGCGGCGGCGCAGCCACCACACCAGCCCGCCCAGCGCCGCGGCCCCCATGACCATGACGATGCCCACCGACTCGGCGCCCTCCTGCCACAGCAGGATGCCGAGCACGATGCCGCCCATGCCCACGACCGAGAACGCCGCTCCCCCGAGGTCGATGCCCCGGGGCCCGGTGTAGGGCACGTCGCGCACGAGCCCGATGCCGGACAGGACGATGGCGATGATCACGGCCTCGCCCGCGAACGCCACCCGCCACGACAGGTAGGTGGTGATGAAGCCGCCGATCAGCGGCCCTACCGCGGCGGCGATGGCGGCGGACGCCCCGACCAGCGCGTAGACCCGCCGCTGGGCCGCGCCCTCGAAGTTGCCGTGGATCAGCGACTGCATGGCCGGCAGCAGCAGCGAGGCGCCGAGGCCGCCGACAACCGCCCAGAACACGATGATGGCGGTGAGCCCCTGGGCCAGCGTCATGGCGATGGCGCCGACGGCGTAGCCGAGCAGGCCGAGCACGTAGGCCCGCTTGCGCCCGATCAGGTCGCCGACCTTGCCGCCGATGAGGATGAACGCCGCCGACACCAGCGCCTCCAGCGCGATCGCCGACTGCACACCGCTGACCGTGGTGCCGATGTCCTTGACCACCGCCGAGATCGACACGTTCATCAGCGACGTGTCGACCACCAGCACGAACATGGCCATGGCCAGGAGCAGGGCCAGGCGCCCCGGCGGCGCCTCCTCGGCCGCGGCGACGGCGGCCTCGGGCTGGTCGGTCACGTGCGATCCGGCCCGAAGCGGTTGTACAGGAGCTTGCCGATCTCGGCCAGCGCCACGTAGCCGAGCACCGCCACGAAGCACGCCCGCCACTGGTCACCGTTGAGGGCGACGGTGTCGAAGACGCGGCCGAGGGGCCCGATGGCGGTCACCAGGAAGGTGAGCGCGAACGCCGCCAGCACCAGGATGTTGAAGCGCCCGTTGGCGACCGTCTCGCGGGTGAACACGCTGCGCTCGGGGTTGCGCCACTCCAGGGCGGCCGCGATGTGGAGCAGCCCGGTGGTGACCAGGCCCATCGTGGTGGCGATGGCCAGGGGGTAACGGTCCTCGCCCCACGACACGACGGCGAGCGTGCCGATGGAGATGAGCAGCCCGGCGAAGGCCAGCCGGGCGCCGAGCGCCCGGTTGATCACCGGCTCGTCGGGCGACCGCGGCCGCCGCCCCATCAGCCCGCTGCTCGGCGCGTCGAAGCCGAGCCCGATGGCCAGCAGCACGTCGACGGCGAAGTTGATGTAGAGGATCTGCAGCGGCAGCAGCGGAGTGCCGTTGGCGATGCTGAAGATGCCCGCGCCCACGAAGGTGAGGATGAAGCCGGCCAGCATGATCATCTGGACCCGCACGTACTTCATCAGGTTGTCGTAGAGGCCCCGGCCGCCCTCGACCGCCGTCACGATGGTGGCGAAGTTGTCGTCGGTGAGGATCATCTCGGCGGCGTCCTTGGTGACCTCGGTGCCGGTGATCCCCATGGCCACGCCGATGTCGGCCCGGGTGAGCGCCGGGGCGTCGTTCACGCCGTCCCCGGTCATGGCGACGATGTTGCCCTGGCCCTTCAGCACGCTGACCAGCCGCACCTTGTCCTCGGGCGCCACCCGGGCGACGACGCCGATCTCCTCGACCTGGGCGTTGAGCTCGTCGTCGGACAGCGCGGCGAAATCGGCCCCGGTCATCGCCCTGCCCTCGATGCCCAGCTGGCCGGCGATGGCGGCCGCGGTGGTGGCGTGGTCCCCGGTGATCATCCGGACCCGGATGCCGGCCTCCTTGCACTCGGCGATGGCGTCGCGCGCCTCCTTGCGGGGCGGGTCGACGATGCCGACGAGCGCCAGGAGCTGGAGGTCGGCCACCAGGGCCAGCAGGTCGGCCGAGGGATCGAAGGTGGCGGGGTCGACGTCCTTGCGGGCCAGCGCCAGGACCCGCAGGCCCTCCCCGGCCATGCGGTCGTTCTCGGCCAGCACCTGCGTCCGGCCCTCGTCTCCCAGCGGGGCCGAGGCGCCCTCCTCGCCCAGGTAGGCGGACGAGCGGGCCAGGAGCACGTCGGGGGCGCCCTTGACGAAGCAGCGCACGACCGCCCGGCCACCCTCGTCCATCTCGTGGAAGGTGGCCATGAGCTTGTACTCGGCGTCGAAGGGCACCTCGGCCACCCGGGGCAGGACCCGGCGGGTCTCCTCGACGTCGAGCCCGCCCTTGGCCGCCAGCACGACCAGCGCCCCCTCGGTGGGGTCGCCGATGCAGGCGCCGTCGCGGATCACGGCGTCGTTGGCCAGCGCCATCGGCAGCAGGAACGGCTCGAGCGACGCGTCGCTGCTGCCCGCCACCCGCAGGATGCGGCCGGTGGTCGAGTACCCCTCGCCGTCGACGTTGTAGCGGCGGCCGACGATGGCCAGCTGGCGGGCGGTCATCTGGTTGAGCGTGAGCGTGCCGGTCTTGTCCGAGCAGATGGCCGAGGTCGATCCCAGCGTCTCCACCGACCGGAGCCGCTTGACGATGGCCCCCTTGTCGGCCAGGTCGCGGGTGCCCACCGACAGCAGGTAGGTGACGACGGCGGGCAGGCCGGTGGGGATGGCCGAGATGGCCAGGCTGATGCCCACGAGGAACAGCTCGTCGAAGTCGTCGCCCCGGGCCAGGCCCAGGACCACGATCAGCACCAGGGCGGCGGCCGCCATGATCGTGATCAGCACGGTGAGCTGGTCCAGCTGCTTGGTGAGCGGGGTCTTCTCCTGCTCGACCCCGCTGAGCATCCCGGAGATGTGGCCGACCTCGCTGTCCATCCCGGTGGCCGTGACGACCATCTCGCCCCGGCCCCGGGTGACCTGCGAGTTCATGTAGGCCATGTCGACCCGGTCGCCGAGAGGCACGTCGGTGCCGGCCACCGGATCGACCACCTTGGCCACGGGCGTGCTCTCGCCGGTGAGCCCGGCCTCCTCGATCTCCAGGGTGGCGGCCACCAGCAGCCGGCCGTCGGCCGGCACCTTGGCGCCGGCCTCGTAGCTGACGATGTCGCCGGGCACCAGCTCTTCCGCCGGGATCTCGACGACCTGTCCGTCGCGGCGGACGAACGCGGTCATGATCAGCATCTGGCGCAGCGCCGCCACGCTCTCCGCCGCCTTGCCCTCCTGGTTGAGGCCCATGACGGCGTTGAGGACGGTGATGCCGAACACCGCCAGCCCGGTCGACACCTCCTGGAGGGCGACGATGCTGACGACGGCGGCCCCGACCAGGACCAGCTGCATGAGGTCGTTGTACTGGCGCAGGAACGCCTTCCAGCCCGGCTCCTTGGCCTCCTCGGCCAGCTTGTTGGGGCCGTAGCGCGCCCGGCGCGCCTCCACCTCGGCCGTGCTCAGCCCCACCGCCGGGTCGACCTCCAGCCGCCGGCAGACCTCGTCGGCGGTGAGGCCGTACCAGTCCGCCGGCTGCTCGCCCGGCTCCTCGTCGGGCTTGATGGGGGTCACCGTCGCCGTCATCGAGCCCTCCTCTGCCTCAGGCAGCCGCCCTCGCTGCAGGTCCGGTGCGGCCACCGTACGTGCACAGCGCGTAGACGACCAGGATCGCGAGCGTCACGCTGAGGATCGTCCACAGCGGCTGGAAGTAGATCCAGGGCAGGAAGCTGATCGCCGCCAGGCTGGCGACGACGATGCCGAGCCAGCGCGCCCACTGGGAGCCGCGGGTCACCGCCACGCCGGCCAGGATCAGGATGATCCCGACCACCAGCCAGACCCAGCCCCACGAGGTCAGGTCCCGCTCGAACAGGACCGTCTGGACCTCCTTGTTGACCTCGTCGTCGTACTTGAACGCCCACAGGGCGTCGAAGATCTTGAAGATGCCGCTCACCACGAGCAGCGCGGCGGCGAACGAGATCCATCCCGTGCCCTTGGGCGCCGAGGCGTTCTCGTCGTAGAGAGTCTCCATTCCTACCTCCCGTTCGGTGCCCGGAACGTCGCGCCCGCCGGGGTGGGCGGCCCCCACCCGAGCGCGGGTGGACGATCCTCCTGCCCCTCGCCACCCCGCGTCCTAGGGTCGGACGATGCGGATCCTGGTGGCGCTGGGAGGCAATGCCCTGCTGCGGCGGGGGGAGCCGATGACGGTCGATGTCCAGCGGGCCAACGTGCGCACCGCCGCCCGGGCCCTGGCCCCGGTGGCCCGCGAGCACCAGCTGGTGATCTCCCACGGCAACGGCCCCCAGGTGGGGCTGCTGGCGCTGCAGGCGGCGGCCTACAAGGAGGTCGAGGCCTACCCGCTCGACGTCCTGGGGGCCCAGACCGAGGGCATGATCGGCTACCTGATCGAGCAGGAGCTGGGGAACCTGCTGCCACCCGAGCTTCCCTTCGCCACCCTGCTCACGATGATCGAGGTCGACCTGGAGGACCCGGCCTTCGCCGATCCGAGCAAGTTCGTCGGCCCGATCTACGCCGACCCCGACGCCGCCGCCCTGGCCGCCGAGAAGGGCTGGGTCTTCAAGCGGGACGGCGAGCACCTGCGGCGGGTGGTGGCGTCGCCGCGGCCGAAGCGGGTGTTCGAGATCCGGCCCATCCAGTGGCTGCTCGACCTCGGCGTGCTGGTGATCTGCGCCGGCGGGGGCGGCATCCCGACGGCCTGGGTGCCCGGGCAGGAGGAGACGCTGGGCGGCGTCGAGGCGGTGATCGACAAGGACCTCGCCAGCGCCCTGCTGGCCCGGGACCTGGGCGTCGACCTGTTCGTCATGGCCACCGACGTGGACGGCGTCTACGAGGGGTGGGGGACGCCCGACCGGCGCCGGCTCGACCGGGTCACGCCCGCCGACCTGCGGGCCGGTCGGTTCGCCGGCGGGTCGATGGCCCCCAAGGTCGCCGCCGCGGCGGAGTTCGTCGAGGCGACGGGCCGGCGGGCCGCGATCGGCGCGCTGGCGGACATCGAGCGGATCGTGGACGGGAGCGCCGGCACGTCGGTGACCGCCGAGCCGGGGGCCACCCTTCACTGAGGTCGCCCGGTCTGGGAGGGTAGGGCGATGCCGGAGATCGAGCGGAAGTTCCGGGTGGCCCGCCCGCCCGACGGGCTGGGCGGGGGCGCCCGGCTGCGGCAGGCCTACCTGGCCGTCGACGGCGGCGTCGAGGTCCGGGTGCGCAGCGACGGGGCGACGCACGTGCTGACGGCCAAGTCGGGCTCGGGCCTGGTCCGGGGCGAGGTCGAGGTGCCGGTGGGGGCCGGGGACTTCGAGGAGCTGTGGGCCATGGCCGGCGACCGCCACCTGGAGAAGGTCCGCCACCGGCTCGACCTGGGCGGGGTCACGGCCGAGGTGGACCTGTACGGGGGTGACCTGGAGGGCCTGGCGGTGGTCGAGGTGGAGTTCCCGACCCGGGCCGAGGCCGAGGCGTTCGAGCCGCCCGACTGGTTCGGGGACGAGGTCACGGGCGATCCGGCCTGGTCGAACGCCACGCTCGCCCGGGAGGGCCGGCCGCCGAACTGACGCCGATCGGAAACCTCTCCGTCGTGGACCGGTCCAATCAGTCGTGGTACGACTCGCGTACCCGAACTAGGAGGCCCACATGATCGGTGCCCTCATCCTCGGCCTGGTGGCGGGTGCTCTCGCCCGCCTCGTCATCCCCAACGACGCGTTCGAGCACATGGAGGGGTGGAGGTCGTGGCTCGCCACGTTGGTGCTCGGACTGGTGGGCGCCTTCGTCGGCTGGCTGATCTTCGCCGGGCTGTTCAACATCGGCGACAACGACGCCTTCGACCTCGGCAGCATCGTCGGTGCCATCGTCGGCTCGGTGCTGGTGCTGCTCGCCGCCACCTGGGTGCTCAACCGCCGGGGCCACCGCACCGCCTGACGGCGGTCCCGCCAGACGTCGGCGGCACGCCGGCTCAGCCGGCGTGCCGCTGGACCAGTTCGACCTGGTAACCGTCGGGGTCGCCGACGAAGGCGATCGTCACCGGCCAGCGGTCGAGCTGCATCGGAGGCACGAGTGACGGGTGACCTGCATCCACCGCGGCCCGGTGCAGTCCCTCGCAGTCGTCGGTGTTCACGTAGAGCTTCCACAGCGAGCCGGTCCGCACCGGGCCCTCCTGGTCGAGTTGCTGCGCCAGCTGGAGCTTCCCGCCCTGACCCGGCTGCTCGACGATGGCCTCGTGGGCGTGGGGGATCTCGGTGCGGCTGGTGCAGGTGAGCCCGAGCAGCTGGTAGAAGGCCAGCGAGGCCTCGATGTCGCCCACGTTGAGGCAGTACTGGCCGAGCCACGCCGTCCCCTCGGGCGCGTCGTCGCCCCACGGGTGCCGCTCGACCAGCTCGACGAGGTAGCCGTCGGGGTCGCGCACGAACGCCACCGTGACCGGCCAGCGGTCGAGGCGCTCGGGGGCCGACTCGACGGCGGCGCCCGCCGCCCGGGCGGCGGCGAAGGTGGCCGCCATGTCGCGGGTGTCGACGTAGAGCTTCCAGAAGCCGGTCCCGCGATCGAGCGGCCCGTCCTGGTCCTTCTGCCGGGCGAGCTGGAGCTTCGACCCGCCCGCCGGGTTCTCGACGATCGCCTCGAACGCCTGGGGGATCTCGGTGCGGCTGGTGCAGGCCAGCCCCAGGGCCTCGTAGAACCCGACCGAGCGGTCGAGGTCGGTGACGTTGAGGCAGTACTGCCCCAGCCAGCTGGTCATGGTGTCTCCCCCGCCTACGAGTAGAACTGCTCGGCCCAGCGCCGGTGCTCGAGGATCAGCTTCTCCGTCCTCGTGATGACCGGCGGGTCCCGGTAGACCTTGTTCTCCCAGATCGGGATGTCCTGGCTCACCCCGGCGCAGAACGAGTCGGCCGCGGTCCGGGCCGCGTCCTCGCCGTTGGCCCGGGGAGCGGTGAACACCCAGCGCACGTGGACGTTGCCGGCGTCGAGCGGCGTGGTCGACGACAGGAACGTCGTGTAGCCGGCGATGCGCAGCACCCCGAGGCCCAGGCCGTAGCCCTCGCGCACGAAGGTCCCGCCGCCGCCGACCGCCTTCTTGTAGGTGCCGTCGGTGACGAAGTCGTCCTCGGGGATGCCGTCGGTGCCGTGCACGTAGCGGAAGTGGGCGAAGTCGACGTTGTTCTCGGCCATGTCCTGGGCCGAGACCCGGATCTCGAAGTCGCGCACGACGATGGGCAGCCAGTCGTCGTCGTGGAACTCGGGCACCTCGGGCACGTCGTAGAAGGGGTCGCCGCCCGTGCTGTGGTGCCAGGCCCAGATCATGTGGTTGCGCTCGAGCGTCGGGTACGAGCGGGCGTGGGCCTTGGGCGGGATGCGCGTGACGCCGCCGTAGGGGATCTCGACGCAGGTGCCCGACTCGCCGTCGAAGCGCCAGCCGTGGAACGGGCAGCGCAGGCACTCGTCCTCGACCCGGCCGCCGACGGCCAGGTGGGCGCCGAGGTGGGGGCAGTGGGCGTCCATGACCCGGGGGGCGCCGCCGGTCGTGCGGTAGAGCACCAGGTCGCGGTCGAAGTAGTGCAGGGCCCGCACGTCGCCGGGGGCGAGGCCGGCCGCCTCGGCCACCACGAACCAGCCGTTGGGCACGCCGAAGGGGTAGCGGTCGCCCCGGAACTGCGTCACCCGCCGTCGGGCGGCCAGGTCGGTCAGCAGCCCGGGGTCGCGGGGCATGGGCAGCCCGGCGGGGAGGCCGCCGTTCTCGTGGTTGGGCGCCGTCGCCGCCAGCGGCCCGAGGGCGGCATCGTCGGTGGTCTGGTCCGTCATGCCGTCCGTCCCCCCGGGAGTTTTCGACAGCTTGTAGAGAACTGTATCGTCCCTGCGTGGGCCGCCCGCCTCGCATCAGCCGCCAGATGATCGCCGAGGCCGCCCACGAGCTGGGCCTGGAGGGGCTCACGCTCAAGGCGGTGGCCGATCACCTCGACGTGTCGATCCCCGCCCTCTACCACCACGTCTCCAGCAAGGACGACCTGATGCGGGTGGCGGCCGAGTACTCGGTGAGCCGGGTGCCGCTGCCGGTCCCTTCGGGCCAGCACTGGGCCGTGTGGCTGTACGAGTGGGCCGGCTACAACCGCGACGTCTTCATGTACCGGCCCGGGCTGCTGGCCCAGTACCTGGACGGCGCCATCCCGGCCGACGCCATCGCCGGCACCGTCGACACGATCCTCGGCCTGCTGGTCGAGCAGGGGTTCGCGGTGCGCGACGCCAACGAGGCCTACGAGCTGGTCACTTCGTGCGCGCTGGGCACGGCCGTCGCCGCCCTGCGCGAGCGGGGCGCGGCCGAGGCCGGCACGCCGGTCGGGGACCGGCTGCGGGCGGTCGTGGCCGCCCACGACCGCGACGACCTGCCCCACCTGCGGGCGCTGCTGGACGGCTCGGGCCGGCCGCCGTTCCGCGACCGCGTCGTGACCGTGCTGTGCGGCATCGCGGTGCGGCGCGGCGAGGACGCCGCGGCGGTCGTGGCGCGGATCGACGAGGCCCATCCCGCAAGTGCCCTGGCCACGGACGTTCGTCCCGTCACGGCGAGCCAGGTTCGTCGCCGGCAAGGACGCAGGAGGAAGGCGCAGCCATAGCTGCGTCGACGACGAGGACGCCGTCCGGCGGCGAAGCTGGCCGGCGTGGCGGGGCGCAAACGTTCGTGGCCAGGGCACTACCAGCTGACCGGCACCCGGGCCGGGCCCCGGACGGTGGTGGTGCGCACGAACTCGACCCGGTCCTCGTCGACCTCCCAGGCCGGCAGCCGGTCCAGCACCTCGTCGAGCACGACCCGGCCCTCCAGCCGGGCCAGAGCTGCGCCCAGGCAGAAGTGGGCGCCGTAGCCGAACGCGAGCGTGCGGTCGATCGGCCGGCCGACGTCGAAGCGGTCGGGATCGGGGAAGTGGCGCCCGTCCCGGTTGGCCGCCGCGTTGAGCAGCGCCATCTTCGACCCCGCCGGCACCACCTGGCCGTGGAGCTCGACGTCGCGGGTCACCCAGCGGGCCTGGATCGGCGACGGCGACTCGTAGCGCAGCAGCTCCTCGACCGCGTTGGGGACCAGCGACCGGTCGTCCACCAGCCGGGCCCGCTGGTCGGGGTGGCGGGCGAGCAGGACCGCGCTCCAGCCCAGCAGGCGGGCCGTGGTCTCCGACCCGGCGGTGAACAGCAGCAGGAAGAACGAGATCACCTCGCCCCGGCTGAGCCGGCGGGTGCCGCCATCGCGGGCGATCTCCGCGGCCAGGAGGCCGGAGACGAGGTCGTCGCCGGGGTGCGCCGCCCGCTCCTCCACCGCGTCCCGCAGGTACGCCATCAGGTTGGTGACGCCCTCCAGCTTGGTGGGCGACATCTGCCGCATGCCCTGGATCTCGTCACCCGTCTCCAGGTCGGGGTCGTAGTGCATGAGCTGGTCGGCCCACCGGCCCAGCCGGCGCTGGTCGGCGGCGGGGATGCCGAGCAGCTCGCCGATGACCATGGCCGGGATCGGCCCGGCGAAGTCCTCGACGAAGTCGAAGCGCCCGCCCCCCGCCACCGCGTCGAGGCCGTCGCGGCAGAGCCCGCGGATGCGGCCCTCCAGCGCCGCCGTGCGCCGGGGCGTGAAGGCTCGGCTGACCAGGCCCCGCAGCAGGTCGTGGTAGGGCGGGTCGGTGAAGATCATCGGCGAGCCCTCGTAGGGGCCGTCGGCCTCGGGGGCCAGCGGGTCGATGATCTCGAGCAGCGTGCCCCGGGCCGACGAGTAGGTCTCCCAGTCGAGCAGCCCGGCCAGCACGTCGTCGTAGCGGCTGAGGGCGTAGAAGCCCAGCTCGTCGTTGCGGTAGAGCGGGGCCTCGTCCCGCAGCCGCCGCCACACGTCGTGGGGGTCGCGGTCGATGACCGGGTCGTAGGGGTCGTAGACGAGCTCGGTCGTGGCCATCGCTCAGCCGACCGCGTGGACCTCGGTGGGGTTGGCCAGCTCGGTGAGCCGGTCGACCCGGGACTGGAGGGTGGCCGCGTGGCGGGGCATGTCGAGCACCATCACGAAGCGGCCGTCGCGGATGCCGTCGACCACCAGGTCGGCCAGCTCGTCGAGCGGCTGGACCGGCACCCCCTTGGCCCGCAGGTCGGCCACCGTCATGGCCGGGGTGGACCGCGGGCGCTCGCGGGCCAGCTCGGCCGGGCGGTTGCGGTCGGAGGTCCACAGGCCGGTGTCGAGCAGTCCGTTGCCGGAGGGGTAGAAGACGGCGGCCGACACGGCCGACCCCTCGGCCGCCAGCTGGGCGGCCAGGCACTCGGTCAGGCAGGTCACCGCGCACTTGGTGGCGGCGTAGACCGACGCCTGGGGCAGCGGGGCGATGGGCCCGTCGGGCGACGAGGTGTTGACCACCACGCCGGGCTCGCCGCCGGCCAGCATGCGGGGCACGAAGGCCTGGATGCCGTGGGCCACCCCGAACACGTTGACGCCGAAGGTCCAGCGCCAGTCGTTGGGGGTGGTCTCCCACACCAGCCCGCCCGGCGGCCCGACGCCGGCGTTGTTGCACAGGACGTGGACCGCGCCGTAGGCCATGTAGGCCTCGTCGGCCAGGGCCTCGACCGAGGCCGGGTCGGTGACGTCGGTGCGTACGCCCAGCGCCTCGGCGCCCCGCGCCCGCAGGTGCTCCACGGTGGCGTCGAGCGCGTCCTGCTCGATGTCGGCCACCACCAGCTTCAGCCCCTCGGCGGCGAAGCGCTCGGCCAGTGCCCGGCCGATGCCGCTGGCGCCGCCGGTGACGACGGCGACGCGGCCCTCCAGGTCGGTGAGCCCCGTCATGCGCCGTGGACCTCCTCGGTCGTGGGGCCGATGCGGTCGACCGTCGCCGCCAGCGCGGCGGTATCGACCCGGTAGACCGCGGCGGCCGTGCCGCCCAGGATGCGGGCCGTCTCGTCGGGGGGCACGGCCCCGAACCGCTCCGCGATCCAGCGCCGGGTGTGGGGATAGGTGCCCTCGGGGTGGGGCAGGTCGTTGCCCCACATGAGGTTGTCCACCCCGATCTGGTGGCGGCGGGCGATCTCGTCGGCGCCGGGCGTGGAGGCGGCGAAGAAGCAGTTGCGGTCGACGTAGCCGCTCGGCTTCATGCTGAGGTCGACCCGGAACACGTCGCCGAACTTGCGGGTGTTGTGGCCGCCCTCCCACTTCTCGTCCATGCGGGTGACCAGATCGGGCACCCACCAGGCGCCGTTCTCGGCGATCGAGTAGCGCAGGCCGGGGTGGCGCTCGAACACGCCCGACAGCACCAGCACCCAGAACGGCCGGGCCGCCCACCACCAGGCCTCGGCCGCGTAGATCGACACGAACCCGGGGCCCAGCGGGTAGTCGGCCGGGCCGGCGCCCGAGTGGGTGTGGAGGACGAGGCCGGTCTCGGCGCAGGCCGCCCACACCGGGTCGTAGCCGGGGTCGAGGTAGGCGGGGGCGTCGAACCAGCGGGTGGGGATGAGCACGCCCCGCAGGCCGGCCTCGGCCGCGGCCCGGACCTCGGCCACGGCGTCGTCGATGCCGGCGGTGATCGGGACCACGGCCACGCCGATGCGGCGGTCGGCGTTGGTGGCGCAGAAGTCGGCCAGCCAGCGGTTGTGGGCCCGGGCGCCGGCCTTGACCGCGGCAGGGTCGACGCCGGCCGCCGACCCGAGGCCGGAGCCGAACGGCGAGCTGGCGAGCCGGCCGGTGCCGAGCACGTCGGCGTCGGGGAACAGCACCTCGGCGGCGACGCCCTCCCGGTCGAGGACCGCATCCCGCACGGCCGGGTCGTAGCCGGCCTTCATCTCGGCGTCGCCGGTCTCCTCGTCCCACTCGGCCACGAAGTCGGTGTTGACCATCCGCCCGGCCTGGACCTCCGCCTGGTGGGCGTCGAAGGCCTCCCGGAAGGCGGGGTCGAGGTAGTCGCGGTAGACGTCCGACGGCGGCCCGGCGTGCCCGTCGGCCGAGATCACCAGATAGTTCCCCATCGTCCCCCCGGAGTTTTCGAACCTCTTACGAGAATAGGGCGGCCAGGCCCGCAGCGGTCAAGCGACGTGCGCCGAGTGCAGCCACCTTTCCGATGCGCGACGCTACGGACCGGGGTGGGTGGCTGACATTTGGGGGTCTCCACTATGAGACGTGCCGCAACCGGGGCGATCGCCCTGCTGTTGAGTGCTTCGTTCGTCGCCGTGCCCGGGGTGGTGACGCCCGCCGGGGCCCAGGTGGCGCCCGGGGGCGGGACCCGGGCGATACCGGCGGCGGGGACGACGAGCATCCGGGCCCTGCCGTTCGGCGCCGAGGGCCTGCAACAGCCCGAGTTGCGCCAGGGACGCCCCGAGGAGGAGGGCGACGCGCCGGGCGACGACCTGGTGGCCACGACCCAGCGGGGCGAGGCCGGCCAGTTCAACCGTGCGAACCCGGCGATGAAGGGCGGCAGCCCGTTCCCGAAGAAGCCGCTCAACCCGCCGAAGGTGAACTCCAGCGCGCTCGCGGTCAGCGATGCCGCCGCGAGCGTGCCCGGGCTCAACCACCGCGACCAGCGGCTGGCCAACAACGGCAACCAGTTCTCGCTGGAGCCGCCCGACCAGGCCCTGTGCGCCGGCAACGGGTTCGTGGTCGAGGCCGTCAACAGCGTGATCCGCGTGCACGACCGCAGCGGTGCGGTGGTGGCCGGCGTCCAGGACCTCAACACGTTCCTCGGCTACCCGGCGGCGATCGACCGCACGACGGGTGTCATCGGCCCGCAGGTCATCGACGTGATCTGCCACTACGACCCCGACTCCAACCGGTTCATGGTGGCCGACACCACGCTCGGCTCGAACCCGGACGGGTCGTTCACCGGCAAGAACACCATCGACCTCGCCGTGTCCAAC